>JANXTO010000196.1 GCA_025352365.1 Undibacterium sp. | reverse complement strand
ATTACTTGCTGATGCGCTGACACAATTTACTGGCAACGCCAACTTTAAAGATCCTAGTGCTGATGTTTTGAACTTTATGTATGACCGCTTACGTGGCCAATTGCGTGACAAAGGCTTTGCGCAAAACGAGGTCGAAGCAGTGGTTGCACAAAATCCCGATACCTTAGATAACATTCTGGAACGCCTGCAAGCTGTACAAGCGTTCGCCGCATTACCAGAATCAACATCCCTGGCTACCGCTAACAAACGCATTACTAATATTCTGAAAAAAGCTGAAGGTACTCCAGGCGTTGTACAAACTGGATTATTGCAAGAAGCCGCCGAGCATGCTCTGTATGCTGCAATGAATAAGGTAAAGCCAGAAGTGGATACTGCTTTCGGCAAAGATGATTTTGCGGGTGCACTGAAAACCTTGGCAGCATTGCGTACTGAAGTGGATAACTTTTTTAACGATGTGATGGTCAATGCCGATGATCTGGCTCTACGGAATAATCGTCTGGCTTTACTCAACGAGTTACATGGTATGTTGAATCAGGTTGCTGATATTTCCAAACTTGCCTCCTGATAGAAACTACATCAATCAAAAAAGGAAAATCATGGAGAAAACGATGAAGCTCATCATCCTTGATCGTGATGGCGTAATCAATCAGGACTCAGACGCGTTCATCAAATCTCCTGATGAGTGGAAGGCGATACCCGGTTCATTGCAAGCGATTGCTAAACTGAATCAGGCTGGTTATTTAGTCGTCGTTGCTACCAATCAGTCCGGTATTGGACGTAAGCTGTTTGATATGGCGACACTGAATGCGATTCACCAAAAAATGCATTCAGCAGCACAGCAAGTCGGTGCTGAAATTGATGCCGTGTTTTTTTGCCCGCACGTCTCCGAAGATAATTGTGATTGTCGCAAACCCAAACCAGGCATGCTGCAAGAAATCGCCAGTCGTTACGATGTCAGCTTAAAGGGCATCCATTGTGTGGGCGATTCGCTACGTGATCTGCAGGCGGGATTTGTATGCGGCTGCTTGCCGCATCTGGTGCTGACAGGCAAAGGTAAAAAGACTTTTGAAAAAGGAGGACTACCGCCGGGGACACAGATTTATCCAGACCTCGCCTCGATGGTGGATATTCTTTTAAAAACCGTACCTGCGGAATTTTTTGTGGCGGTTTGACATAATCGAACAAAATAGCAAACAAACACAAAACCTCATCGCTTTTTAAATTTGCTAGAATTTTCTGTAATTTATTGTGACCTTATTAGGATGTGCAATGCTTCGTTTTAATTATTTTTTACGCTCGGTTTTATTCTTTAGCCTGATGGCTGTTGCGACAGTGATCTGGTCTATGGCTTGCTTGCTGTTTGCACCACTGCCGTATAACAAGCGTTACTACTGGACCGCGCGCTGGAATGTATTTGTGATCTGGACGGCCAAAGTTATTTGCGGCATCCGCTACCAAATCAAAGGGATGGAAAATCTGCCCGATGCACCGGTTATCTTATTGTCCAAGCACCAGTCGGCATGGGAAACCATTTTCTATCTGACCTGCATGCCAAGACCTTTAGTCTTCGTATTTAAGAAAGAAATTACCTATATTCCATTCTTCGGTTGGGGCATTTCTTTAATGCGCATGATCCCGATTGATCGGAGCAAAGGTAAGGACGCCTTTGCCCAGGTCGTCGTACATGGCCGTCGCCGGCTCGCTGACGGACAATGGGTTATTATGTTCCCTGAAGGAACGCGTATTCCGGTGGGACAAAAAGGTAATTACAAAATGGGTGGTACTCGCCTAGCGACAGAAACCAATACTCCTGTTGTACCGATCGCGATGAATTCCGGTGAATGCTGGGCTAAAAATTCTTTCATCAAAATGCCAGGTCTGATCACGGTATCAATCGGCAAACCAATACCACCTGATGGTTTGAGTGCGGCTGACATGATGCAAAAAGTAGAGGCTTGGATAGAAGGCGAAATGCGTGTGATCTCACCGCATATATACAAAAAGGATTGATCAGAGCGACTCTTGATCAATCAGGAACAAGAGAGTTTTTTGAAATCACGTTTCTCATTATTGACCAAGCCTTTGCAGTTTTTACTGCAACTGGATTTGTTTTCAGATAGCCGGACTGACGACGGCGGGATGTTCCAATCGCCCCGCCGTAAAATGCAAGATCCAGCACCGAAAAAAGCAACGCCGCCCAGTCTTCCGGCGTCACCAAAGACCTCATCGCCGCCACCAGAAAAGTCTCCGAATAAACGTCAGATACGCCTGCAAGAGCAATGGCTGGAATATAGTCTGCTGCGCTCCAAGCGACGTACTATTGGCTTTTTAATCAATGACGATGGGCTGAGAATCACTGCGCCACGCTGGGTAACAATTGGCGATATTGAGCAGGCAATTCACGAAAAACAGCGCTGGATCGTCGCCAAAATTACCGAGCGCCGTGAACGGGCTACGCATCAGGTTCAACCTAAAATGGTATGGGCAGATGGTGCTCAATTACCTTATCTGGGCAAACAACTGACTTTGCGAATTCTCGCCACGCAATCGCTGGGCATTCATTTAGACAGCGACAGTAACGAGCTGAGAATTTGTCTGCCTGCGGACTCGGGGGAGCAACAACTCAAAGACCGGGTACAGGCATGGTTGCAACAAGAAGCCCGTCGGGTGTTTTTAGAACGCTTGCCTGTTTATGCGGAAAAATTAGATGTCAGTTATCACTCAATGGCACTCTCTGCAGCGACCACGCGCTGGGGCTCTTGTACCTCGCAAGGCAAAATTCGTCTGAACTGGCGGCTAATTCATTTCTCCCTAACCGTGATTGATTATGTGATTGCACATGAGCTCTCGCATTTACGTGAGATGAATCACAGCCCTCGTTTTTGGGCGACAGTACAATCCGTGTTCCCAGAATTTGAACACGCCAAGCATGCATTAAAACAGCATGCTGCACACGATCTCCCCGTATTTTAAGGGGAGTATCTATAGTTTTTAGAAGATTGTCCAATCATTCCCTGGACAATCTGTGTCTCAACTAACATACTCATATCCAGTATATTTAAAGGAATTTTATTATGCGTCTATTACACACCATGTTGCGCGTCGGTAATTTGCAAAGCTCGATTGATTTTTATACTGAAGTGTTGGGCATGAAATTGCTCAGAACATCGGACAATCCCGAGTACAAATATACCCTTGCCTTTGTCGGCTATGGCAATAACCCTGATCACGCAGAACTAGAGTTGACCTACAACTATGGCGTCGAAAAATACGATTTGGGTAGCGCGTATGGACATATCGCGATTGCAGTGCCAGATGCGTACAAGGCATGTGATGCAGTAAAAGCCAGAGGCGGCAACGTAACGCGTGAAGCAGGCCCAGTGAAAGGCGGCAAGACCGTTATCGCTTTTGTACAAGATCCTGACGGCTACAAAATAGAATTGATAGAGCGGAAAACTGCCGAACAAGCGACCAGTCTGTAAGACTCTTTGGCAGTTAAAAACGAAGGGAATTGTGGTCTGGACAAACCAAATCAAATCAAGTGAAGGTTTAAATAAAAAAGCTGTCTGTGATCTGTTTAGATTAGAGACAGCTTTTTTTACTGTGGCTGGTCAGATTGCTCTGCAATCTTGTTCATTACTTTAATCAAGCCGATCACACCAACAATGAGGGCGAAGGTGAGAACACTGATAATTCCTGTCAACATGATAGATCCGCCAATTGAGTAGTGTTGTGATTTATATCTCTGCAAGTCAATTAATTTATTGCCTAGAATCAATTATATTCAGTTTGCTTCAACCCGACGGTCAATTTGTGTCAACTTTTGTTAAAGCTTATCTCCATTACATGATCCGAAATAAAACCGTTGATTTATCTCGGTACAGCTAGGAGCTGTAACGCAGTTAGGGCAGTTTTTGTGTAAGTCCTATCAAAATTAAAACCGTTGATTTGCCTTATACATGGCCATGACGACGGAAATAAGCGATTAAACCCGTGGTCGACGTGTCCAGTTGAACGTCGTAGGCCTGATCGCCTTTAATTGCTGGCAATAAGCGATTGGCAAGCTGCTTACCCAACTCAACGCCCCACTGATCGAAAGAGTTAATACCCCAGATCACGCCTTGGACAAACACCTTATGCTCATACAAAGCGAGCAACATGCCGAGCTGATAAGGATCAAGGCTAGGGATGAGAATACTCGTGGATGGCTGATTGCCTGCAAATACTTTATGCGGCAATAGCGCGGCGATCTTGCTCTCACTCAAACCTGCGGCAGACAATTCTATGCGCGCTTGTTCTTCAGTTTTACCGAAAGCCAAAGCAGCACTTTGCGCCAGACAGTTGGCTAATAATGGCGCCTGATGCCCTGGCAAAGGATAATCACTGGAAGCAGCCACCACGAAATCACAGGGAATCAACCAGCCGCCCTGATGCAAAAGCTGGAAAAAAGCATGTTGGCCATTGACGCCAATTTCGCCCCACACAATCGGATTGGCGCGACAAGTCAAAGGCTCACCGTCACGTCCTACCGTTTTGCCATTCGATTCCATTTCTAATTGCTGCAAGAAGGCGGGCAAGTGACGCAAGGACTCGTTATAAGGCAAGATTGCGGTCGTTTCAGCACCAAGAAAATTGGTATTCCAAACGGAGATCAACGCCAGCAAAACCGGCAAATTATGCTCTAGCGGCGCTTTACAAAAATGCTTGTCCATCGCCTCGGCACCATCTAGCAAGCGCTCAAAGCCATTCATCCCGATTGCGAGTGCAACGGATAAACCTACCGCCGACCACAAAGAATATCGCCCGCCGACCCAGTCCCAAATTTGTAAAATATTGGCATCAGGAATACCAAACTCATGCGCTTTATCGGGGCTGGAAGTGACGGCAATAAAATGCTTAGCGACCGCCCATTCCTCCATCGCCGCGGCCATCAGCCAGGTACGTGCCGTGTTGGCGTTAATACTGGTCTCTTGCGTGGTAAACGTCTTGGAGGCGACAATAAACAAGGTCGTACGCGGATCTAAGGTCTCCAACAAAGGCGCGAGATGGGCGCTGTCTAAATTAGAAACATAATAAAAACTCAGGCTAGGATGCTGCATTGCCGACAATGCGCGCGTCGCCAATTTAGGACCAAGATCAGAACCACCAATCCCGATATTCACCACATTTTGAATCGCATCACCTTTAAAGCCGCGCCATAATCCGCTGCGTACCCGTTCGACGATATCGCGCATTTGTTTACGCACAGCGCGCACCAAAGGCATCACGTCGGCTTCTGGATTTGGGAACGGTGTAAAAGCCGAGTGCCTCAAAGCAGTATGAAGTACAGCGCGGTCTTCGCTGATGTTGATTTTCTCACCCGAAAACATGCGGTCACGCCAGTCTTCTACCTTCGATAACCTGGCTAAGGCGACTAGACTTTGCAATGTTTCGGCATCTATCCTTTGCTTCGAATAATCTACCAGCAAGCCATCCAGCTCCTGAGAGAAATGTTGAAAACGCTGTTGGTCTGCAGCAAACAAATCGCGTAAATGCACGTGTTCTAAACGAGCTTGATGCGCTAGCAAGGTTTGCCATTCTGGCGTAGTAGTAATGTTCATATTTGCAATCGGAGAAGAATCGATAGAGATAAGAAAAATCAGTATCCAGGCAAACGGTATTGCTCGGCTAAAGCAACTAAGCTTATTTATAGGGCTGGTTTTGCGTAAGCCCTTTTATTACAAATCAATCTGCAGGTACATCGGGCTTCAGTTCTGCGAGTAACCTAGCCAGACCGACATACTGTTCGAGCGGGATCGTTTCTGGTCGCATTTGCGGATTGATACCGACATCAATCAACTGCTGCTCAGTAAACATTCCGGCGACACAATTACGTACCACTTTACGGCGTTGTGAGAACGCCTTAGTCACTACTTGTTCCAATTTATGAATATCGCATTCCAGACGTTCCGCCTTCGGGATCATACGGACAATCGCTGACTCTACTTTCGGCGGTGGATCAAACGCTGTCGGCGGTACGATAAACAATAAATCCATGTGATAGCGCCATTGCAGCATGACGGACAGGCGACCATATGCTTTGCCACCTGGTTCTGCAACCATACGTTCCACAACCTCTTTTTGCAGCATAAAATGCTGATCTTCAACTAGGTGTGCAATCTCGGCAAGATGAAATAATAAAGGGCTAGAAATGTTGTAAGGCAGATTACCAACAACACGGAGCTTTTTATCCGGCGGCACTGGGATCGTCGAAAAATCAAACCGCAAAGCATCGCCTTCATGCACGATCAATTTAGCAGGATCAAAATTCTTTTTCAGACGCGCTACCAAATCACGATCCAGCTCAACTACATGCAGTTGACTTAATCCTTCTAACAAGAGTTTAGTCATAGCAGCCAAACCTGGGCCAATCTCAACCATAGTTTGATCAGGCTGAGGATTGATGGCACTGGTGATGTGACTGAGCACTAATTGATCAGTCAAAAAGTTTTGGCCGAAGCGTTTACGGGGTATGTGTTTCATGATTTTTGGGTATTCTGAATGTCACGATTGTAGAACATGTGTGACAAGTAAGATAGAAGTTGTGATCGTCAGCGATCATCAATGACTGCCAGGGAAATGCTTTCGTTGTCTGAGTTTTTTATTGACGCTTAGTACTTCTGACAAGCTAGTGCTGAGATTGCGCCTTCACCATACCAGCTGCGACTCGTACCGCTACCAGCATACTGCCGACATCTGCTTTACCCACGCCTTGCGCAGCTAAGTCAAGTGCAGTGCCGTGGTCTACTGAGGTTCGTATCAGCGGCAATCCTAAAGTGATATTTACCCCTAAACCAAAACTAGCGTGCTTTAGTACAGGCAAACCTTGATCGTGGTACATCGCCAGCACGCAATCAGCTTCTTGCAAATATTTTTGCTGGAATAGCGTGTCTGCTGGATATGGACCACGCACATCCATCCCTAAACCTTGTGCATGCAAAATCACAGGAGTGATGATGTCAATCTCTTCACGCCCAAGATAACCGTTTTCACCGGCGTGGGGATTTAAGCCAGTAACGAAAATACGCGGTTGTTGTAAACCAAATTTAACTTGTAAGTCTTGATGAATAATCTGCAGCGTTTTAAGTAAATGATCAAAAGTAATCGCGGCAGGCACATCTTTTAATGCAAGATGCGTGGTCGCCAAAGCGACTCGCAAAGCTTGTGGCAAATGATCTGACGCTTCACATGCCAACATCATGACAACTTGCGCAGTATTTGTTTTTTCAGCGAAGTATTCGGTGTGTCCGCTAAAAGCTACACCGGCATCATTGATGGTACTTTTTTGTAGGGGTGCTGTAACGATCGCATCGCACCAGGCTTGCTGCACACTTTCTATCGCAACATCCAGCGTATGCAATACAGAACGCCCATTCCGCGGATCTAATTGTCCAGCTATTACATGCGCTGCTAGAGGACAATCAATTACGGTAATTTGATTTACGCCACAGGCTGGCAAACCGGTGTAACGCAGAGCCTCTAATGACACACCCATCAACTGCATAGCAGGATCAATTTCTCCTGCCAGCATGGATAAATAAGCAGCGTCACCAATCAGGATGGGACGAATTTCTGATCGTAATTGCCATGCTGCCAGTAGAGAAACCTCTGGGCCTATACCCGCCGGCTCGCCTACTGTGATGGCAATTTTTGTCATTAATTATCGTCCAGGCGGAACTCAACATAAGCACGATCGCGCAACTGGCGCAGCCAATCTTGCAACGCTTCATCTGCTTTACGCTCACGCACGGCTTGGCGTGCAAGCAAACGTTGGCGCTCTTTAGAAACGTCGTCTGATTTGCGTTCAGTCACCTGAATCAAATGCAAACCAAACTGTGTTTCTAC
>JANXTO010000240.1 GCA_025352365.1 Undibacterium sp. | reverse complement strand
GCCAATTGCATACGTCCACTTTTTGTTGCAACTAATACCCCCAGATATTTTCCGTCTGGCGATAGGGCGGCTTTATCTAATTTTGGATTTTCAAAAAAAATGTCAACAGAGGTTTGTTCTACGCCAGCTCGTGAATTTGATGCGGCTGAAAATAAAATGACGCCAATTATCGCAATACTAAAAACTAATTTACTCCGGCCAATGAAATTACTAATCATAAATTTTGATTTGATTTTTTGAAAAAGAAATTAATGATAGCCGAGGATAATTAATGTTTTTATGTAAAGTTATATTATTTTCACAATACTGCAAATTAAGACCAATAGTGTCGTTAATCAGTAACGGAACATATTGGAATTTTGCGCTAGTAATCAAGCTACTAACGTAGCTATCGCATTAACTAGCCGATGGTGGCGAAGTTGAACTGAGTATCGCCGCAACAAAAATAACGATCAACAAAATGATCGCTTCTGCTTGCAGTATTAAAGTAAACCGCCGCTCTGTCGGATGTTGTTTAGTTTTTTCTAATGCCTGCAGCAAATCAGGCATCACATAAAAACGGTTATATCCGCCTAGCGCTGCGGCACCAATTACCAGTACAATTTTAAGTAGCAGAGTAATGCCGTACGCACTGTCTGTGATTGCGCTGACACTGTTGACGTCACCTAGCCCTCGCCATACGTTTAGGCCACCGGTTATAAAAATGCCGACTAACCCCCAGCTAGCAGAGTGCGACAGTGCAGTGACATAACTAACGCAATCGCGTCGGTGATCTTGCAGCAAGCCTACCGGTTTTGCGAGCACGCTCAATCCCGCGATCAGTACTTCTCCAACCCATAAACTGACCAATAGCAGATGCACCCAATCAATCATCACTGACCAAGTGAAATCACCGGATATCACCGCATGACTAACGACACTGCGGCTGTAAGCGAATACGCCGATGCAAATTGCGAGGATGATTTGCTCTATCCGTAAATGCTGATGAGATGTCGTTAGTTTCGACAGGAATATATTGATAAAAACGACTACGACCAAGGCGGCGGCGCCGACCAAATAAGCGTGTCCAAAATGGGTACTGGTTGCCAATGTGATGCCGGTATCCCATGACGCTAGTAGCGGCAGTTCAGCCATAACCGCAGCTTCTATCCACAGTACGCCGGTACTGGCGATTAGTGTGATGGTTGTTGAGATTGTCAGGATGCGCTGCAAGCGTGACGCAGCAGTAAGTGCCCAGGATGATGGTTGCTTTGTTAATCCCGCAAGGCTCTTCCGGTTGCCTCCCCAGCTAAGCCCAGAGCTAAGCCAGACTTGTGACGCCAGCGCGCCGAGCATAATCGCAAATGCCAGATTTAACGCCCAGGTAGCCAGATGCTGTATTGCTCCCATTTCCGCCACTTACTTCACCTTAAAGCTAAATGTGCCTTTGGTTTTATGACCGTCTTGCGTCATGGCTGTCCATTGCACCTGATAATCTCCTACGGACAAGTTGGGTACAGCAACCGAGATGATTTTAGGATTGGTTTTATCAACGATACTTTTGTCTAAAGCCAGCACGGTTTTTTTGGCATCTAGCAATTGTATTTTGCTGAATGTGCTTTCCAAATTTTCATTAAACTGGATACGGATTTCTTTTGGTGACTGATCTAGCACCTCGGACGCTTTCGGTGATGACGATTCCAGTTTGCCATGCGCATGCGCGTGCAGCGAGGTAAGTCCTGCCAATAACAAAAAGCTTGTGGCTACTAATTTTTTGATATTTCTTGAGTTCATATATTGAGTCCTGATGACGGATGATTAAGGATAACTAAATAGGGACAACTAAGTGACGACAACCAAGATATGTTAAGGATGATGCATATGTCCCTCTGGCTTACGGATTTGTACTTCAATCTCTTTTTCAGGCTTGATGTTTTCTGGCACCGCTTGAGTCCCTTCCGGTGAAAGACGTTTTGCCTCAGGTAGCGCGCCCACCCATTCAAATGCGACCGTACCTTTGGGATGCTGATACCAGCCCGGATCTTTGTAGTCTCCGGCAGCTAGATTTTTACGTACTTTGACGACGCTGAACATACCGCCCATATCGACAGAACCAAATGGGCCGTCGCCCGTCATCATCGGTGCGGTATTCTCCGGTAGTGGCATTTGCATCTGGGCCATATCTGCCATGCCACTGT
>JANXTO010000152.1 GCA_025352365.1 Undibacterium sp. | reverse complement strand
CAAATAAGGACCTGATTTAACACCCCAAGTCCCCAAGGTCTGACCGAAATCTTCCCGATGTTTTTGCATTCCTGCCGCAGAACCAATATCAATAACGCCACCAAGACCAAAAGTCGTATTCACAGCAACGCGCATGACATCAGTTACACCCTCGGCTACTTTACCTTGCAGCAAGTCATTCACCGCGGTCCAGACGTCGCCGATGTTGCCAAAGAAGTTGCTGATACCAGTTTGTACAAAACTTGGCAAAACAGCGCGATATGCCTTCGCTGTAGGTTTTAAAACTGCCTGATCAATTGCATCGTTAAAATTGAACATCACGCGATTAAAGCCCTCCAGCGGATCACGCGGATTATCACCAATATTGGTTTTTACGCTGATCTTGGTAAGAGTCTGAGAGGTGGTATCTTTAATCTCTTTGACCGTATCTTTAAGACTATCTTTGACCGTATTTGTTGCACATCCACTGAGAATCAAAGTCAAAGCTAAGACTAATCCAGTAATTTTTATTTGGGATTTCATTTTTTTTCATCCTTACCATCTGCTGCTTTACTGAACAAGAACTGGCTAATCAGATTTTCAAGTACAACAGCGGATTGGGTCATTTTAATTCTGTCACCAGCTACCAAATTACTGGTATCACCGCCTGGTTCTAGGCCTATATATTGTTCCCCTAAAAGACCTGCCGTCAAAATTTTGGCTGACGTATCTTTTGGAAATTTGTATTTATTTTCGAGTTGTAAAGTTACCGTTGCCTGGTAAGTTTTATCGTCAAATGTAATATTACCTACGCGACCGATTACCACGCCAGCACTCTTGACAGCTGCGCGCGGTTTTAAGCCACCAATATTATCAAACCGAGTTACGACATCGTAAGTTTTATCAAAAGATAAGGTACTCATATTGCCTGCCTTCAATGCCAGAAACAGCAAGGCAGCCGCACCCAATAAAACAAATAAGCCAACCCAGAAATCCAATGATTTTTTTTGCATAGACACCATCCAATTCATTCAGGAACCTCGTCCACATGGAGAGTATTCTCTTTAAAACGCTCGAAGCCCTTTTGTGCTCGCACTACCAAACAATTACTTAGACTAATTAAATGCTATTGAAACATTAATGCAGTCAACAGAAAATCTAAGGCAAGCACTAATAACGAAGAAATTACAACCGTACGAGTCGTCGCACGTGCTACGCCCTCAGGTGTAGGCTTAGCCTCGTAGCCTTGAAATAAGGCAACGAAAGTAACCGCGAATCCAAATACAATACTTTTGATGACGCCGTTACCAATATCCTGAAAGACATCAACACCTGCCTGCATTTGCGACCAGAAAGCACCATTATCAACACCAATCAACTTAACGCCAACCAGATAACCACCAATGACGCCCATAGCATTAAAAATTGCAGTCAGCACAGGCATTGCGATCAAGCCAGCTAAAAAACGAGGTGCAAGCACGCGCTGAATTGGATTTACCGCCATCATCTCCATCGCAGCCAATTGCTCGCCGGCTTTCATCAAGCCAATTTCTGCCGTCAACGACGTACCGGCGCGACCAGCAAATAACAAAGCGGTGACGACCGGTCCAAGCTCACGCGTCAAAGATAAGGCGACTAATAATCCCAAAGCCTCTTCAGAACCATAGCGATTCAAGGTATAAAACCCTTGATAGCCCAATACAAAACCAACAAACAGACCAGACACCGCGATAATTACTAAGGAATAATTACCGATAAAATGAATCTGATCTGTTACTAAACGTGGTCTGCGCCATAATCTCAATGAACTAAACAAAATCGCAAAAAAACTGCGTGCAGCGTAACCAACGTCAGCCGCAGTCTCTCGCACGGCTTGCCCAAGGCGAGTAATCATATTGCATCCCCTTGAGCAGATTCACCCTGCGTCGCCAACTTGATGCCCAGATCCTCTGCCAACGATTTGCCAGGATAATGGAAAGGCACAGGACCATCAGTTTCCGCATGAACAAATTGCTTTACATAGGGATCGTTAGAGGCGCGCATTTCCTCAGGCGAACCTTGTGCAACGATTTTCCCTTGCGACAGGAAGTAGACATAGTCAGCAATCGCAAAAGATTCATGCACATCATGCGATACAAGGATGGATGTAGACCCTAATGCATCATTCAAGTTCCGTATTAAGTTTGCGGTAACCCCCATAGAAATTGGATCTAATCCGGCAAAAGGCTCGTCATACATAATCAACTGAGGGTCTAAGGCAACGGCTCTGGCCAAGGCTACGCGGCGCGCCATACCACCTGAGATTTCCGCTGGCTTGAGTTGGGCTGCGTTGCGCAAACCGACTGCCTGCAATTTCATCAGTACCAGATCATGCAGCATCGCGTCGGGCAGATCAGTATGCTCACGCAACGGAAAAGCGACGTTGTCAAATACACTTAAATCTGTGAACAAGGCACCGTGCTGAAATAACATACCCATTTTGCGACGCAAAACATATAGATCTTTCGTGTTCAGAGTGTGAACATTTTGCCCATCCACCGTGACCGATCCTTGTTGCGGCAACAATTGGCCACCGATCAGACGCAAAATGGTTGTCTTGCCAGAGCCCGAACCGCCCATCACTGCGATTACTTTGCGACGTGGAAAATCCATCTGGAGACCCGATAAAATCGAGCGATCTCCATAGCCAAAGTGTAAATCACGAATTTCGACGAGATTAGTCACAAATGAGTTTTAGTTTGCAAAGTCGAGATTGTAATGCAGAACTAGAAATTAGGCATGAACGCAATTACTTGCCAATAAAATATTAAAATAAACAATCTCTCAAAGAAACTTATTTTTATAAAATATTCATACTATTTATTGGCGGAATACAAACTTATATTTATTTTTCTATGTTAATAGAGGCAATAAATAAATGAATCTATAGTCAGCAATATAAATAAATCTAGGATTGCCTTTGTATTTTGTCTATAAAATACAGGATTGATGGCAGCATCGTACTGAATTTAAGATATTAGTATAGCAACTGCAGTACATCCTTATAATAAAAATGCTGCTTCAAACTCGCTTGCTGGTATTGGCCGCGAATAATAGTATCCCTGCAGTAAGTCGCAACCATATCGAATACAAAAAGCTGCCTGCTCTTTAGTCTCGACTCCTTCAGCAACAACTTTCATCTCCAAAGCTTTGGCAAACGCAATAATCGCCGTCAACAGACGATCACTCTTCGCACTATCCCCAATCGTAGAAATAAAGCCTTTATCAATTTTCAAAACGGTAACTGGGAATAACTTCAAATGATCCAGCGAGGAATAACCGGTTCCAAAATCATCCAGAGAGAAATGAATACCTTGCTCCGCAATAGCAGACAGTACCGCGACGGATGAACTGGGATCTCTGATTAAAGCACTTTCAGTAATTTCTAATTCTAAATTCCCCGCGTCCAAGCCAGATTCGGCAAGTACATCAAATACAAGTTTCGCCAGTCCAATCTGCTTAATCTGTATTGCCGACAAATTAACAGCAACCACTAAGTTGCTACACTTAGCAGGAAATCGCTGCTGCCATTCTTTAAGCCGCTGACAAGACTGCCGCAAAACCCAGTTACCAATATCGACAATCAAACCGGTCTCTTCTGCGACTGACATAAACGCAATCGGTGATAACAAACCAAAACGCGGATGCTGCCAGCGTACCAGTGCCTCCATCCCACCCAATGATCCATCAACAGAATTAATTTGCGCCTGATAAAAGACCAGAAACTCCTTCCTCTCCAAGGCTTTATATAAGTCATTTTTCATCAAACTACGAAACTCGACTGTCTCTTGCAATGATGCCGAATAAAATCGACTTTGATTACGTCCATCTTGTTTAGCCTGATACATCGCCACATCGGCAAATTTGAGCAAATCATCGCCATTATTTGTCGATACATCGAGTAAAGCAATACCGATACTCGTCGTAATAATCTGCTCAGTCACTCCCGTTGATATAGGACATTGCAGCATTACTACAATACGATCGGCGAGCAATGCTGGCTGATCTTCATGCTCAAAATTGATCATCAACACGACGAACTCATCGCCTCCCAGTCGACACAAAATATCACTGTCCCTGACGACAGTTCCCAATCGCAGCGCAATTTCGATCAATGATCTGTCGCCAGCTTCGTGCCCCAATGTGTCATTCACACTTTTGAAATCATCCAGGTCGAGTAACAGTACAGCCAGACTACTCTTACTTCTCCGCACACTGGCTACTGCGGTTTCGAGCGCCAATTCAAATCCCCGTCGATTGATCAGGCCTGTGAGCTGATCATGTTCTGATAACTGCCGTAATTGCTCACGACTTTCTTTCAACTCATTTTCGATAACATAGCGCTGCCTCGCTTGTCGTACTGATCGGATCAAACCTCTGCCTGTAACCTCGGTCTTTAGTAAAAAATCCTGCGCTCCTAACTGCAAACAACGTTCAGCGATAAATTCGTCATCCACTCCACTGAGCATCAGGATGACGACGCTCTCAAACGGCCCGTTTCTCAGCAGCCGAAGAACCTCAATCCCGTCCTGATCAGGTAAGCGATAGTCTAGCAAAATCGCGTCAAAGTGCTGCTCTGAAGCAAATGCTAAACCGCTCTGTGCGTTCGTTGCCTCAACGATCTCACACACAGCGGCGCTCTGACGCAAAGATCGCATCACGGATTGACGATCAAGCGCATCGTCGTCAATTAACAATAAGCGAAGCGAAGAATTATTCATCGTTGGACCTGTTGTTTTGTTTGTCTCACTCCATAACCGGTAGTTCGACCACCCGCCAGAAATGATCGATCATCTCCATCACCCGCAAGAAACCATCGCCGACCTGACTTTTGACGATATAACCTGCAACATGCTTTTGGTAGGCCGCAACCTTATCCTCATCCGTCTTTGATGTGGTCAAAACAAATACGACCGCACTGGAAAGAGAAGGATCATTGCGCAGTACCTCCAACATCTCCAGCCCGTTCATTCTGGGCATATTGAGATCCAGCATAATCAAATACGGTTGACGAACGGCATTTGGCATACGTAATAATTCGAGCGCTTCAATACCATCTCTGGCTCGTACTACCGGATTGATAATTTTCAGTTTTTTGAGGGCGCGCTCAACACCCATGACGTCGACATCATCATCGTCAACCAGCATGATTGTGACGTCTTTATAGCGCTTAGCTTTGTCTGGCATGGCGACCTCATTGAGTAATATTGACAGGCCATAGAAAACGGAATGTGCATCCAGTCTGCCCGTCAGAAACCAGTTCAACCGTACCACCAACCGATTCAACCGCTTTCTTTACCAGCGCCAGACCGATGCCACTACCTTCAACTTCGTCGCGTGGCTTAAGAGTCTGAAACATGCCAAATACGCGTTGCTGATGCTCGGGCGCAATACCTGGGCCATCATCTTTGACGGTGAACTCTATGTAATGAGCGACGCCTTTGTTTGCGTCATTGTTTGCGTCGTTGTTTAGGTGATTGTTTGCTTCATTATTTATACTAACGGCAATCATCTTTGCTCCGACCAAAATACGCCCATCCGGCTTGTTGTGATGTTTAATCGCATTACTGATTAGATTACGGAGCACCAAATTCAAGGGGACTTTTCGTGTTTGGACCGTAGGTAAATCATCTGCTGCTTCTAGTCGAATTGCCTTAGTAGTTTTGAGTAATTCAAAAATATCGCTTACCAATACGCGGGTATCGACTGTCACGATTTCATCATCTGCCCGCCCGACGCGCGCATAAGCAAGTAAATCATCCAGCAACATCTCCATGCGCTGGATACGGCTTCTTATCAAATGCAAATGGCGTTGTGTATCTGGATTAAGCGTGTCCGCCAAGTCCTCAGAAATCCAATTCGCTAGCTGATCTATTCCTCTTAGTGGAGACTTCAAATCATGTGATGCGACATAAGTAAAATTATTGAGCTCTTGATTGATGACCGTGACTTCTTGTATTTTTAGCTCCAGATGTCGCTGGGTCATCAGCAGCATCTCATTTGTTTCAGTAAGTGTCTGTGTTCGTGCAATGACCTGCGCATCAAGTTCTCTGTTTAACTGCATCAGATTTTTCTCAGCTAAGTCCGTGCGTGCTACCTCTAGCTCTAGCTTCTTGATCGTTTCGTTCAGCAATCGGGGACTAGGGATTCTTAGTGCTGTTGGCATCAAATGCCATAACATCACTGCAGTCGCCACAGATAAAATCGAGGTGACTCCTTTGACAGAGGCATCGAGCCAGTAAGCGGGTTCCCATATCGTCAATATGGAAATCAGGTGAGTTGTTCCGCAAGCAAAAATAAATGCCGAGAACATGATGAAGATCCAGTTGAATTGCAGATCATGCCGTCTTCGCACAAAAAAGATCAATGCAAGGGGGATAGAGTAGTATGAGAACGCCGTCAGCGTGTCTGACACGACGTAGAGCCAAAGCAAGGATGGCGTCCATAAGTAACAATGCCCGTGCGGCATAAACTCGCTGGTAACGATCCAACTTAGTAGTGAATCCATATCGCATACCTTTCTTGGTGTACGAAGCAAACATCACACTCAATTTATACTGCGATGAGTATCCCTAAAGTGTCCATATAATCATTGGGTATAAGGGCATTTTTTAAAAAATAAATGGGGAGTATCCAAAACTTGGGCAATTCATCTCACAAAGGCGAACACAACCGAGCTTACCGGACAGTCAAGAAAGTCCTGCTGATTGAGACTGGCTCTTACATTACTGCTAGAGCGATTTTTTAAGATTCAATGTAACGCAGTATGAGTATATTTGTAAATATGTCTATTATTTTTATTATTACCAACGCGACAGCTGTGTTCGCGTTGGTACAGTCAGAGTAGGAATGTCACACTCTAAAAAAATGGGAATTATCGGGGCAACACTGACTCCCCCATCAAAGCGGCATCCACCTCCCGAGCGCATTGACGTCCTTCACGGATCGCCCAAACTACCAGCGATTGTCCGCGACGCATATCACCTGCGGCGTAGACTTTGTCCACGTTGGTCTTGTAGCAA
>JANXTO010000143.1 GCA_025352365.1 Undibacterium sp. | reverse complement strand
ACACATAAGCCAGCACCAGGTCTCATTGCGCATTCAGGTTAGGGAAGCCAATATGCCAGTGCAGAATACCGAAAGCTATTAAATCAGTTTGGCATGAAGCAATCAATGAGCCGTAAAGGCAACTGCTGGGATAATGCGCCTGTGGAAAGCTGGTTTGCCAGCTTAAAGAAAGAGCAAGTGTATCTTCAACATTTCAAGACACGAGCACAAGCACGTTCGACTATTTTTGATTACATTGAAGTGTTCTACAATAAAGTGCGGAGGCATTCAAAAATCAACAATATGTTACCCGCTGATTTCGAAAGAAAATGGACGATGGAACAAGAACAACAGGTCGCTTAAAATGTCGGAACATGGGGTCCGTTAATTTGAACCCTTCCAAGCCGCCTTGTTGGCGCCACTCTTGTCCATCGTGATTTTGTCCGGATCGCCGTTCGCTCTCATGGCCTTGTCGAAGAAGCGCTTCGCCGCAGCCATGTCGCGCTTCGCCGTTAGCAGGAAGTCGACGGTCTTTCCCTGTTTGTCGACAGCGTGATAGAGGTATTTCCAGACGCCTTTGACCTTGATGTAGGTCTCATCCATGCGCCAGCTGGCGCCGACCAGGCGCTTGTGTTGGCGGGATACCTTCTCGATGACAGGCAAGAAGCGGATCGCCCAGCGATTGATCGACGAATGGTCGACCGACACGCCGCGCTCTTCCATCATGTCCTCCAGATGCCGGTAGCTCAGCGGGTAAGCCATGTACCAACGGTTGCAAACCAAGATCACATCGATCGGAAAGCGCATACCTTTGAAGTTGAGCATATCGATTCGTCCTGGGTTCGGGCGTCGCAGTATACCTGAGTGGTCCGCCGACGTTCGCTAATGCGACAGAACCCAGCTTCTTCTTGCTGGCGAATTCGGCGTCGGAAAAGCTCGATTGTTTCATCATGATTGCAGGAAAATTCGATGCGCTATTGTGCCAGCTTGGCACGGTGGCGCACCAGCCGCTGTGATTAAATCAGCGCTTCCTTAGGCGAATGTTTGCAAAACTTGTCCACTGCCATTTCTTGATCGCACTTGAGCCAGGGCTCCCTGAATCAAGGTTAGTTGCGGTCGTTGGTGGCCTACATCTACGTCAAAGATCACTGGGCAATCTATCCCACTTAGGTTATTTCGCAATGCGTCTAAATAAAATAAGGAATCAGGGTGGCGCATATCAGGGCCGCTGGAACGGCCAATCATTAGCCCGGAAATTGAATCAAACCAGCCATGCAGCCGAAGGGCAGTAAGTGTACGGGCGAATTCATCTGGCCGCATTCCCGCATTTTCAAGATGTAGAATAACTCCGTCATTGACGTTGGCATCAACGAATTTCTGAATATTTCCATATTTCGTTCCAGCAAGCCGCGCAATTCTATCTAAACATCCTCCGATCAAACGGCCTTTCATAAAAACTTCTTCGTCAACGTCTGGCCCCAACGATTTCCACCGCGTTTCGGTCCACTTAGGCGGTGTCGGTGGCTGTGAAAAAAAGTCAACGGAACGATAACGTGTAGATGATTTCTGTTCGACTGACGCCCCTATTCTAGTCTGGAGTACATTCTCAATACCGATAGTGAGAGGCTCAGTGTGATCTGCGGAACGTTCAATCAGGTGATCGCCGTGTGCGGTCGCCCAACCCGAAATAATAGTCAAGGGTAATAGAAGGGTACTAATATCAGAAAATCCCATCACCCATTTCGGGGGCATAAGCGCCAATTTGTCAAAATCGAGTAGCGGCAATAATTCGATAGCCAAGTCGCCGCCACAGGGCGGAAAAATAGCGTCGACAGTTGCGTCACAAAGAAAACGCATCAGTTCAGAAGCCCGTTCTTGGGCCGGCGCGCTGACATTCTTGGTGTGGCCGTAAAGGCATTGCCCTTCGATCACCTTATACCCATTTTCTCGGAAATCCTGCAACGTACGATCAAACTTCGGACGCCAGTTTTCCCTGACACCACCAGAAGGGGCCGTAACAGCTATTGTTGCGCCGGGACACAAATGTTTTGGATATCTAATCACTGAATCGCCAATATATCAAAATTGCCGATTTTCCGAGACCAAGCATGCGTGCGCAAGACAGCTTATATGCTCAAATCAAGTAAATTAGGCGTTGAGGGCTTCCAGAACCTTGTGAGGTTCCCTCGATATTTCGTCTTCCATCAGGTGGATTTTATGCAGCTTGTTTTTCCTGAGGCTGCTCACGTGTCCAGCGCTCAATGTGCTGGACTGGTGACCGGTAACCAAGCGTCGAATGCTGCCGCTTGCGATTATAGAGGTTCTGTCGCGTTAGCATTCAAAACTCGGAATTTTCCGCAACGGCGTGACCCGTCTTCAAACTGGACGGACCAGTCCTGCCAGCGCATAAAATCGGTCTGCGAACGACATCACGCCGACGCTTTCGATGGCGAACTGTCCCTTGCGGATCATGTGCATGAGCTCGACGCCTGCGAGTATTGAAGCGGCGGCGCGGAACGATTTGAAGTTGAACATTGGAGTGATAGAAAAGACATAAGTTAGGACGCATTCCATTCATTCGGGCGAGATGGAATCAAATGATGAACACGATTTTAATGAATTCATCATCATTGCAGGCGGATCGTCACATCAAATATCCATGTGCGGCGAATTTCGATCACGTCGTATTGACGCGCTAAGGCAGGCGAGAACGCGGGATAGGGTGCCTGGCTTGCTACGACTTTTCGTATTGCGTCGTCGATAGCGGCGACACCGCTGGAGACGACGAAAGTCACCTTTTCTACGGAGCCATCCGCGCGGATTGCTACGGTCACTAATGGCTGGACGTGAGGCTGTTTTACTAATTCACGAACCATATCAAAGGCCATGTTTCTCTCGATCTTCCTGCTCATTGCCTCTGCGTAGAGGACGAGATCGGCGTTTGCATCGGCGCGTCCGAGGAGCCAGCCACGACGAAGATTGCTTACTGTGGGCAGCGGCGTCCGTGACGGGTTTTTCAAAGCGGCATCGCGCTGAGCAGCCTCCTCGTTGAGTTGTCTGCCGATGGCGCGCAGCCGCTCTTCACGCGCCGTCTCATATTCTGCCCGTTCCTGTTTTGCCTGTTCCTTTTGCAGACTCTCTCTTCGCAAACTCTCTTGCCGGGCAAGTTCCTGACGTTGGGCTGCTGCACCTTCCGTCTCTTTGCGCGCTGCTTCGTTTCTAGCAGTTTGCTCTGTGCGTGCAGCTTCTTGTTGCAGCTGTTTTTGCCGCGCTGTTTCGAGTTGTTTTTGCCTGATCTGATCTTGTCGCTCAGACTCTCTGCGAGCAGTTTCTAGTCGAGCAGTGTCAGCCCGGGCCAGTTCTTTCCGAGCCGCGTCCTGCTGAGCTTGCTCGGTTTGCCTTGCCAATTCTTTTTGTGCTGCTTCTCTTCGCAGTTTTTCTTGATGTGCAAGTTCGAGGCGTTCTGTTTCAAGGCGTTCAGCCTCTTTGCGTGCGGCTGCGTTTCTGGCAGCTTGCTCAGAGCGCACAGCATCTTGTCGTAACTGCTCTTGCCGCGCTGCTTCAAGCTGGGCTTGTCTGGTTTGTTCTTGTTGTGCAACTACTTTACGGCTCGCTTCTGCCCTTGATGCATCAGCTCGGGCGAGTTCTTGGCGAGCCGCCTCCTGCTGAGCCTGTTCGTCTTTCTTTGTTTGCTCTTTTTGCAGCGTCTCTCGTCGCAACTCCTCCTGACGGGCAAGTTCCTGACTTTCGACCTTCTGGCGTTCGAGTTCCCGTTGAGAAGCTTCATCTTTAGCGATTTGTTCAGAGCGTACAGAGTCCTGTCTTACCTGCTCTTGTTGCATATTTTTTCGCTGAGCCGTCGCTATCAGTTCTGCTTGCTTCAACTGTTCTGTGTTTTGCTTCTCACGCTCAAGTGGTATCAGTTCAGACGCTCGCTCTTGCGTTTCTTGTTTGATCTGTTTTGGCGGTGCGCTGTCCTCATTATTGGATGAGGGGGCTTTATTAACTTGAGTAGTCGCAGTTTGCGCTATGGAGGTTATCGGTATTGTAGTTGCTTGCGGATCGGGTTGTTTCTGTGTGGCTATGACCGGCTCCGCAGGCGGGGCAGGGATGATTATCGATGTCGTCGCGGGCGCTGGCGGAGGTGTCAATACAGGGGCGAGCTCGCTATGTTCGATGGCTGGACCGGACATCGTGGTTGATGTAGCGGCGCTGGACAAGGGAGCCTTGCTCGCAGCGGTCGGCGTCGACGTGGATAGTCCGTTCGGTTCCCGCGCTGATATCGATCTAGGGGATTGCGCCGGCTGTAGCAGGATGAGTAAATCGTTAGCTCCTAGACGTTTTTCTTTCCATGGAAAGTTAAAACCGGGAAGCCCGAATGTCTGACCGCCGATACTAATACTCAACAGCAGGGCGTGAGCTATCAAGGAGAGCAGCAGCGCAGCGCTCAATCGTGAGGGTTCATTCTTAAAAAAAAGATCCGTTCTCAAATGTCAAACCTTTTGCGACGGCGCGAATGAGATTCCTTGGGTTTCTGCCCATGCATATTTGGTTTGTATGAAGTCAACTTATATCAATGTCATGATCTATAAAAACAGCACTATTGGACTTTGGAGGATAAGGATCCTGAATCCAGATTCAGGATCCTATTTAGTTACTTGGTTGTTGTCCCTCCAACCGGCATTAAATACTTATCCAAAAACTGTAAAATTTTCTCGTTGGATTCGGCCTGATTTTTCTTTTTACTAAAGCCATGACCTTCATCGGCAAAGACGACATACTCGACAGGTACCTTATTCTTTTTCACCGCATCAACGATTTCATCGCTTTCCGCTTTGAGCACACGAGGGTCATTTGCACCTTGAACGACCATGAGTGGTTTGCGGATTTCGTTTGCATGAAAAAGGGGTGAGGTAGCGATCAGGAAATCTTTGTCTTTGACGGGGTCGCCGATTTCGTCATACAAGGCTTTACGCTGTTCTTCCCAATATGGCGGAATACTTTCTAAAGTGCGTAACCAGTTGCTGACACCAAAAATATCGACCCCGACTTTGAAGGCTTCTGGGCGGAATGCGAGCGCGGCAAGCGTCATATAGCCGCCGTAACTTCCGCCCATGATGCCGATGCGTGCGGGGTCGATGTAGCCCAGACTAGCGAGGTAGGTTTTGGCTTCGACACAATCCCACAATGGCTCGCGCCCATGCTTGCGGTCGTCGGCAGTATTAAAGCTTTTGCCATAGCCAGAGCTGCCGCGATTATTGATGCCCAAGACGGCATAACCGTGGTTGACCAAGTACTGGATTTGCGAGCTATAACCGCGCCGGGTCTGGCCGCCAGGGCCGCCGTGCACATACACAATGGCTGGGACTTTGGCATTAGCAGAGGCGTCTTTAGGTTTGTAAAAAATCGAAGGGATGACGGTGCCGTCGAAGGACGTAAAGCGAACGACTTCGGCCTCGACCAGATCATCCGGGTTGATTTCTTTATTCAGGCTTTGTGTCAACTGACGAGTTTGCTTGGTTTTAAAATCATGGACGTATAAGTTATTCGGTGAGCGGTCGCCATTGACATAAAACGCCATCAGATTGCCGCTGGCAGAAAAGGTCGTGCCGCGCATTTCACCACCTGGTAATTTGGGTAGAGCGACGGGTTTTTCTGCCGCGCCTTCGACTACACGGATGACAGTACTACCATCTTGATTGACGACACTAATCCGGAAACGTCCGTCTTGTGAAAAGCTGGTGCCAGTGATGTCCCAATCTGCTTTTTCATGTTCTTTGGTGATGCCGCTGGCCAGATCGTAGGTGCGGATAGAGGTAAATTCGCCACCGGCATTGGAGGCATAGAACAGACGTTTTGATGCGGGATCAAAATTCGCAATGTAATGCCCGGCAGCGCCTTGATGCGGGGTAATCAGTTTAGTTTCGCGCGTGACGGTATTGTATAAATAGATATCGCTGTCGGAGGTGGTATTGGTTTTGCCAAGCGCAATCCATTGACCGTCGTCGCTGATGCTATCTGGATTCATGCCAGTTTCCGATTTGTAGATCAGGGTATGGGCGTAGGTTTTTGCATCGTATTTATACATGTCGAAGTACTTGGGGTCGCGTTCATTGCTGACAAGATAAAAACCGCTACCGTCATTGATCCATCCAGCAAATTCCGCTTTGAGTTTATCGCCGGGTGTTAGATCTTTTTCTGATCCATCCAGCTCGCGCACAAAGAGGTGATTGTTTTCATCGCCGCCTTTGTCACGGGTGAACAGAATACGGTTGTCGGTATAAAAATAGCTAATCGCGTAGGTGCTGTCGGTGCTCGACTTAGTCAATGCGACCGGTTTGCCGCCTTGCACCGCGATGGTGTATGCATTAAAAATACCGGATTCATTGCTGTTGAATAGTATTTGTTTTTCATCCTTGCTAAACGATGCGCCGTTGATACTGGTGGTCGCCATAAACTGTTCTATTGAGTAGCGCTTATAGTTTTGCGTAGCTTGCCTGGCTTGTTTGCTTGGTTTTTGATCTTTACTGTCTTTGCTATCCTTGCTGGTATCGGCCGCGACCGGTGCCGCATGCAGAGCACTAAAGCCGAAAGCGGCAGTGAGCAAAATGCTGAGAGTAGATATTTTTATGGCGTGGCGCATCAATTTCATACGATCTCCTGATTAAGTAGTGTGGACATGTGGTTCAGTAGAATCTGGACAAATTCTTTACTGCGATAGCACTGTAAATGCTGCTTGAAGATTTTTTGGTGATGATGCGACCAACTGCAAAATTCGATGATCGGACGACAAGTATGCAAGGATAGCCAGTGGCTTTCAAGCGATAACTGATGCTAGTTAATAAATAACAAATTAACAACAGCAGGTTTGGAGCATAAAGTTCAGTCAATCCAGTGTGTTCTGCGGCTAGGTTTGAGTGCTTTAAATATTCTTAATAGATATCTTTGGTGTGTGTCGTCGAAAGGGCATCGGTTGATTGTTATCGGCTGATAAATCCTAGCATTTAATATACTCCCCTTAATTTTTTATAAATATGCTTAATTGCCCAAATATTGTATGGACAATATAAATATACTAATAGGGAGTATATATTGCAGAATGCGCTGAACATATGAAATGCGCTAAAGCCGGCCAGTAACATCGTGTAATGGGCGCCATAATTTATGGGTGGGATGTGCAAACATACTCATCAAAACAAAAATACTTTTTGCCGCAAGATATTAGCTGGCTTAAGTTTAAGTCCTACGTGTTGATCTTCAGAATGCTGATCCGTAGTTTTTTGATTCCAGAATAGCCCGCGATTATTCGAGAAATAAATTGTTACGTTTCGGTTCGCAATTGCGCAAAGTTTGAAAGAGGTTTCGTGTATATTGTGTCAATTCACGCAGTCTTTTTTTGCATTTGCTGCGCCGCGTGGTGATGGTATGAATTGTCTTCCGATTGATCCTTTTTATAATCAAGCACATGATCCAATTTAGAATTTTTCCTTTAGTTAAAAGTCGCACGGTCAGAAGTTGTCTGATGACGGTTTCTTCGGCCTTATCAATTGCGTTTGTGCTGAGTCCGGCGATCAGCAGTTCTGCTTTTGCAGCGGGAGCAGATGTGCCGGGTGCTGGAACTGCGCCCATCTCAACCACGCCAATAATCGTTGCCCCAGTAAAGTCGCCTGCTGTGCAATCAGCGGCGCCGTCTACTTTGCCGTCCACGACTGTGCTACCAGCGATGCTGGAGAATTCCGTAGTAAAGATTTTTTCTACGCTGCGTGGACCTGACCCATTTAAGCCATGGAGCAAAGCCGCACCGCAAGAGGTCACCGGATCTGGTGTCGTAATTGACGGTAAGCGGATTCTGACCAATGCGCATGTGGTTGGTTATGCGAGTCAGGTACAAATTCAGGCGAATCAGTCTGGTGACAAAGTATCTGCCACGGTAGTCGCAATCGCGCGCGGGATTGATCTGGCGATCTTGAAGCTAGATGATGAATCGTTTTTTGATACTCATGCACCCGCAGCGCGTGCCAGCGTTTTACCCGATGTCCGTGATGCCGTATTAGCGTACGGTTATCCGATTGGTGGCAGTTCGCTGTCGATCACCAAAGGCATTGTGTCGCGGATTGAGTTTGTTAATTATGGTTATTCCACAGCGGGTTTGCGTATCCAGATTGATGCTGCAATTAATCCGGGTAACAGCGGTGGTCCGGTCATGGCAGGTGACAAAATGGTAGGGCTGGCGTTTAGCGGTATCAATGGTGCTCAAAATATTGGTTACATCATTCCTAACGAAGAGATCGATTTGTTTTTAGCCGACATTGGTGATGGCGTTTATGACGGCAAACCAGCAATGCATGATGATATTCAAACTCTGGAAAATCCAGCGATGCGGATTTTTCTGAAATTAGATAAAACGGTAGAAGGTGCAATTGTGCATCGTCCTGCGCAAAGCGATGCATCTTATCCTTTGAAGGAGTTTGATGTTATTACGCATATTGGCGATTCACCGATTGATAATCAGGCGATGGTTAAACTGGGACCAAATTTGCGGGTTCAATTTCAGTATCGGGTGCAACAACTGGCAAAAAATGGCAAGGTACCGTTGACAGTCATGCGTAATGGCAAGCAGTTGAAGATTCAATTGCCCGTAGTTGCTTCGCGCCCATTGCTGATCCCCGATTTAAACGGTGGCTATCCGTCTTATTTTATTTATGGCCCGATTGCATTCTCGCGCGCTACTGCTGAGTTTCTGACATTTATCAGTTCTAATGCAAATGGATTGAACGCGTTTGCGTTCAATGCAAGCCCATTGGTGACACGTCGGGGTGATGAGCCCGATGCTGCGCGTGAAGAATTAGTCGTCGTTACCGCACCGTTTTTTCCACACAAATTAACGTCGGGTTACAGCAACCGTTTTGGTGCCGTGGTGTATTCCATTAATAACGTGCCAGTGCGTAGCTTGCGTCATTTGGTGACTTTATTGCGCGATTTAAAAGATGAGTTTGTGACGATCCACTTTGATCAGCGCGCTGGCGAGACCATGGTGTTGCCACGTAAAGCGATGGTGGATTCGACAGAATCTATACTGACAGACAGCGGCATCCGCGCTCAGGCATCGCCGGATATGCTGGCGGTGTGGCAAGGCAAATCGGGTAAATAAATAGGCGTCATCGATACGGTCATCTTTTGCTAAGGCATCGCTGTTGCCATTGGAGTAGATGAGCGTATCGCTCGTTTTACTATATTTCAGAGAGTCAGTGCCGTTGGCGTTGTGCAGTTAGTTTGGGATTTTATTCGCGATTATTGTGGCGTTAGCAGGCGATTACCTGACGAAATGATATAGCGCCATCCACCCGGCTAATAATGCTACGCTGAGTAAAAATAATCCCATTGCGCCGTTCGGTCGCAATACCCCAAGATAAGAAATCGCCACCGTCGCCACGCTTTTTTTTGCGCGCCTCATGCCGCGCCAGCGCTGCAAGCCTTTTAAGCCGGACAGCACCAACGTAAATGTTGCACACGACAGCAAAGTGACGCGGAACACGTTCAGCAAATTGAGTTCGCCCAGCGAGATTTTTTTATAGATTAAACCGATGATTGCCATGCAAATCGCAGCACCGATGGAGATCGCTACGTTCACATACATGGTCTTACGGCTGGTGATTGCAGCATCTTCCAGCTCTGCTTTTAGCATCTCCACTTTTTCATTGATCAAGGTGGAAGTCTCATGCTTGATAGCGAGAATGCGCTGATCTAATGCGGCGCCGATTTGTTCGGTTGAATAATCAATCAAGGCTTTAATATCGTCCTTGGTCATGCTGCGCTGATTGTGAATTTCTTCTGACAGTACAGCAATATTACGATCAATCTGCGCGCCGGCTTGCTGGATAACTTGGGATAATTCTGTGCTGACTTGCTGTATCGAACGATCTACTAAGGGAGCCACATTTTGATCAATCAAACGCTCCATCGATTTCTCAAAATCATTGGACGCTTGTTTTAAATTGAGTAAATCTAGGCCCATGGAGTTTCCTTAGTGACTAAGCATTCGCAATGCACATAAATTGCATTGAATATCGTAAGCCGATTCTGAATTTTTCAAGCTTCAACTCAAGCTTCGGCTCTGATGCAATCTCGTTAAATTTCGTCAGTGAGATCATGACTCAGATGTTCAATCTCGCCCCATGAGATCAATTGCAAACCGTTTGCCAGCGTCGGGTCGTACCGAAAGCGGTTAATACTGGCATTATATAAAGTGACTTCGCGCGGCGCATCTAGTGGCAGATTGTTAGCGGCGCGATAGGCGCATTCGAGTACGCCGCCATGCGCTACCAAAGCGATTTTTTTTCCTTCAAATTGCTTCGCATAATGCAGGATATGTGTCATGACCCGCGTGTGGAAC
Organism: Undibacterium sp.; assembly: GCA_025352365.1. GTDB lineage: Bacteria > Pseudomonadota > Gammaproteobacteria > Burkholderiales > Burkholderiaceae_D > Undibacterium. The sequence goes on along the minus strand of JANXTO010000143.1, from coordinate 12,642 downwards.
TGACGTATGGTTTCGCCCTGATTTTCTCCGGGTGGAAACGGTGCATCAGGATCACGTGCTTGCCAGACTGCGTAAGCCTCCGGAAAGCGCAGTGGCAGATCGCTGTACAACAAACCTTCAAAGCCGCCAAAGCAGCGTTCGCGCAGACCAGCATCAATACGCGTACTGATGCCTTGCAGACGAGCTATTTCTCCGGCGGTTTGTACTGCACGTTGCAGATCGCTGGAAATAATGGCATCCAGTTTTTCGTTTTGTAATGCCGTAGCAAGAGCTTTTGCCTGCCGCGTACCCTCTGCATTGAGCGGAACGTCTAAGTGGCCTTGTAGTTTGCGGATCGCATTCCAGGCGGTTTCGCCATGGCGGATCAGGAGAATATCGGTCATGAATATCGCTTATAAGACAAGTTTCTTGGTTTGCAGCCAGAAAGTGACAGGGCCATCGTTGGTCAACGAGACCTTCATATCGGCGCCGAACTGTCCGGTAGCGACTTTGGCAATCTGGCTATGTTTGGTGCTGGCTTGAGTGATAAAGTAGTCAAATAATCTGCGACCATCTTCTGGCGATGCAGCCGGGGTAAACGAGGGGCGCGTACCAGAATTGGTATCGGCCGCTAATGTAAATTGTGGCACCAGCAGCAAGTCACCTGCTGTATCGGTCAGGCTTAAATTCATTTTGCCAGCAGTGTCTGAAAACACTCGGTAGGCCAGTAATTTTTTAAGCAAGGCATCGGCTTGTGCTTCGCTGTCACCGCGTTCTGCGCACAACAACACCAGCAAACCCGCGCCAATCGAGCCTAAGGTGTTGCCATCAACGACAACACTGGCATGACTAACGCGTTGTAGTAGTGCGATCATGTTGTCGTTTTTTGATAGATGCGGTGAAGATGCCGGGAGTAATCAATACCGCAGATCATGCCGACAAAGTGATTTTGGCAAATTTACGTTTACCCACTTGCAGTACAAAGGTACCCACCTCAATTTTGACGGCTTTGTCGCTGACAACTGCGCCATCCAAACGCACGCCGCCCTGATCTATCATGCGCATCGCATCGGAGGTGGAGGGGCAGAGATTGGCTTGCTTCAATAGCTGTGCGATCGCGATCGGCGCGCCGCTGAGTGCGATTTCTGGCACATCGTCGGGAATGCCACCTTTGGAGCGGTTGACGAAGTCCGTCAGCGCGTCGTCTGCGGCCTGCTTGTTATGGAAGCGCGTGACAATTTCTTGCGCAATGGCGACTTTAATATCGCGTGGATTTTGTCCCTCGGCGACTGCTTTTTTATACGCCGCAATTTGTTCGATTGAGCAGAATGACAATAATTCGTAGTAACGCCACATCATAACGTCCGAAATACTCATGATCTTGGCGAACATCGTATTAGCCGGTTCAGTAATAGCAATGTAATTATTTTTGGATTTCGACATTTTTTCTATGCCATCCAAACCCTCTAACAGAGGCATGGTCAAAATACATTGCTGCTCTTGTCCATAATCTTTTTGCAATTCACGACCAACTAATAAGTTGAATTTTTGGTCAGTGCCACCAAGTTCCAAATCGGAGCGCAACGCCACAGAATCGTAACCCTGCATCAGCGGGTATAAAAATTCATGCACCGAAATGGGCGTTCCTGCTTTAAAACGTTTTGTGAAATCGTCACGTTCCATCATCCGCGCTACGGTGTATTTTGATGACAGTTCAATCATGCCACGTGCGCCTAGCGGATCTGACCATTCAGAGTTGTAACGGATCTCTGTTTTGCTCGCATCCAGCACGAGACTGGCTTGCTTAAAGTAAGTCTGGGCGTTTGCTTCGATCTGTTCACGGGTCAGCGGTGGACGCGTCGCATTGCGTCCAGAAGGGTCGCCGATCATCGACGTAAAATCGCCGATCAAAAATATGACGGTGTGGCCTAAATCTTGCAACTGCCGCATCTTGTTCAACACAACAGTATGTCCCAGGTGCAAATCTGGTGCGGTTGGGTCAAGACCAAGTTTGATGCGTAAAGGCTTGCCAGTTTGTTCACTACGAGCTAATTTTTGCGCAAATTCGGATTCGATTAACAGTTCATCCGCACCGCGCTTAGCAACTGCCAGCGCATGTTGTACGGCATCTGATAATGGTAAGGCCGTGGATGATGTTGCAGATTTTGAAGAATGAGAGGGAGTTTGTATGGAGGTCATTATGATTTTATCTACATCAGTTTTTTGTAACACCGCTAGCCGATCGAGTGGTCTGCACCCATAATCAGTTTTTTTCGCAAGATAGCTTTGCTATAATCCAGCGAGATTTTTTCGTGCATTCAGCCTCGGGCACTATACGAAAATGGTATGAAAATGAGATGGAACGATAGTCAGTAATTGGTATTAGGAATTACTTTTTATATCGTTCTGCATTGAACGTTTTATCGTTCCTGCACTCAATTGTTTATATCAATTTATTACTCAATATATTAATTTTAACTTATTGCATGCGTCTATCAGATAAATTCCATCAATTAACTTCTGGCAGCAGGTTGTTATTCGGGACTACGCGTACTTCGCGAATTGTTTCGTTTTGTGGTTTGTTTTTTGCAGTGTGTGCTTTTGGCGCAGTCGGTGTTGCACCGATGGCACCGGATGCCTCCGATTTGCCAGTCAAGAAAACCACTCAGCAATTAGATTTGCCTAAATTAGATGAGCAAGTTGCTGCCTTAGAAGAGAACGAACAGCATTTCATCCGCGAAGAAAAAGTCTTACGTGGTGATAGTTTGGGTTCTTTGTTATTGCGCTTAGGCGTTGAGGATGATGAGGCGGCTAAATTCATTAAAACTGATGCGGTTGCCCGTTCTGTGATGCAGCTGCGCACTGGTAAATCTATTCGTGCTCAGACCAATGACGAAGGCGAGCTGGAGTGGCTGCAAGCGACCATGGTCGACAGCAACGATAAGCCAGTTCACAACATCACCATCACCCGCGATGCAGCGGGTAAATTGATCTCTATCGATGCGACCGCCAAGTTGGAAAAACGGGTAGAGATGCGCTCTGGCGACATCCGCTCGACCTTGTTCGCCGCCACCGATGATGCACAAATCCCTGACAATATTGCGACCCAAATCGTCAGTATGTTTGAGACCAATGTGGATTTCCGTTACCTGCAACGCGGCGATCATTTTAACGTTGTGTATGAAAGCTTTTGGCAGAATGGTGAGTTCATTCGAACTGGTCGCGTATTAGCTGGCGAATTCAGCAACTCCGGTAAGTTATTCCAATCCGTCTGGTTTGATGAGGCGGGTGGCGCAGGCGGTTACTACAGTTTTGATGGTAAATCCCTCAAGAAAGCATTCTTAAAATCACCGTTGGAATTCACTCGTATTTCTTCTGGTTTTGCGATGCGCTTGCATCCTATTTCCGGTCAATGGAAAGCGCATAAAGGCGTGGACTTTGCCGCTGTGGTTGGTACACCTGTCCGTGCATCCGGTGACGGCGTAGTGGAGACAGCAGGCATGAGCGGTGGTTACGGCAATCTGGTCGTCATTAAGCACTGGTCTAATTACAGCACGGCGTATGCACACATGAGCCGTTTTGCAGCGGGCATCCACAAAGGTAGTAAAGTCAGCCAGGGTGAAGTGATTGGGTATGTTGGCACCACTGGCTGGTCAACTGGTCCGCATTTGCACTATGAATTCCGGGTGAATAACGAAGCACGTGATCCTATGTCGGTGAGTGTGCCCAACGCACCGCCACTCGCCGGAAACGACTTGCCGCGTTTTAAATCTGTGGCGGACGATATGGCGCATCGCTTTGCCTTGTTGCGTCCACAAGGATCACCAACAACGATGAGACTCGCATCGAAGTAATTCTCCAGGAAGTTGCGAGCAGATCTACAAGTACAATAGAAGGCTGAACTCCATGTTCAGCCTTTTTTTTCAGCCTGATAAATAATCTGCTTTAAGGCGTCGGTGACGATGCCTGAATTTAACTTTGCTCCCCGCCATGAAAAATCTCACTAATAACTTGTATATCGGTTTAATGTCAGGCACCAGTCTGGACGGCGTAGATGGCGTTCTGGTTGCGTTACCAGATCACTCAGACCCTGCGCAAGTCAACACCATGCGATTGCTGGCGAGTGCTTATATTCCGTTTGCAGATACCTTACGGGCTGATGTAATGGCATTGCAGCAATCAGGTGCAGATGAGATTCATCGAGAGGCTTTGGTCGCAAATATGCTAGCCAGACAATACGCTGCCTGCGTCAGTGCCTTGCTTGAAAAAGTGGCGTCAGTTGATCAGCATAGTGTGCGTGCTATTGGTGTGCATGGCCAGACCATACGACATCGTCCAGAGCTAGGCTATACGCGCCAGACCAATAATCCTGCTTTGCTGGCAGAATTGTCTGGCATCGATGTGATCGCTGATTTTCGTAGTCGTGATGTCGCGGCGGGAGGGCAGGGCGCACCGCTGGTGCCAGCATTTCATCGCGCGATTTTTGGTCAGGTTGGCGTATGTCGGGTCGTCGCTAATATCGGCGGTATCAGCAATATCAGTATATTGCGGGCAGATGGCTCGACTACCGGTTTCGACACGGGTCCTGGTAACGTGTTGATGGATGCCTGGATCGCGCAGTATCATGCTAAATCCTATGATGAAAATGGTGCCTGGGCGGCGCAGGGGCAAGTACATACCGGATTGTTGGCTGCATTGTGCGATGAGGCATTTTTACAGACGGCTCCACCAAAAAGTACGGGGCGTGATTTATTTCGTCCCGACTGGTTGAATCAAAAATTACAGTTGTCAGCGTTTGCGGATATCTCTGCAGTAGACGTACAGACGACGCTGTGTGCGTTCACTGCGACGACTCTGGTTGACGCTATCTTAAATTATGCACCCGATGTTGCTGGCATCTATATCTGCGGTGGCGGGGCTTATAACCAATGTCTGATGCAACATATTGAGTCGACATTGCGTCGCAAGGGATCGCAGTCAACCGTCGCAAGCACTGAGGCTCTGGGAGTTTCGCCACATCATGTTGAAGCCCTGGCCTTTGCTTGGCTGGCACAACAATTTGTTGATCGCTCGGCGGGTAATTTGCCCGAAGTAACTGGCGCAAAAGGTTTGCGGATTCTTGGCGCTTTATATCCCGCTTAGCGTGATTGTTTAGACTTTTGTACTGCTAAATTGCATATACTCCCCCTATTTTTTATGAAAAATGCCTTATTGTCCAAGTATTATATGGATAATAAAATATACATATGGGGAGTATATTTACTCGTTACGTGCGGATAAATTCGAAATGAGATATTTTGCGCTCGTCATTCCCCCTACTTTTTCTGATCGGATAAAAATCATTGCGTGATTCAGAGGTGCTGGTTATGATCGTCCATGAAGCACACGCTTCAACGTCGCTCGGACGGATCCGGGCGCTTACGTGAAAAACCATCATGACCACTATTGATAGCACTACTCCGCCGGGCCGGGGTGATACGACACCAAGCCGCAGTTATACTTTCTCCCGTATTAATCGCCTTCCACCGTATGTCTTCAATATTACTGCCGAGCTAAAAATGGCGGCGCGCCGTCGTGGCGAAGATATTATCGATATGTCGATGGGCAATCCTGATGGCGCGACTCCACCTCACATCGTTGCCAAATTAGTTGAGGTCGCACAACGACCTGATACGCATGGCTATTCTGCGTCCAAAGGTATTCCACGCTTACGTCGCGCGATTGCACATTGGTATAAATCCCGCTATGACGTTGACCTAAATCCTGACACCGAGGCGATTGTCACCATCGGTTCTAAAGAAGGTCTTGCCCATCTGATGCTGGCGACTTTGGACAAGGGCGACACTGTGCTAGTACCCAATCCCAGCTACCCGATTCACATTTATGGCGCGGTGATTGCTGGTGCCGATATCCGTTCAATACGCATGAGTCCGAGCGTGGATTTTTTTGCCGAACTGGAACGTGCTATCCGCGAGAGTTATCCAAAACCGAAAATGATGATATTCGGCTTCCCTTCCAACCCGACAGCGCAATGCGTAGAGTTGGAATTTTTTGAGCGCGTCGTCAAACTGGCGAAAGAACATAACATCTTGGTAGTCCATGATCTGGCGTATGCCGACATCGTTTTTGATGGATGGAAAGCGCCCTCAATCATGCAGGTGCCGGGTGCGCGTGATGTCGCTGTCGAATTTTTTACACTATCTAAAAGCTATAACATGGCAGGATGGCGGATCGGATTTATGGTTGGCAATAAAGAGTTGGTATCGGCTTTGGCAAGGATAAAAAGCTATCACGATTACGGCAGTTTTACGCCGGTACAAGTAGCGGCGATTGCGGCGCTGGAAGGCGATCAAACTTGCGTCAGCGAGATACGCGACAAGTATCAGCGTCGTCGTGATGTCTTGGTAAAAGGCTTGCACGAGCTGGGCTGGATGGTCGATATTCCGAAAGCGTCAATGTATATCTGGGCACATATTCCGCCGGCTTATCGTCAACTGGGCTCACTTGAATTTGCTAAGCAGGTTCTTGAAAAGGCCAAACTTTGCGTGTCACCCGGTATCGGTTTTGGCGAGTATGGCGACGAATATGTACGCTTTGCCTTGATCGAAAACGAAGCGCGGATTCGCCAGGCTTTACGTGGTCTGAAGACGATGTTTCGCGATGATGGTGTAGAAGCATAAGCGCAGTATCAAAGCGAGTTTACGCTGGCAAAGAACGTCATTGTTACGTTCTTTACGTTTCTGAAATAATAGATTCTTTGCGCCGGTGAATGACCTAGTTTTTGTGGTTGAATAAAGTTCTCTCCTCCCTTTTATTTTTTAAAGATTTTATGTCCACACCACGTATTCGTCTTGCCTCTTCAGGCCCAGAGTTCTCTCGCATTGCATTAGGTTTATGGCGTCTGGCAGATTGGGCGATGACGCCACAGCAAAGACTCAGTTTTATTGAGCAGGCTCTGGAATCAGGAATTACCACCACTGACCATGCCGATATTTATGGCAATTACCAATGCGAGCAATTATTCGGTGAGGCGCTGGCCTTGGCACCGCAGTTACGTCACAAAATCGAGATCGTCAGCAAGTGCGGCATCAAGCTGGTGTCTGATCGGCGACCTGCGCATCAACTTCAGCATTACGACACCAGCCGTGAGCACATCATTGCGTCGGCCGAGAATTCCTTAAGCAACATGCGGATTGATTATCTGGATTTGCTGCTGATACACAGACCCGATCCTTTGATGAATGCGGATGAAATAGCAGAAGCGTTTCAGCAATTACAGCAGAGTGGCAAGGTCAAATATTTTGGTGTGTCCAACTTCTCGCCATCGCAATTTGAATTGCTGGCATCCCGTTTTCCGCTGGTGACTAACCAAGTGGAGTTGTCGTCCCTGCATTTGCCGCCATTACACGATGGCACTCTGGACCAGTGTCAGCGCGTAGGGATTGCGCCGATGATCTGGTCTGCGCTAGCAGGCGGTCGTTTGTTGCAAGATGATAGCGAGCGTGGTTTGAGGGTAAGCGCGGCGCTGAAAGTCATCGCAGATCAGTTGGATGTATCGATGTCTACTGTCGCAATTGCCTGGATTTTGCGACATCCGTCTAAGCCTGTTGTACTAACTGGCACGGGACGTATTGCCGCCGTGCGTGAAGCTGTTGCTGCTTGTAATATCAATTTAAGCCGCGAGCAATGGTTTTCTGTGTGGTGTGCATCTGCGGGTAAAAACGTTGATTGAACGAGGATTTTTTTTGGGGATAGTCGTATCAAGTTTTTAAGTGTATAAATAGTATTTTATTCATAAGTTCTCTGAAACTCACCCTTTTTTAACGGATGGGCAGTTTGACGACTTTCTTACAGTGGATGCGCCGTATCATTCTGATGCCCAAGCAAGGGCAGGCTGATATGCAGCAATGGCGGACAGAGGTGTTGTCTGCTATTTTGTTTGTGGGCTTTGGATTGGGCTTCCTAACAGCGATTCCTAGCATGGCGTTTGCGATCAAGCAAAGCCTTTGGTCCGTGGTAGCTATCGATCTGCTTGCCCTAACATGGATTGCCTGTTTGTGGCGTTTGCCACAATTGCCATTTAAATTCCGAGCCTTTAATTTAGTCCTCCTGCTGTACTTTTTAGGTGTTTGGTTTTTGATCAAAGTGGGGCCGGTTAGCCAGATTTATCTGACGGCATTTCCTGTCCTGACGGCATTGCTGATTGGTTTTCGTCCTGCCTTGGTGGCATTAACAGTCAATGCGGTTACTTTACTGGGCATTGGTTATCTAGCACAAGCCAGTATTCATATCGACCATTTGAGTGATCAGCCGCTATTGCAATGGATGATCATTACACTCAATTTTACTTTTATCAGTTCGGTTATTACGGTGTCATGCGGAGTTCTTCTGCAGCGTCTGGAGCAATCATTAGCGAGACAACTGGCGGTTGCGACCTCATTGGAGAAGGAGCAGGCTAATTTACGCGATGCGAACACCGCGTTAAGACTCAACACGGTTGCTTTGGCCAGATTAAACGACATGGTTTTAATACTTAAAGTCGTTTCTGATTATAGTAACGAAAATCAAATTGTTTTTGTTAATGATGCTTTTGAGCGTAAAACGGGTTATCAGCTAGCAGACATTGTTGGAAAAACCCGACAGTCAATGCATGGCGTAAATACGCAATTTGACGTCATTGCGCGTATTGCCGAAGCACTGGATCATGGCGAGTCGGTACATACAGAACTGATCAATTACACCAAGTCAGGAGTCGAGTTTTGGGTGGAGACAGATATCGTTCCGATCGTAGATCAGGAAGGGAAAATCAGTCACTGGGTTGTTGTCGAGCGCGATATTACCGATCAAAAAAATGCAGATGAACATATTCACCGCCTGGCTTATTTTGATGTCCTGACGGGTTTGCCAAATCGTCGCTTATTGATAGATCGTCTGAATATTTTGTTAGCGACCTCACGTCGCACTGGCTTGAATAGCGGTGTGTTATTCATTGACCTGGATCATTTTAAAAATATCAACGATGCGCGAGGTCATGCGGTAGGCGATTCCTTATTGCTGCATGTGACGCAGCGTCTTAAAACCTTATTACGTGAGGTCGATACTGTCGCGCGTATCGGTGGTGATGAATTTGTTGTACTGATTTCGAATATTTCAAATGATATTAATGTCGGTGCATTATCTGCCTTGGCTGTCGCCGAAAAAATCCGCAGTGCGATCGCCTTACCGTTTGAGATCGACGGGCAAACTTATAACTCTGGTTGCAGTATCGGCGTGACGTTGCTTCCAAAACCAGATCAAGACACCAACGACTTATTGCGTGAAGCAGATACCGCAATGCATCGTGCTAAAGCGGGTGGACGTAATCAGATTGCCTTTTTCGAATCCGCTATGCAGGCAGAAGTTGAGCAACGTTTAATCTTAGAGCACGATCTAGTACTGGCGCTGAGCGAGGGGCAATTGCAAATGGTCATGCAAGCACAAGTCAATCATCAAGGGCAGCCAGAGGGGGCAGAATTGCTGATGCGCTGGACGCATCCGCAGCGTGGTCCGATTTCTCCCGCGGTATTTATTCCCGTTGCTGAAGAATGCGGCATGATCGTGCAATTGGGTGACTGGGCGTTGCGGCAGGGTTGCCTCGCCTTAATCCGATTAGAGCAAGCAGGATGGCCGCTTTCTCTCTCGATTAACGTCAGTCCAAAACAATTCCGGCAAGCGAATTTTGTTGAAAAGGTTGCTTCAATTTTAATGCAGACCGGCGCGCCAGCATCACGTTTAATTTTAGAAGTAACAGAAGGTTTGCTGATCAATAATATGCAAGAAACCATAGAGCGTATGCACGCCCTGACTAAGATGGGCATCCGTTTTTCTATTGATGATTTTGGTACTGGTTATTCCAGTCTTGCTTATCTCAAAAAAATGCCTTTGTATGAGCTAAAAATTGATCGCAGTTTTGTACAAGACATGCCGGCCGATCCGAACGATACTGCGATTGTGCAATCGATTTTGTCAATGGCAAATCACTTGGGTTTGCGGGTGGTAGCGGAGGGTGTAGAGACCAAAGAACAGGCTGACTTTTTAATCGCTAGCGGTTGCGCAACCTTGCAAGGATTTTTATATTGTCGTCCAACAGCTATTGAGACTTGGTTGACGCAGCAGGAAGAGAAAGCACAGGGCGAACTGAAGGCATTGAACGCACCGAATGTACCAAACGCGCCCAATGTACCTAATGTACCTAATGTACATTAAGTATCCTCATGTACGAGTAAATCTAGGGATGTCAGTATTTATATCGTATTCAAATAGGTCTGCTGCATCCAGTCGATAAATACTTGCACTTCCGGCCGCATAATCGCCTGTGCTTCATGCACCAGATAATACGCATGCGGTGGCGTCGCTAGTTGCGTGTCGAACAGGCGCACGACTTCTCTCTGCTCGATTAATTCCTGCGCAAAATGCTGACGCGTCAGGCCGACGCCATGACCATGTTTAATCGCTTCTAACAGCAAACCAAGATCGTCAATGCGCAAGCCTGTAGTAGGTTCCGCCCAATCTAGCTTCGCTACTTCAAACCATGGTTGCCAAGGTTCTAATGCAGAGCGTAATAAGCTCGCGTGACGCAAATCGCTGGGTTGCAACAGTGGCGGTATGGTTTGCAGATAAGCTGGACTGGCGACGGCAAACGATGGCTCGACGAATAATTTTTTAGTCACGAGATTCGGATATTCGCCGGCACCAAACCGTATTTCAACATCGCTTTCTGATAAGCTTAAATCGTATAGAGGTACAAATAAAAAAATCTCAATTTCTATTTCTGGATGCGCCTTGGTAAAGCTGGCTAAACGCGGCATAAACATGTAGCGCGCAAACGTCGGCGGTAAGGTGATTTTGACGCGCAACTGATTCTGCGTCGTCTTATTCGGTAATGGGAAGTCGGACAAAGTACGCAAAGCGACCCGCACCACATCCAGATAACGCCGGCCGAATTCGGTCAGTGTGACACTCCGTCCTTCACGCACAAAAACCCGTTCACATAAATGTTCTTCCAGCAAACGAATGCGGTGCGATAAAGCCGAAGGGGTAATACACAGCTCTTCGGCAGCAACTGCAAATGAGGCATGGCGAGCGGCTGCTTCAAATGCAGACAGGGCGTGTACTGGAGGTAATCTTGTTGCCATTGTTTTTCCGAATTGTATCCATTAACAGGCGAGAAATTCTCCTGCCTGAGGAGATGGGCTAGCTTTGCTTCATTATGATGCGTTCTTTGATTTTTTGCCGTATCCTCCTGACATCATTCACTTAATAAATTTCTTGCTATGGGTAATCGACTTTCAAAAATTGCCACCCGCACGGGTGACGCTGGTACGACAGGTTTGGGCGATGGCAGCCGTGTTGATAAGGACGCTTTACGCGTACATGCGATGGGCGATGTGGACGAGCTTAATTCGCAAATTGGTGTTTTGTTGTGCGAAGATATCCCGCCGCAAATGCAGCGTGAGTTGGTGTCGATCCAACATGATCTGTTTGATATGGGAGGGGAGCTATGTATCCCCGGTTACACCATGATCACCGATGCACAAGTAGCGCGCTTAGATACCTTATTGGCGCACTACAATGCCGATCTGGAGCCGCTGAAGGATTTTATTTTGCCAGGTGGATCACGTGCAGCAGCGGTTGCGCATGTTTGTCGCACCGTGTGCCGCCGCGCTGAGCGAGCTATTGTTAGTGTTGGTAAAGCCGAGGCAATTAATGATCAGCCACGACAATATATGAATCGTCTGTCTGATTTGATGTTCGTTTTGTCGCGTGTGTTAAATCGTTATGCTGGCGGCAGTGATGTGTTGTGGGAGAAAGAGCGGGAGCGTTGATCAAGCTCGGTTTAAGTGTTTTGACTGCGGCTGTGTAAGTATTAATTGCCCTCCGTCCAAATTGAAAAATACCCGAGGTTAATAAAAACCTCGGGTGTTTTTTTATGCGTTATGAATCATGCATTAATTGTGCATGAATCGTGTACTAATCATATGTGATGTATCTCAATAAGGTCCGTTCGGTGCTTTTAATGCAGCGCAATCAGCGGGAGCGACGCAACTTTGATTATTCTCCCAGCCCCAACCACTGCTGGTATTTTTGCATAGCGCATAAGTTTTTCCATACCAGTTGCATTGGGTGGGAGCTTTGACCACGCCATAGGGTGATGGTAGCGCAGTACAGCTAGAGCGGGCGACACAACTAGTATTGTTTTCCCAGCCCCAGCCATTGTTGGAGTTATTACAAATCGGGTACTTGGTGCCGTACCAGTTACATTGGTCAACAGTGGTAGTGCCGCCAGAAGAATTGCCGCCAAAGTTACTGGCTAATTTGGATGTCGCCTTAATACCGTTGCTACTGTTTATCAGAAAATCACCCCAAGTCGTGTACGAGCCAGCGACGAAATTATTGACGATATCGAGTTTTGTACAGCAGCTTCCGTTGCCACTCCAGCTCCAGCCTAGGTAACCAATGCCATAATCACGAGCGTATTGCATGATAGAGGCTTCATCGACATTAGCACCGTTATTTTCTGTCCCGAACTCGCCTATCACCAAGGCATATCCTTTGGATTGAAAGCTGGATAAGTATTGTTGAATACGTGATGCATTGTTATACACCTCATACATGTGGACAGAG
>JANXTO010000119.1 GCA_025352365.1 Undibacterium sp. | reverse complement strand
TACCAAGAGATCATTCCCAGAGATGCAAATACCAATTGCCCGATGGCTAAGGTCAGGCTGGAATGATCCAGTGCAGGCGCTACCATACCCGCCACTACTGCTCCAAGCATCGTGACAGCAGCAGACTGGCAAGAGGCCACTATCCCTCTGATTGTAGGAAACAAATCAAGGACAAGCAAGGTAGCGCCAGGGGCAACCAGAGACATACCAAAACAGTAGAAAAACAAGGGCATCACTGACCAGGGCAGCATAGCTGGCCAAATCGCGTGGTAAATCACGTTAAATAAAGAGGCTCCGATCAAGAAGCAAAAGCCGATATTGACTTGCTTCCAAACAGAAATTCTCCCTGCAAGGCGATTCGCCGCTAGTGCGCCTAAAAATATGCCTGCGACTGAGGGAATAAATTGCCAGCCAAATTGATCTGGCCCCAGCTTTAAATGCTGAGTAATAAACGCTGGCGCGGCGGAAACATACAAAAAAAGGCCTGCAAAATTAAACGCAATCGTGCCGGCTTTAAGATGAAATAGCGGGGACTTAAACACCATCTTGTAACTTTTCCACAAAAACTCTGCACTGAAAGGCTGACGCTTTTCGATAGGCAAAGATTCTGGCAGCCGCTTGTAGCACGCCCAAAATAAAATCAGGGTATAGACAAAAAGTAAGAGGAAAATACTACGCCAGCTGAAATAGCTGACTATCCAACCGCCTAAAATAGGTGCAATCGCTGGAGCAATCGAAAAAATCATTGTTACCAGAGAAAGCAAGCGTTCAGCGGGAGCGCCTGAGTACATATCACGGATAATTGCGCGTCCAACCACCACACCAGCGCCCGCAGAAACACCCTGCAAAATCCTGAAGCCCCACAAATAATGAATCGTATGGACAGATGCACAGCCAAAAGAAGCGACGGCAAAAACGGCTAGTGACACCAAAATCACATTCCGTCGTCCGAACGCGTCCGACAAAGCGCCGTGCCAAAGCGTCATGACGGAAAAAGACAGCATGTAGGCAGTTAATGTCTGCTGAACTTCAATCGAACTCGCCTGCAAACTCGACTGAATTGCCGGAAATGCGGGCAGATAAGTATCAATTGAAAATGGCCCCAACATTGCCAACGCTGCAAGCAGCGTTGCGAGAGCGCCAGCGCTCACCACTTGCAAGTGAGAAGGCAGTGCTGGTGGTGGCGGAGTCGCTTCTGGTGTAGGACTATTAGACATATTCAATCGCAATTAGCAGAATTTTATTCATCGGGATCATCAAGGGAAATTTAAATGCCACCCATACACAAATATTTCATTTCGAGATATTCGTCCATTCCATAGCTAGAACCCTCGCGTCCCAGTCCAGATTGCTTAACGCCACCGAACGGCGCGACCTCATTCGAAATCAAACCAGTATTAATACCGACCATGCCATATTCCAGCTTTTCAGCAACGCGCCATACGCGACCGATATCACGGGAATAGAAATACGATGCCAGTCCAAAATCAGTATTGTTAGCCGCCGCAATCACCTCATCTTCGGTTGTAAACTTGATAACGGCAGCTACTGGGCCAAAGGTCTCCTCGACCATAATTTTCATCGTATTGGTAATGTTAGACAGTACCGTCGGCTCATAGAATAAAGTGCCGGCTGCATGTTTTTTACCACCCGCTAAAATCGTAGCGCCTTTCGCCAGTGCATCAGCAACGTGCTCTTCTACTTTGGCTACCGCCTGCTCATCAATCATCGGACCTTGGCTGATGCCTGACTCCATACCGTTACCGACCTGGATTTTCTTAGCGCCCGCAGCCAGTTTTTCAACGAAGGCGTCGTAAATCGACTCATGAGCATAGAAGCGGTTGGTACACACACAAGTTTGTCCGGCATTACGGAATTTTGATTGCAACGCACCTTCCACCGCCGCGTCCAGATCAGCATCATCAAATACGATAAATGGCGCATGCCCGCCCAATTCCAGAGCCAGTTTTTTTACTGTCGGTGCACATTGCTGCATCAAAATACGGCCTACTGGAGTTGAGCCGGTAAAAGATAAATGCCGCACAACCGGGCTGTCGCACAATACTTTTCCAACGGCAATCGAACGCTCTGAATCGGCGGTAACAATATTAATAATGCCTGCTGGCAGACCAGCTCTATGTGCCAACTCCGCCATTGCCAAGGCGGATAACGGGGTTTGTTCCGCTGGCTTAATCACGATACTGCAACCAGCCGCAATCGCGGGGGCAACTTTGCGCGTGATCATGGCAATCGGAAAGTTCCAAGGCGTGATTGATGCACAAACGCCGATAGGCTGTTTTAATACCACCATGCGTTTGTCAGTCCAGGTCGATGCCATGACATCGCCGGTTACCCGCTTTGCTTCCTCGGCAAACCATTCGATAAAACTGGCGCCGTAAATTACTTCGCCTTTGGCTTCGGCTAAAGGTTTGCCTTGCTCAGCAGTCATTAACATCGCCAGATCATCGGCATTGGCAATCATCAGATCAAACCATTTACGCATTACCGCGGCGCGCTCTTTGCCGGTCTTGGCAGCCCATGCCGGAAAAGCCGCTTGCGCAGCGTCAATTGCCGTTTGTGCGGCGCTAGCACCCAAGTTGGGTACTGTGCCGATAATCGATTGATCCGCTGGATTATTGACTTCAAAATTATCACTAAAACTAAACCAGGCGCCATTAATGTAAGCCTGATTACGCAATAAACTACTGTCTTTTAAATGGAGGGGGAAAGCGTTAGACATGGATTAATCTCCTGATGTTTTGTTTTAGATGAGGCCAATCTAAATCTCGGCCAGATTACATAAAACAACGTAAATTATGATTGATGACGCAACGTAGACGGCAAAGCATAAAGTAAAACGGGCGAACCTGCTGTGCAGCGTTCGCCCGTTTTTATGTGGAGTTAGGACAAGTTTTTAGGCTTGGCTTCTTCACGGCGGTTAAAGCCCGCCACCATATCGAACCGGAACAAGCGACATTCCAGCGCGCCGTTGAAAAAAGGTGTCTTGCGCGACTCTTTTAAACGCAGCATCTTTGGCAAACCCAGATCAGCGGTGAACAAGAAAACACTCCAGCCAGCAAATCTTTGTTTTAACGTGCTACTAAATGCACTGAAAAAATCGGTCGCCATCGCGTCAGGCTCTGCCGAACTGTCACCGCGTACGCCAATACGTTCGCCGTAAGGCGGATTGGTCAGCAAAATACCTGGCACCTCGGTTGGGACTTTGATTTCTTGCGCTTCAATTTGCTTCAACGGGACTTCAAAACGAATGCCTGCTTTATTCAAATTATTGCGCGTCATACTGATCATGTCGCCGGAGATATCACTGCCGAAAATAGTCGGTTCTTCCAACACGTGATTTGGCTTAACACTCTCTTTGATTGCTTGCCATTCGTCTTGTTTGTAACCGGCAAACTTTTCAAATGCAAATTCACGATGTAAGCCAGGCGGGATGCCAGCAAGCATCTGTGCCGCCTCAATCAAAATAGTGCCCGAGCCACACATAGGGTCAAACAGCGGTACGCCGGGTTTCCAGCCGGCAGTCCGCAACAAGCCCGCTGCCAGGTTTTCACGCAGCGGAGCGTCGCCGGTTTCTAAACGCCAGCCACGTTTAAACAAAGGCTCGCCTGAAGTATCGAGATACAAAGTAAAGTTGCGTGCATCCACAAAACCGACTATCCGCATATCCGGATTTTTGGTATCAACCGAAGGACGTTGTGTAAATTGATCGCGGAAACGATCACAGATCGCATCTTTAATTTTGAGGGTGGTAAATTCCAAACTTTTTAATGGCGATTTGACTGCGGTCACATCGACCCGAATCGTGTGGTGGTAGCCAAACCAATCCTCCCATGGCTGCTCCAGGGTCAGATCATAAATATCGTTTTCGTTGAGATAACCAGAATGCGCCATCCGTAGTAACACACGCGAAGCAATGCGTGAATGCAGATTGATGCTATAGGCGTCGCGCAATTCACCAGAACAATGCACACCACCGGGCACTTGCGTGTGAACATGCAAAGTTTTATCCGTCTGGGCAATTTCATTCAACTCTTCAGCGAGAGCGACTTCTAGGCCACGGGGGCAAGGGCAAAAATATGAGTAACGTGTCATGGGGAACCTTTTATCCAAGTTAATTTTTAAAGGCTAAAGCTCTTGCTTAGCCGGTATTTACATCTACTTCTTAACACTAAAACTAAGGTGAGTGCGTGCAGCATTCGCTCACCTCATTACTTCATTCTATTGATCGTAATGCCAACTGCTAACCACTATTCTTGAAATACGCGCTCCAAAAAATCTAAGCGATCTTGCCCCCAATAGCTCTCGCCATTGAATACAAACCAAGGCACGCCGAATACATTATTGGCGATTGCTTCATTGGTAAAGCGTTCGTACTCAGCTAACACACTGGCGGTTTCTGAGGATTTGATTAAAGCTTTACCGTCCAGCTCGCAATCAAGTGCTAACGCGACCAGGGTATCCGTATCAGCAATATTTTTTTGTTCTGCCCAGACTGCTCGCATGATCGCACCAGTCAGTTTGAGTGCGGTCTCAGTCCCGTGTGCCAATTGCGCTGCAATAATCAAGTGTGCGGAAGGATCACCTGCAACCGGAAAAAAGGTCGGCTGCAAATTCATAGGCAAATCCAGATGCGTACTCCAGCGCTGCATTTCTGTCAGACGATAGGCTTGTCTTTGTGCTGCACGTTTAGCTAAAGGCAAACCACCCGAAGTAGCAAATACTTTGCTTAAATCAATCGGCTTAAGGTCAATCCGGATTGCATGTTTTTTTGCCAGATCGACAAAGCGCTGATGCCCCAAATACGCCCAAGGAGACTGCGGTGCAAAATAGTATTCACAAACTCTGTTCATCAATATTTCCTTGATAATTTAACGAGCGGACTAAAACGGCTTCACTACCACCAACACCACAACAGCTAATAACAAAACGACTGGCACTTCATTAAACCAGCGAAACCAGGTATGCGCGCGTTTATTGTTGCCTCGCTCAAACTTTTTCAGAATACTGCCACAGGCATGGTGGTAACCGATTAGCAACACTACGATAAAAAGTTTGGCGTGCATCCAACCACTGCCGGGACCACGGCCAATCCCTGTGGCTATCCAATACCACAACCCAAAACCTATCGCTGGAATGGCCAGTATGGTCATAAACCGGTACAACTTGCGTGCCATCAGCAACAATCGCTTGGTCGTAACCGCCTGGTTCTCCATCGCCAGATTGACAAAAATCCTCGGCAAATAAAATAAGCCTGCAAACCAGGACGTCACGAAAACGATGTGTAGTGCTTTAATCCAGAGCATGCATTTCTCCTGTTACTTATTATTGACGAACTTCGCCATTACCAAATACCACGTACTTCAGTGAAGTCAGACCTTCTAATCCAACTGGACCACGTGCGTGTAGTTTATCGTTAGAGATGCCGATTTCTGCACCTAAGCCATATTCAAAGCCATCTGCAAAACGGGTCGATGCATTGACCATGACCGAGGCTGAATCAACCTCACGCAGAAAGCGCATGGCGCGCGTGTAATCTTCCGTCACGATGGACTCAGTGTGTTGCGATGAATAGTGATTGATGTGTTCAATCGCCTCATCCATATCTTGAACTACTTTAACAGTAAGAATCGCGGCCAGATATTCTGTGCTCCAGTCCTCTTCATTCGCAGCAGCCAAATGAGGATAGTCGCTGAGTATTGCTGCGGCAGCAGGGTCGCAACGTAATTCGACTTGTTTGCTGGCGTAGAGTTTGGCTAAGGCGGGCAAGACCTGCGCTGCAATAGCTTGCGCCACCAATAAGGTTTCCATCGTATTGCAAGTGCCATAGCGATGGCATTTAGCATTGAATGCAATATCCAGCGCCTTTTGTATATCTGCTTTATCGTCGATATACACATGGCAAATGCCGTCCAGATGTTTGATCATCGGCACTTTGGATTCACGCATTAAGCGCTCGATCAAACCTTTGCCACCGCGTGGAACAATGACATCAACATACTCTGGCATGGTGATCAGCTCGCCCACCGCAGCACGGTCGGTAGTCTCAACTACTTGAACGGCGTCGGATGGCAAACCGGCACCGGCTAAACCTTCTTTGACTAATTGTGCCAGTGCCTGATTGCAGTGAATTGCCTCAGAACCGCCGCGTAAAATGGTGGCGTTACCACTTTTAATACATAAGCCTGCAGCGTCTACAGTGACGTTCGGACGGGCTTCGTAAATGATGCCGATGACACCTAGCGGCACGCGCATCTGACCGACCTGAATGCCGGTCGGACGGAATTTCATATTCGAGATTTCGCCGATCGGGTCGGACAGACTGACGATTTGCTCCAGTCCCTCCGCCATAGTGGCGATGGCTTTGTCGGATAAGGTCAGGCGGTCCAACATCGCCGCTTCCATCCCATTTGTGCGGGCGGTAGCAAGATCGAGCTCATTGGCTGCCCGCAAAATCGCTGCGTCGCGCCGGATCGCCGCGGCAATCAATAACAACGCCCGATTCTTTGCAGCCGTATTAGCTTTTGCCATGGCGCGCGACGCTTTACGGGCGCGTATGCCAAGGTCTTTCATGTAGGTTTTGATATCCATATCAGTTCTTTAAATTCGGTATGTCTATGTCTGCTTGCGCTCTACAAATGAGTTAAGAGAGAATATATACTACCTGCTGTATATTTTAACGTCCAAATATGATCTGGGCATTAATGCCATTTATTAGGCATACTCCCCTACTTTTACGTATTTACCCTATGCGCGGGCAACGCGCAGACCTAATTGCAGCAATGCGTCCCAGGCGTCGCCCGCAAATGCCTTGGCGCGCAAACCTTTGACCATCTTATCGACTTGCGCTGCCTCTTGCAGTGCTGCCTCTAAGGTCGCCAAACTCACCCGGCGTAGCGCAGGCTCCATCAACTTTTCACGCGGACCCCAGATACGAAATTCCTTCAGCAGCATGCCTAGCGACTTGCCTTGTGCCATACCAGACTTGAGTTTGAGCAAAGTCCGGATCTCTTCGGCAACGGCCCATAGTACCAGCGGCAAGGCCTCGCCCTCGCCTTTCAGGCCGTCTAGCATACGCACCAGTCTGGCGACGTTGCCGGCTAACATGGCTTCGTTGACTTTAAACACATCGTAGCGCGCGACGTTTAAAACAGCATCGTGTATTTGTTCAAAACCTAGTTTGCCTTGAGGGTGCAACAAAGCGAGCTTTTGAATCTCTTGATGTGCGGCGAGCAAGTTACCTTCCACTCTGTCCGCGATAAAGTCCAGACTGGGCCGATCAGCACTTTGCCCTTGTGCAGATAAACGCAAGGATATCCAATTAGGCAGTTGCGCCCGTTCCACCAGCGGGATGTCGATATACACCGCCGCCTGCTGCAAGCTCGTCACCCAGGCCGCCTTTTGCGTCGCCCAGTCGAGTTTTGGCAAGGTAATCAGGGTCAGATTATCGGGGGATAGATGCTTGACATATTCTTGTAATGCAGCGCCGCCATCTTTGCCGGGCTTGCCGGTGGGTATGCGCAAATCAATCAGCTTTTTATCGCCGAACAAGGATTGTGATTGATTTGCAGCCAGTAGAGCGCCCCATTTAAAACTACGCTCTACAGTTAAAATTTCTCTTTCCAGAAATCCCTGTGTTTTAGCGACACGACGGATTTTGTCCGCAGTTTCTAATGCCAACAAATGCTCGTCACTGGTGATGACGTACAAAGACGCCAGTGATTTAGTCAGGTGAGCATCGATCGCATCAAAGCGCAATTGCATACGCTATTCCATCTTCAGTACGGCCAGGCGACGCATGATTTGCTGCACCAGATCGCTTTGCATATCACGATATAACAGAGCTTCTTCAGACTCTTTCGCCAAGACTGCAGACTCGTTGAACGTGATATTGCGTTTGAGTGGGATACTAGTTGGCTCCAACAATTCTTTACCAGCCTTGTCACGCACACGGAATTTAAATGTGTACAACAAATTGTATTCACGTGCACGACCTTGGCTATTTAAAGACAAGATCACTTTCTCGCGTGTTTCTGCCAAAACTTCTAATGCCACATCGGCGCTTCTGGCATCGTTAAAAATCACGGTATTGCCATTGGCACGAATATTCCGCCGCAACTCACCACCAAGCGGAGATGTATCTGGCAAGCTAATATAAATACTAGAGAACGGAAAAGTCACCGGACCGCGCAACGCAAAGCCGCAGGCGGACAAAATTACAGCAACTGACGCGATGCTGAAAAAGGCTAGCAATTTCCGCATCCAATCAGACCTTGTTGTAGAGTCATTCTCATTACGCATATCGCCCGCTTTCGAATTAACGATCATAAAATTACCCGTCTATATTAAGGAACGATATTGACTAATTTACCCGGTACGATAATGATCTTTTTCGGCGCACCCTCAACAAAACGTTGCACACTCTCATTCGCCAAGGCTAAAGCTTCTATCGTCGCTTTATCCGCATCTTTGGCTACCGTGATACTACCGCGCAGCTTGCCATTGACCTGGATCATCATTTCGATTTCTGTTTGTACCAAAGCCGCTTCGTCGACTTGGGGCCAAGGCGTATTGAGAATATCGGTGAAGGCGGCGGCATAACCCAACTCTTCCCACAAGACATGGGTCAAGTGCGGGCATGCCGGATATAAAACACGCAACAAGACACCAAAGGCTTCACTCAAAACCGCTGCATGACCAGCACCCTCTTGCTTAAAGGCTTCAATCGTATTCAATAATTTCATCGCGCCGGACACGACCGTGTTGTATTGCATACGTTCGTAGTCATAGCTTACCTGGCGCAAAATCATATGTACTTCGCGGCGTAGCGCTTTGCTATCGGCACTTAAGTCCGCACTTAGTTCAGCAGCAACTGCGTTTGCAGGGCGCAATAACTCAGCATTTTTAAAACCGAAAGTCCAGACCCGGCGCAAGAAGCGATGCGCGCCCTCAACACCAGAATCATTCCACTCCAAAGTCTGCTCAGGTGGCGAGGCAAACATCACAAACAAACGTGCTGTATCTGCACCGTATTGATTAATGAGTTCTTGCGGATCGACACCATTACTCTTGGATTTAGACATGGTAGTCATCTCGTATTCGAGTGCTGACCCATCCGACTTCAAGGTTCCGCCGGTGATCTGACCTTGCTCATTGGTGATGACGTTGACTTCTTCTTCCCAGAAATAATTCTTGCCTGCGCCTTCCGGTTTTTGGAAGAACGCGCCCTTCAAGACCATGCCTTGCGTCAGCAATTTGGCAAACGGTTCGTGCGCATCGATCAACTTCAGGTCACGCATGACCTTGGTCCAGAAGCGCGCATACAGCAGATGCAAAATCGCATGTTCGATACCACCGATGTACTGATCCATCGGCATCCAGTATTTGCTGCCTTCTGCCACCATCGCCTGATCGTTACTGGCGTCGCAATAACGCATGAAGTACCAGGAACTATCAACGAAGGTATCCATGGTGTCGGTTTCGCGCTTGGCTGGCTTGCCACAACTTGGGCAATCAACATGCAAGAAATCTAAGCGTTTATTTAGCGGATTGCCTGAGCCATCAGGAATGCAATCTTCTGGCAACACAACGGGTAAGTCTTTTTCCGGTACTGGCACCACACCACAAGTATCGCAATGGATGATAGGGATAGGCGTGCCCCAATAACGTTGACGGCTGATACCCCAGTCACGTAAACGCCAGGTAGTTTTCTTTTCACCCAATTCTTTGGCTGACATTAATTCAGCGACTTTGCTGACCGCCTGTTTACAGGTCAATCCATTTAGGTCAACGTTAGAGTCTCTGCTATTAATGGTCAAGCCACGTTGCTTGTCGCCATACCATTCTGCCCATGCATCGGTGGAGTAGGTTTCACCTTCTACCGCGACTACTTGTTTAATCGGCAGATTGTATTTTTTCGCAAAAATAAAGTCCCGCTCGTCATGCGCAGGTACGCCCATGACCGCGCCATCGCCGTAACTCATCAACACGTAGTTACCAACCCAGACTTCAACTTGCGCGCCGGTCAATGGATGCGTGACGAACAGTCCCGTAGGCTGCCCTTCTTTTTCACGCACTGCGACTTCTGCTTCGGTCGTACCGCCTTTTTTGCATTCTTCAATGAAGGCAGCGAGTCCGAGATTACTGGCAGCGGCATGGATTGCCAACGGATGTTCCGGTGCCACCGCACAAAACGTCACCCCCATGATGGTATCGGCACGGGTAGTAAACACGTACATCTTGCCGTCCTGGATCAACACGCCGCTATCATCTTTAATATCGTGTGTGAAGGCAAAACGTACACCTTCGGATTTACCTATCCAGTTTTCCTGCATCAGGCGCACGCGCTCTGGCCAGCCGGACAGGTAATTTGGATCTTCCGGATTGGTAATGGCCGACAATAACTCTTCCGCATAGTCGGTAATGTTTAGGTAGTAGCCAGGGATTTCACGCTTCTCGACCAGGGCGCCGGAACGCCAGCCGCGCCCGTCGATTACCTGCTCATTGGCGAGCACGGTCTGGTCAATCGGATCCCAGTTCACTACTTGCGTACGGCGTTCGCAAATGCCAGCTTCCAGCATTTTCAGGAACAACCATTGATTCCATTTGTAATATTCAGGCGAGCAAGTCGCTACTTCGCGTGACCAGTCGATCGCCAGACCCATGGCTTGCATCTGAGTCTTCATGTAGGCGATATTGTCGTAGGTCCATTTGGCAGGCGGCACCTTGTTTTTGATCGCGGCGTTCTCTGCCGGCAAACCAAAAGCATCCCAGCCCATCGGCATCAGAACGTTGTAACCATTCATGCGCAATTGACGCGCCAGCATGTCGTTGATCGTGTAATTGCGCACGTGCCCCATGTGCAATTTACCTGATGGATAAGGCAGCATAGAACAAGCGTAGTACTTACCTTTTGGGAAACGTGGATCGTTTTCCACCGCTTTGTAAGCGTCTATTTTTTTCCAATGGGATTGCGCAGATTGCTCAATGTCGGCTGGTTTATAAACTGAGCTGTATTTTTCTTGCATGGCGGGCTATATTTTCTAAATGCGAGGGGATCTTTTGAACCTTTGATTATAACTGGTTCAGATGGCATCCTGATTAAGGATAGTGCTGTAGATTACTTTTGATCGAGTGGTTGGCCTGGCTGCTCAGTCACAAAACCAATTTTACCCAAACCTTGTTCTTGAGCTGCAGCCATCACTTGGGCAATGATCTCGTAGCGAGTTGCTTTATCGGCACGCAATTGTAGTTCTGGCTGCGGTAATTTTTGTGCGGCTTTTGCCAACTTCAGGTTTAAATCTTTAAAAGTAATTACCTGTTTATCCCAATATAAAACTCCCTTGGAGTCAAATGAGATAGTGATGTTGTTTGGCAATTGGGGGGCTGTATTTGATTTTGCGGTAGGCAACTCAAGCTTGATCGCTTGCGTCATCAAAGGGGCAGTAATAATAAAAATTACCAACAATACCAACATGACATCCACCATGGGCGTAACGTTGATATCGGCCATAGCAGCCGGTGTTTTTGCTGCCGAGTCACTTGCCTGATTGAATTTACCGAAGGCCATAATGCATTGAGATTTTTTATTTACTGCGTTGGTAAGCTTGTGGTTGGTTTGTTGCTGACGTTAACCTAGTTGCGCTCTTATCCGCGCGGACTAAGGTGTGCATGCAGATCATGCGCAAAAGCATCTAGCTCTGCCATGGTAATACGGTTCATACGGTTAAAAGCGTTATAGGCCAATACCGCAGGAATCGCCACCATCAAGCCCAATGCCGTCATGATTAATGCCTCGCCGACCGGACCAGCTACTTGCGCGATCTGCACAGCACCATTATTTGCAATCGTCGTCAGCGCATGAAAAATGCCCCACACCGTGCCGAGTAAACCGACAAAAGGTGCGGTCGCCCCGATGGAGGCCAAAATGCTTAAACCAGATTCCAGCTTGACTGTGACGCGGTTTAATTCTTGTCGCAAAACCCGGGTAAGAATGTCGCTTAAAGCAGAATTAGTATTAAGTCCTGCGCTAGCGCGTGCTGGTTCTTTAGAGAGTTTTAGATCCGCAGCCGCCACACTTTTTCTCGCCAGAGAAGCATAAATATCTTCGCTATCAGCATGACTGATCAGGCTAAGCGCATCATTGATGTTTGGCGCTTTCCAAAAAGACTCAACAACTGGCGCGGTTTTGCGTACGCGCCAAAACGACCAAGTTTTATAAAAAATAATGAACCAGCTAACGAGAGACATCGCCATCAAAAAATAAGCTACTGCGTGGCTTATTTCATCAACTTGTGACCAGTAATCAAAAATCATAGGGCTCGTTAGAAAGATCGTTGGTTAATAAATTAAATAGTCTCTATGTTTACTAAATAGGACTTACGCAAAATTGTCACAGCAAGGCGTAGCGACGAAGGCAGTACTTTCGTACGACTAGGCGCTGCAACGCAGCTGGGACGGTTTTGCGTAAGTCCTACTAAGCTACTGAATTCAAACCCAGCACATCAAACATATCGTACAAACCGGTTTTCTTACCAGCCAAAAACCGTGCTGCGCGCAAACTGCCGTGGGCGTAATTAATCCTGCTAGAAGATTTATGGCTGATTTCTACCCGCTCACCAATCCCTGCGAACATCACTGTATGGTCACCAACAATGTCGCCGCCACGGATGGTGGCAAAGCCTATCGAAGATGGATCACGTTCGCCGGTGACACCTTCTCGTGCGAACACGCCGACTTCGTTCAAATCACGACCTAGCGTACTTGCGATGACTTCGCCCATTTTTAATGCGGTACCGGAGGGCGCATCAACTTTATGACGGTGGTGCGCTTCGATAATTTCTATATCGTAGCCCTGCGCAAAATTCTTGGCTGCCATTTCTAACAACTTCAACGTCACATTCACGCCGACACTCATGTTCGGGGCAAATACAATCGCCGTTTTTTGCGCTGCAGCGGCAATCGCTGCTTTACCTTCATCATCAAAACCCGTCGTACCAATAACCATTTTAATGCCATGTTCCGCGCAGTAAGCCAGATGCGTTAAGGTGCCTTCAGTACGGGTAAAGTCGATCAGACAATCAGCATCTGCCAAAGCCGTCGATAAATCAGACTCAATTAAAACGCCAACTGGCTTGCCTAAACTGGCACCGGCATCAGCACCCAAAGCAGGCGATCCAGGCAAATCCAGTGCGCCGACCAGAACCACATCATCCGCCGCAGTGATGGTCTCGATCAACATTTTACCCATGCGACCAGATGCACCAGTCACGGCGATTTTTAATACTGTCATCGGAATACCTTGATTATTTTTTCTTATCTTTATCCGTCGTCAGGATAGAAGATTCAGCTCTCACACCAATTGCAGAAGTCGTAATATTGGCTAAGTAGTCTTTTTCATTGGGCAAATTACCACCCTCAAAACGTTGCACAGTATTGTTCTTAAAAAATACCGCCACGCGGCTGGTGAGTAATTCGCCGTTCGGCTTTAATAAACGGAACGGGTAGTCCCAACGGTCTTCGTGGAACATATCGGTCAATAATGCCGTGCCCAGCAAAAACCGGACTTGCTCACGGGTCATGCCTTCTTTAAGTTGCGATACCATTTCTTGCGAGACAAAGTTACCTTGCTGAATCGTAATCCGGTAAGGCGAGATGTAGCCTAAAAATTTGGATACGCCTGTTGGCGTGGTTTTTTGTGCGCCATCAGCAGAATTGAGTTTGGCACCGTCTTTGTTACCAGTATCGGTCACTGCGGAGTCAGTGGAGCTAGGGAGCTTGGTCACTGGCGGTGTATCCACCATAGGATTGAGCATAGCGCAGCCAGAGACACCAACCACACCAAGCGCCAAAGCGAGAGCCGTCAAGCCTTGCGCGGTACCTCGGGATACTTCAGAAAACAACAATCGCATAAATAACCTCAATGTGATGTGCAACGGTGTACAGTTTGCAAAAAATAATTAATTCAAACAGCTTATATCGATGCTTAGATCGATCTTACCTACTAATTTATTGCGCTTAACTTTGGTGACAGCTTATGCAAGAACACAAATGCAGCGCGAAACAATCTTAGAATAAAGCAGCATAATGAAATTACTCACTGGTGCAAGCTTAATATCCGTCGATTACCCCCCCAAAAAACCACCCTGAAATTACGCCGGGATTATGCTGAGATTCACTTTGAGTTAAGCTCTAAACCCGATATCATAAAGCAGATACACTCTTTTTGACCGAAAACATGACGAATACCACTCCCAATCTCAAATCCAGCGGCCTGAAAGCGACTTTACCAAGGCTGAAAATTTTAGAAATTTTCCAAAGTAGCCCAGTTCGCCATCTGACAGCGGAAGATGTTTATAAAATTCTGCTGAATGAAAATATGGATGTTGGTTTAGCGACGGTATATCGGGTTTTAACCCAGTTCGAACAAGCCGGATTGTTAAATCGCAATCATTTTGAAACCGGCAAAGCCATCTTTGAACTAAACGAAGGTTCGCATCATGACCATTTGGTCTGTTTGGACTGCGGTTTGGTAGAAGAGTTCTATGACGAGCAAATTGAGAAGCAACAACATGCCGTTGCACTGGAGCGTGGCTTTACTATTGCTGAACATTCGCTAGCGATGTATGGTCATTGCACCAAACAAAATTGCGAACACAGAAATCGCAAATCATAAAAAATGAGAACACAAGTATCAGCTTCTACTGATATTTACTGATCAAATTCGTACTCAAACGTCGCTACTGGTATTTTCGCTGCTGGCATTTTGCTTACGAATTTTTTCTACCACCCCTGCCACTGCATCAATCACTCGCTGTGAATTAAAAGGTTTTACGATATAGCCGTGAATACCGGCTTTAACAGCCTCCGTCACCGTGGCTTGATCTTTATTCGCAGTCACCATCAAAATCATCGCATTTGGCAATGCTTCCTTCATTTTTGGCAATATTTCTAAACCGCCGATTTTAGGCATAACAACATCTAACATGATAATTTGCGGATTGAGCTTGATTGCCATTTCCAAACCCGACCCGCCATCAGAAGCATCGCCAACGACGTTATAACCCTCGCTGCGCAGTACTACCCGTAAAACCTCACGAGTCATATCATTGTCGTCAACAATTAAAACAGAGATATTTTTGTTGTTCATAACAACCTCATTATTTGGAATTTGGATACTGGATATCGGCTATTGACTTAGCGCATTTGAGAGTAGTTTTGCGGTGATATCTACAATCGGAATGACCCGCTCATAGGCCATACGAGTTGGCCCTATCACCCCAAGCGTGCCGACAATTTTACCGTTCACGCCGTAGGGCGCAGTGACGATACTCATCTCATCCATCGGTACGAGTTGCGATTCGCCTCCGATAAAAATTTGTACCCCGGTCGCTTTACTAGACACGTCCAACAATTGCATCAGTCCGGCTTTTTGCTCAAACATATCAAATAACTTACGCAAAGAAGTCATATTATTCGACAAGTCCTGCACATTGAGCAAATTGCGCTCACCCGAAATCACCACCTCGTCCGACTGATCTGACATCGCATCACTGCCCGCTTCGACCGCCGCTTGCATCAGGCGCGTCATATCGTTTTGCAATTGGCGTAATTCAGTGTTGATACGTAAGCGAGCATCTTCAAAACTCAATCCACCAAAATTTTGATTCAGATAATTTGCGGCCTGCACCAATTGCGAGGGGTTGTAATCAACATCGGTCAGCAGCAAGCGGTTATGCACTTCGCCATTGGGCGCGACCACGACCAGCAAAATCCGCTTTTCAGATAAGCGTAAAAACTCGACTTGCTGGAATGTTGATTCATGCCGCGGGGTCATGACCACACCTGCAAATTGCGATAGCGACGACAACACCTGAGCCGCGTTAGAAATAATTTTTTGTGGGGAATTAGAAAACACGCTCGCTTGCATACGCGACTCCAGCGCAGTGCCATCAAATTCCTGCACGGTCAGTAGTTTATCCACAAACACGCGGTACCCGCGCGGGGTCGGAATCCGCCCCGCCGACGTATGCGGGCTGGCGACAAAGCCCATTTCTTCCAGATCTGCCATCACATTACGAATGGTGGCAGGAGACAACTCCAATCCAGAAATTTTTGAGAGCGCCCGTGAACCCACCGGCTGACCATCAGCGATGTAGCGTTCTACCAGAGCTTTCAGTAATGTTTGTGCGCGAATATCGAGTTGCATGTTGGTATTCTATGCGAGCGTTGTAATCAATGACATACAAATATAAACCCATATTGCCTTGCAATGAAGCAAGACTGTTATTTTTACTCACCGCAGTTTCAACTCATCAGTGTATTTCTAAAATCTTTCTTCGATGCGAAAGCACTAAAATCAGTTTACTTTCCTATGTCAACCAGGGTCTGTTAACATCCAACACCATTTGCTGTCGCCGCTTACATCACCGCTGGGTATTGGTTCACTTTTACAGATCATGTGACAACCCGGCGGTGACTCTGGCGCGCGCTACCAGCCGCACGTTTGCAGCATCAGGCCAATAGATACAGTAAATAAATACCCCGGACTTTCTCATCGCGCAGTTGTGGGGGAGATCGCTGCGACTATACTATTTTGTTGTCTTTATCCCAAATTACCAGAAACGAAAAGCGCTAGCAGCAACAACGACAACTTTACACCCACCGATATTGGGTGAATCATCCCAGCGACTTTCACCTTCATTTAAGCTCACCAAGAATCTCATGACGATCACCATTTATCACAATCCCAAATGCGGTACATCACGTAACACGTTGGCGCTAATCCGCAATACCGGAGTCGAACCAGACGTCATTGAATACCTGATCACGCCACCAAGCCGTGACAAATTACTTGAATTGATTTCTGTCATGGGCATCCGGGTACGTGACTTACTGCGCAAGAAAGAGACCTTATATGAAGAACTAAAGTTAGATGATCATACATGGACAGACGATGAGTTAATCAGCTTTATGCTGGCGCATCCCATCCTGATCAACCGACCAATTGTTGAGACGCCTACGGGTACTAAATTATGCAGACCATCCGAACTGGTACTGGATATTTTGCCTCTGCCGTAGTTAGGTGAATTCATCAAAGAAGACGCTGAAAAAGTAATCGATAAGGAGGGTCGCCTTGTCGACATGGTGAATCAACGATCAATTTAAGTAGGCACCTCTAACGATCAAAAAGCGTGAGATTAGATGTAAAACCAAAGGGACGCGCGGCGAGATTATCCAACGCCGCATCCTTAATGAATTATATACTCCCCTACTTTTTTACTAAATATCGCTTATTGTCTATACTTTATATGGACTATTTATATATACATATGGCAGTATATTTATCTCCCTAAGGAACTAGCGTACTTAAGCAAGACCATTAAGCAAGATCAAATTTGAGATCAAAATAGAAATCCGATGAGGGCATCTCAATACTGGCGTGATGCCCTCTATCGTATTTTCCCGCTATAATCCTTAGCATATGAAAAAGCTTGTCAGACACGTCTTGTTATGGATATTGATGATTGCGATCCCGCTGCAAGGGTTAGCAGCGGCTTCTATGATCATGTGCGGCAGTCAGCACCATATGAGTCCATCGCACTCGATTCATCAACACGCTAATCCATCAGATCAGCAAGTTATGCAGGGGAAAATGCAACCTCAACTGCATCATGACGTGCTGAATGATCAGGTCAACAATGTCGTGAACAGTATTGACCATAGCCACCACGACAGCGACTCCAAACTATCGGCCAAGCATCAATGCAGTACCTGTGCAGCATGCTGTGCTGGTGCCGTTATTTTAAGCAATGTAATCAAAACACAAGTTGATGCGGCAGCATCTGAACGTATCGCTTTTCACACGATCGCCCCCGTTGGATTTATTACCAACGGCCCAGAACGCCCTCCCCGATTTTTCGCTTAAGCAGTGTCTCGTCGCGTCCGCAATGTGTAATTGCGCTCGGATAGCGTCAGCATTCGCTTACTGTAAGCCTAACGCTACAAGCCCTAGTTAATCTACTTTTTTGCCTCCATCACCGAGATTTTTACATCTCGCTGGATGGCCAACCAAGAGGTATGCATGAATCAACCGAAATCGTCTCAAGCACATGGGGACTTTATTTATCCCGTAGTACAAAACCGATCGCGCCATCTTATACAACTCTGCTCTGCATTTACGGTGTGCGTCCTATTCTCTGGCTGTGCCTCTTTTAGTCAAGACGGAGGCTTTGCTGTTGTAGAGCAAGCGGCTACCGACCAACTGCATAAAGACGTGAAGTGGATTAAAAGTGATGTAGATCGGCAACTGGTCAACGATCGCAATAAAGAATTACTCTCGCAGGCGTTATCGGTTGACGCCGCAGTGCAACTTGCGCTGTTGAATAATAAAGGCTTACAGGCCTCATTTGATACCTTGGGCATTGCAGAATCCGATCTGGTGCAAGCAGGTCGTATGAGCAATCCAGGATTTAGTTTTAGCCGCTTACGACGTGGTGATGAAGTGGAATTTGATCGGGGTATCAGCTTCAATATTGCCCGTTTAATTGCGATGCCACTCACGAGAAAAATGGAGCGTCATCGCTTTGAGCAAACCCAGCGTCAGGTCATGATGGATATGTTGATCATGGTGGCAGAAACCCGTAAAGCCTACTTCATCGCAGTGGCTGCAGAAGAGTCGGTACGCTATCTTCAACAAGTCAAAAGATCTGCCGAAGCCGGCGCAGAACTGGCCAAGCGCATGACAGCAGCGGGCAACTTTAATGCCCTGCAAGAGGCGCGTGAACTCAGCTTTTATTCCGACGCAGTGCTCAATTTGGCGCGTGCGGATCAAGCCCGTATCCGCAGTCGCGAGCGTTTGATTCGCTTGCTTGGAATAGATCAATTCAGTGAGGCAAATACTGGCGTAAAGAGTTTCAAACTACCTGAGCGCTTACCTGATCTTCCCGATGTTTTGACTCTGACTGATATTAAGACTGAACCGGATGAAGAAGCAACGGTGATCAACAAGCTCGTTGCCCAACGACTGGATGTGCAGGCAGCTAAGCTGAATACGCAGCAGTTAGCAGAGAGTTTGGGCTTGAACAAAATTACCCGCTTTATCAACGTACTGGAGCTCGGCGGCGTACGAAATACCTCCAACCAACAAGCAACGCAACATGGTTATGAAGTACGCCTAGAGTTGCCACTATTTGACTGGGGCACAGCACGCACCGCCAAAGCCGAAGCACTATATATGCAGGCAGTCAATCAAGCCAGCCAGACTGCTTTGGAAGCCCGCTCTGAAATCAGGGAAGCCTATGCTAACTATCGCGCCAGTTATGACATAGCCAGGCATTATCGGGATGAGGTCATTCCCTTAAAGAAACGTATTTCACAAGAGAATCAACTCCGCTATAACGGCATGTTTATCAGCGTATTTGATCTGCTGGCCGATGCGCGCTCACAAATTACCAGCATCAATAGCGCGATCAATGCGCTCAAAGATTTTTGGCTAGCACAAGCAGACCTGGAGATGAGCATGACTGGCAAGCCCAGTATGATTTCATCACAATCTACAATGATCTATGTCTCCGGTTCTGCCGCAGAACACTAAGGAATTATTATGACCAATCGTCGACATTTTTTAAGTGGTATGGGTACGATGGCTGGCGCTGTGGCAGGCACCATCGCCGCCGCAGTTACCGGCGCTTCCGTGAGCAAAGTGGCCATGGCCGCATTGCCCGAACCAGCCACACAAATCACACCAGATACCATGCCGCCACTACACCCGACTACGGGCAGACCCTACAACCCGGTTGTGACACTCAATGGATGGACGCTGCCTTGGCGGATAAATAATGGCGTCAAAGAATTCCATCTGGTTGCAGAGCCAGTCGTGCGTGAAATGGCGCCCGGCTTTAAAGCACATTTATGGGGTTATAACGGTCAATCGCCGGGCCCGACGATCGAAGTCGTTGAAGGCGACCGGGTAAGGATTTTTGTGACAAATCGTTTGCCAGAACATACCAGCGTACATTGGCATGGGCAACGCCTGCCCAATGGGATGGATGGTGTATC
>JANXTO010000096.1 GCA_025352365.1 Undibacterium sp. | reverse complement strand
TTTAAATAATCCAGCTGAACTGGTAGGCGTTGTCAGTTCCGGCAATCTGGAGGTGCTGATAGAAAGCACTCCACAAAATGGTGCCTGCACAATTGAAATCAAAACAGCCGCCACCGGCTTTGGTGCAATCTGGCAAGCGGTAATGCAAGATTTCCACAACCGCTGGCAGCTTGCCGAAACCCGCATCACCATTAACGATATGGGCGCGACGCCTGCGGTCGTGAGTCTGCGTCTGGATCAAGCAGTTGAAACGATGCTGGGAAAAACTGCCGGAGAAGCCTCATGAGTTATCTGGAATCGAATGCGCGTGAGCGAGTGCATGCCTTATTTGATACGGACAGTTTTGAAGAATTTTTACCGCCTTCGGCACGTGTCATCAGCCCTCATTTAGGACAGCTCAACGCTCCCGTGTCCTTCGATGACGGAGTGGTGATTGGTAGCGCAAAACTGGCAGGGAAAATCGTCTTTGTCGCTGCACAAGAAGGTGGCTTTATGGGTGGTGCAGTGGGTGAAGTCCATGGTGCCAAACTGGTCGGGATGTTACGTCGTGCCGTTGCAGAACATGCCAATGCAGTCGTGTTATTGCTTGAATCAGGTGGCGTTCGTTTGCATGAGGCCAATGCGGGTCTGATCGCTGTATCAGAAGTCATGCGGGCAGTGTTGGATACGCGTGCTGCTGGCGTCCCGGTAGTCGTATTAATCGGCGGCTCGAATGGTTGTTTTGGCGGTATGGGCATCGTTGCCCGCTGTGCAAATATCATCGTCATGTCAGAAGAAGCACGTCTTGCGATGTCCGGTCCGGAAGTGATTGAAACCGCCAATGGCGTAGAAGAATTTGATTCGCGTGACAGAGCGCTGGTATGGCGCACGACAGGCGGCAAACATCGATTTTTATTAGGCGACTGTCAGATGATCGTTGCTGATTCTGTCCCAGCATTCCGCGATGCTGCGATTGCGGCAATCGATACTTGCAACCAGCAAGAGGTTGCGTTGTCAATGAAGGCGTTAGAGCAAGAGCAACACTTACTGACACAACGTATCAGTCAATTTGGTACGCTGACTGATCCGGTAGATATCTGGAAAAAACTCGGCGTCCCGGAACCGGAACTCCTACCGCTATTAGAGGTGGATCAGTTCATTACAACGGTTGATCATCTACGTTTGGGAGTGCGGTAATGGTGCAGCCTGTCAATCCTGTAACGAGTTTAACTACGCCAACATTACATTGGCAAACGATCGCAACTAAGCTATTTCCGCTCGGCCATTCGATTACAGAACTAGATCATTTCTTATCCGGTAGCGCCCAGACCAGCATCGGCACTATCGCTGTCGTTGGTACTTGTGAGCATGAACCAATTGGTGTTGAAATCGCGCTGGCACAGGCCCGCTTTATTCTCAATACGGTGCGCGAACATCCGCAGCGTCCGATCTTGATTATGGTCGATACACAAGGACAACGCTTACGTCACCGTGATGAGATGCTGGGAATTAATAGCTATATGGCACATTTAGGAAAATGCGTCGATCTGGCCCGGCGTCAAGGCCATCCCATACTTGGTCTGGTATATGACCAAGCCTTATCAGGAGGATTTATTACTAGCGGTTTGATGGCGGACGCTTGTTATGCTTTGCCGGATTCCACTATCCGGGTCATGGGCTTACCCGCTATGGCGAGGATCACTAAAGTGCCGGAAGAACGATTGATTGCCCTCGCTAGTAGCAATCCGGTTTTTGCACCAGGTCCAGAAAATTATTTACGTATGGGTGGCATTGAGGCGATCTGGCACGATGATTTATCTGCTCAATTAGAACTGGCGTTACAACAAGTGGATGGTAATCGAGGCGACGATCAGCGCAGTGGTTTAGGCTTGGCACGCGGCGGCCGAAAGCTGGCGCAGCCTGTGATTGATGCGATACTCGCCGGCAAAAATAGTCTGGCGTCATGATGTCACGGCATGATCTGGTCTGGCTATCCGATACGGGTTGGCAGCAACTTATTGATCAGCTTAGTGACGAGCTTAGTGATCAGCATAATGACGAGCTCAGTGACCAACGCATTGATCAACGAGGTATGACTACTGTAGTCGCTCGACGAGAAGCCATCACGCTTTGGCACCGCCAAGACTGGCCGCTGATCGTCACACGCCGTGATGCAAATATAGATATCAACACGGATCAAGTCTGCCTTGGATTAGCTATGCCACCGGATCCGTTAACTGGCGAGAAAAGACGAATTGCTTTGCGTTGCGCCGTCACAGAGATAAAAAAAATGATGCCCGCACTGCCTTTATCATCCGTCATCAGCGCTGCGCCTGCGGAGTGGCAGCAAGGCTTGGCGGAGTTAGCGTCACAAACAAACGATTTACGTCTTCACGTCTTTGGATCATTAGCGTTACAAACACTGACTAAGCAAATTTATCTCCGTGCGACATCAGATATTGACGTCTTGTTTTATCCTGACAATATCGAGCAATTGCAGACTGGATTATTGCTATTGTCAGAATCTGCCAAAACCCTGCCGCTCGACGGAGAAATTATTTTTCCGGGTGACCGCGCCGTATCATGGAAAGAATGGCTTAGCGCATTGGACCGGCAAGCGCATGTATTGGTGAAAGAAATGCATACGGTACGGTTAGCGTCCACAGCCTCATTGCTGAGCAGTCTGGAAAAAAAATCATGCGTCAAATCAGTATAGCGATAGTGTCAAAGATACCGGCGTCGATGTCGCAAAATTGTTGTGACGACGCTGCTCACATCAAAGCTGATGTTGCTCATCGCGACTTTGCGGCATTACTTGCGCGCCTAGCTGTGCGCTGTTTGTACACAGAATTATCGCTATACCCCAAACCAGGTTTAGTGTCGTTGGTAGATAACGGCAGTCATGAAGATATGACCGCAAGCACCTTTATGCATAGCCTATTTTCTTCACGTGGCTACTATAAAGAAATTAGCTTAGCAGGTATGACTGGGGCGTCTTTTAATTCACTAAAAAAGCTGGGCATCGTCGCTGAAAAAAAGATGATGCTCGCCACCGGAGGAATCAACACCCATCGTGGCGCTATCTTTAGCCTAGGCTTACTTTGCGCCGCTATCGGGCATGCTAAAGTTCAACGACAATCACTATCACCAACTAGTATCCGCCATACTTTATTAACATGCTGGGGTGATGAATTACGGACGCACATGCAAGTTCCGTCTGGCAAATTAGGTTCTCCCTCTAACGGAGTTAAGGTCGGTGTACTACACGGTGCAAGCGGTGCCCGTGAAGAGGCGGCCCTTGGTTTACCGTCGGTATTTGAAATTGGTGTACCCGCATTACAAGCGACTCTAGCTGCCGGGCGGAGCATGTACCATGCAAAAATTGATGCCCTTTTTGCCTTAATGGCGTATATCAGCGACACCAACGTCTACCACCGTGGCGGCGCAGAAGGTGCGGCCATCGTCAAACATCAGGCGCAACATTTTATGAGTCTTGGTGGAACCGCTCATCCAGATTGGTACGCACACGCTTTAGCTTGTCATCGCCTATTTATCGCTAAAAAATTATCCCCCGGAGGCGCTGCGGATTTGCTTGCTGCAAGCTGCCTGGTGCATGCAATAAGTTCCGATGCAATCACTGCTAATACAATGAGTGCTAACGATAATGAGAACAAATTAGGACCTATGCAAAATTGTCGCTGTAAGGCGCAGCGACAAAGAAATTACTTAAGTACGGCTAGTCGCTGCAACGCCGCTGAGACAGTTTTGGGTAAGTCTTAAAAATGACAGATCGGCTTCTTATTCTGTGCTCGGGGCAAGGTAATCAGACATCGGCGATGTTTGATCTGGCGCGCACAAACGATAAGGCCCGAGCCTTGATCGACAGCTTTGATCTACCCTTTGATGTCATCGCATCGACGCCGCAGCTCTTATTCGCTAACCGTATCGCGCAGCCGATGATTGTTGCCAGCGCGCTCGGTATTTGGGAAGCGATCAAACAGCACATACCTGCACCGAGTCTGGTTGCCGGTTACAGCATAGGTGAGCTTGCAGCCTACAGCGTGGCGGGCATGCTCGGCGCT
>JANXTO010000052.1 GCA_025352365.1 Undibacterium sp. | reverse complement strand
CAGCTAATGCATTTTAATGTGAGCTTTATTTCATCATCTGACATTGGCGTAATTCACAACGCGCCATAAACGTGCCGCCGCCTTCACAGCTCATACGATAAATTTCTATTGGACCAGATGGCGTCAGCAAGCCCGCTCCTTGTCCTCCATTGCAGTTATTTTGTTTCGCTAGTTTCTCTACCGTTACCGATGAACTTCCAGGACGGAATTCTACTTTTTGCAGCGACGCAGTTCCATTGCCATCCATTATTTGCCTAGAAGTCCCGTTGCTGGATGACGCGAACTTTGTGCTGTAGGCACCGGATGTAGTGATTAATTCAGAACCATTGACCCCAGCTTGACCCGTTGTTGCATCGACCAATTGCAATTTGCTGCCCGCCGATATAAACCCTAATTTGACTTCTTGCCAGACAAAATAATTTTTCCCAGCTTCAGCCATAATACTTAAAACTGATTCGTTTTCTGCTTTTGATGCCAACTTGTGTTGACCAGGATTAACGCTGACTAACATGTAACTTTTTGACGTAGTCTGGCCGATTTCTTTTCCGTCAAGTTCTACCGGCATTTTGCTGACGGCACCAAAGAGCTCATTGCGATAAATGTAGATGTTGGCTTGGCTTGGATTAGTTTTAAAGGTTTTAGCTCGTACATCCTGCTCTTGGCTGGCCATTTGTACCGATGCACAGCCAGTTAACAGGCCGGAAGCCAAGCTAGATAGGGCTATTACGCTGAGTGTAAGTAATCTGAGTGATCTGAAAGAGCCGAGCAAACGTTTCATGTTTTTCCTGTTGATAAAAATAGCGCTCCTATTTAAGCAAATTCTTGCTGACATGAAAAGCTAAATGTTACAAATGGAGAAATGCTCGCACGATGCTTTGGTGTTGCCGCCACAAAGTTGGTGTTTAGTTTCTGCTTAATTACATTTAAATTTGAATTAGCTTGCATCTGTAGAAAAAAATTATTGAAGGATATGCTTTTGATTTTTACAGATAAATATTTAATGTTTCGTTTGAGACACAAAATTTCACGAATTTCGCCAACTTTTTTTGTAAATTCACCTACACTAAAGTTGTAGGGTGCATAAAAGCAAAGTGTCGGAACTCTAGTTAGCTTGCTTAGTCTATCGGCTTATCGGTCTATCGCTATCAAAGGAGATCAGTATGAACATCTTTGACAACTACACAGCACGGTATGAGAGGACTCGTGAAGAAGAATATTCTTTGCCAGAGTTCTTAGAATTATGTAAGAAAAATCCATTGGCCTACGCCACCGCCCCCGAACGCATGTTAGCCGCGATCGGTGAGCCAGAAATGGTTGATACGCGTCATGATTCCCGACGTTCGCGAATCTTCTCCAACAAAGTCATCAAAATTTATCCCGCCTTCCGAGAATTTTATGGCATGGAAGAGGTGATAGAGCAAGTTGTATCCTACTTCCGTCATGCTGCACAAGGCTTAGAAGAGCGCAAACAAATCCTGTATTTGTTAGGCCCCGTCGGTGGCGGTAAATCTTCGATAGCCGAAAAGCTGAAGTATTTGATGGAGAAGATTCCGTTTTACTGCATTAAGGATTCGCCCATCAACGAATCGCCTTTGGGCTTGTTTGATGAGGCTGAGGACGGAACGATTTTAGAAGAAGATTTTGGGATCCCACGGCGCTATATACGCAATATTCCTAGTCCTTGGGCGGTTAAACGCTTGCATGAATTTAATGGTGATATTAATCAATTCCGTGTAGTCAGGCGTTACCCATCGGTATTGAAACAAGTAGCAATTTCTAAGACCGAGCCTGGTGATGAAAATAATCAAGATATTTCTTCTCTGGTCGGCAAAGTAGATATTCGCAAGTTAGAAGATTATGCACAAGATGATCCCGATGCCTACAGCTACTCTGGTGGCTTGTGTCTTGCCAACCAGGGCTTGATGGAATTTGTAGAAATGTTTAAAGCGCCAATCAAGGTGCTGCATCCCTTACTGACTGCAACCCAAGAAGGCAACTTTAAAGGCACTGAAGGCTTTGGTGCGATTCCGTTTGAAGGCATTATTTTGGCGCATTCAAACGAATCTGAATGGAAAACTTTTAAGAATAATAAAAATAACGAGGCTTTTTTAGATCGTATTTATATTGTCAAAGTACCGTATTGCTTGCGTGTTAGTGATGAGGTAAAAATTTACGACAAGCTGGTGCGTACATCTTCATTGTCAGAAGCACCTTGCGCGCCGGGCACATTAAAAATGATGGCACAGTTCGCCGTATTATCAAGGCTGAAAGAGCCGGAAAATTCCAGCATCTTTAGCAAGATGCAGGTCTATGACGGTGAGAACTTAAAAGACACTGACCCCAAAGCAAAATCGCGCCAGGAATACGCGGATTATGCCGGCGTTGATGAGGGAATGAATGGACTCTCTACCCGTTTCGCTTTCAAGATTTTATCGAAAGTATTTAATTTTGATAATACCGAAGTAGCTGCAAATCCCGTTCATCTCTTGTACGTACTGGAGCAGCAAATTGAACGTGAACAATTTGCCCCAGAAACGGAGCAAAAATATTTTTCCTACATTAAAGAATATTTAGCGCAACGTTATGCAGAGTTTATTGGTAAAGAAATTCAAACCGCTTATTTAGAAAGTTATTCCGAATACGGCCAGAATATTTTTGACCGTTATGTAACCTTTGCCGATTTCTGGATACAAGATCAAGAGTTCCGCGATCCTGATACCGGTGAAAGTTTTGATCGTGATGCACTGAACAATGAATTGGAAAAAATTGAAAAGCCAGCAGGCATTTCTAACCCTAAAGACTTTAGAAACGAGATCGTCAATTTTGTGTTGCGCGCCAGAGCACAGAACGCTGGTAAAAATCCTACCTGGACAAGTTACGAAAAATTACGCACGGTCATAGAGAAAAAAATGTTCTCTAATACCGAAGAGTTATTGCCAGTCATTTCATTCAATGCCAAGGCGAGCGCCGACGACGCTAATAAGCATCAGGAGTTTGTGTCGAGGATGGTGGCAAAAGGCTATACGGCCAAGCAGGTGCGTTTGTTATGTGAATGGTATTTGCGAGTGAGAAAGTCTTCTTAAGCTGAAAGCCGCGATGATTGGGCTGATTCAATCTAGGTGAGGTTTTAAAACAGTATCTTTACAGGAGACCGCTTTGGTTCATCTGATAGATAGACGTGTACAGGGAAAAAATAAATCTGCCCCAAATCGTGAGCGGTTTTTGCGGCGCTACAAAGGGCAGATTAAAGAGGCGGTCGCACGCGCAATCAAAGGGCGTTCAATTACTGATTTTGAAAATGGCGAAAATATCCGCATTCCAGTTAAGGATGTAAGTGAACCTACCTTTGGTCATGACAGAGGTGGTGTGTGGGAGACAGTGCAACCTGGTAATCAAGAATACCTAAAAGGTGATCAGGTTGCCCGGCCCAAAGGTGGTGCAGGATCAGGAAAAGGGCAAGCCGGTAATAGCGACGAGTTAAGTGAGGATGATTTTGTTTTTCAGCTTAGCCGTGAAGAATTCATGAATTACTTTTTTGAAGATCTGGAGCTGCCAAATCTGATCAAAACTCAACTAACATCCACCACTGATTTCAAAAGCCAGCGCGCTGGTTACAAAACCTCAGGC
The DNA here is from genome assembly GCA_025352365.1 of Undibacterium sp. Classification (GTDB taxonomy): domain Bacteria; phylum Pseudomonadota; class Gammaproteobacteria; order Burkholderiales; family Burkholderiaceae_D; genus Undibacterium. The sequence continues at coordinate 28,025 of JANXTO010000052.1, read as the reverse complement.
ACCACCTCCAGCTTGCATGTACTCCGTTCTTTACGCGGCGCTTTAGGACGCCGTATTGCTGTCGGTGGCAGATCTGCACGACGCTTAAAACAAGCTGAAGCCAAAATGGCAGATTTGTTGCAAACGGTGTCCGATATGACGGATGAGCGCATCGTTTTGCTAAAACAAGAGATACATCATCTACGCACTCGTTTGCTGGCAATCCCCTTCATTGATCCATTTGATCTGCGCTACAGCAATCGTGTCAAAGTACCCAAGCCCTCTACGCAAGCAGTCATGTTTTGCCTGCTGGATGTGTCCGGATCTATGGATGAACAAAAGAAAGAAATCGCGAAACGTTTCTTTATTTTGCTGTATCTGTTTTTGACCAGAGCGTATGAAAAGATTGATGTGGTGTTTATCCGTCACCACACAGCGGCATTAGAAGTGGATGAGAATGAGTTTTTTCATTCACGCGAATCAGGCGGCACCATCGTATCTTCTGCTTTGCATTTGCTGACCAAGATCATCAAAGAACGTTATCCCAGTGGTGATTGGAACGCCTATGTAGCGCAAGCCTCTGATGGCGATAATTGGGATAACGATTCTATCGCCTGCCGCCAGTTATTGATCAATACAATTATGCCGCTGGTTCAATACTATGCTTACGTAGAAATCACCGAAGGCGACCCCCAAAATTTATGGGAGGAATACGCCCAGGTAACAGATCATCATGTGCACTTTGCGATGCAAAAAATTCGGACACCGGCAGACATTTACCCAGTGTTCAGAGAGTTGTTCAAGAAACAAAGCAAATGAGGTCGGCCATGGAAAGCGACAAAAACCATACCGCAATTAGTAAGACAGAAAGCACTGGTGAAGTGAATGAAACCAGTGATGTCAATACTAACAGTACCAACCGTGCCAATGTGAACGGCGCCACTATACCGACTGACGGAGTGCGTCCTAACAATCCTCATCGCTTGCCAGAACAGTCCGAATGGACGTTTGAGTTAATCGAACAAGTACATGATGAAATCCGTCGTGTTGCGCACTATTTTCACCTCGATACTTATCCTAATCAATTAGAAATCATCACCGCAGAGCAAATGATGGATGCCTATGCATCCGTTGGTATGCCGGTCTCTTACCACCACTGGTCATTCGGTAAGCATTTTGTATCAACTGAGAGAAATTACAAACGTGGCCAGATGGGTTTAGCGTACGAGATCGTCATTAATTCTGATCCTTGCATCTCCTATTTAATGGAAGAAAATAGTTTGACCATGCAGGCTTTGGTGATTGCCCATGCCGCGTATGGACATAATTCTTTTTTTAAAGGAAATTATTTATTCAGGACCTGGACTGATGCCGATGCGATTATTGATTACATGGTGTTCGCCCGAAATTATGTCAGTGATTGTGAGCAGCGCTACGGTGTAGAAGCGGTAGAGTTATTGCTGGATTCTTGCCATGCTTTACAAAATTACGGAGTTGATCGTTACAAACGTCCCGCTAAATTGTCGCTGGCAGAAGAGCGAGAAAAACAAGAAGAGCGCGAGCGGTATTTGCAATCGCAAGTGAATGACTTGTGGCGGACGTTGCCGCGGCGTGATGAGACTGTAGCAAGTGAAGAGGTACGGCGTTTTCCTCATGAGCCACAAGAAAATCTACTCTACTTTATTGAGAAATATTCGCCTTTGCTAGAGCCGTGGCAGCGAGAGTTGGTGCGTATTACCCGCAAGATTTCTCAGTATTTTTATCCCCAACGCCAAACCCAGGTAATGAACGAAGGATGGGCAACTTTTTGGCACTACACGATTTTGCATCAGCTATACGACGAGGGCATCGTCGGTGATGGCTTTATGATTGAGTTTTTACAAAGCCATACGAATGTCGTTTATCAGCCACCGGTGACCAGTCGTCACTTCAGTGGAATTAATCCCTACGCACTTGGTTTTGCGATGATGCGCGATATCCGGCGTATTTGTGAACAGCCAACTGAGGAAGATCAACATTGGTTCCCGGATATTGCTGGTAGCGATTGGCAAAAGACGCTGGATTTTGCAATGCGTAATTTTAAGGACGAGAGTTTTATCGCCCAATTTTTATCACCTAAATTGATCCGTGATTTTCATTTCTTTGCAGTATTGGATGATGATAGCCAGGATAAATTAAATATCTCTGCCATCCATGATGAAAATGGTTACCAATACCTGCGCCAGCAATTGGCAGGACAATACAATCTGGGTAATCGTGAGCCTAATATTCAGGTCTGGTCCGTAGATTTGCAAGGCGACAGGGCGCTGACGCTGAGGCATACCGAATATCAACGGCGTCCGTTAAATAAGCAAACCGATGAAATGCTCAAACACGTAGCGCGCTTGTGGGGATTTGATGTGTATCTGGAGACCGTCGATACGCAAAATAAGATATTACATACACAAGAATGTAAATGGGAGAAACGTAGTCGCATACGTTAAGTCCGGTTGAATCGCCTTAAGTAATTACGGCATTCTTAACAAGCGCCATAAAATGCAAATACCTTAGATTAACTTAGATTAAATTTGCAACAGCCCTCAATTAATGTCGGTCTATCGGATAGAATAAGCGCAGCACTGATGCGTATCCACTGTGCGATGCAGCAAGCATCGTTAAGAAAAACATCAGAATTCTCTCAGCTAAACCATTCGACGGAGTGTGCAAGATGTACCTCGACCATCCAAAAATTTCTGCAACCCACAGTGAGACAGAGCCGGACAGGCTGGAGCGTTTATACCGAGTATATGGCTACGCCATTGGTCTGGCGGATGTCGATGGCAACACCACTTGCATTACCAAGTTAGCCAAAGTCCATGATCACAAAGGTACGTTGATGGTGATCTGGCATGTTGCGCCGACCGAAAAAGAAAAGCAGTATTTTGTCCGCGCCTGGCAAAGTAAAGTAGGCGATGAATCCTCACAGGTAGAACACGCGTTGATGTTGGCTGAGACGCCGATAACAACGGTCGCAGCTTGATTGGTTTTAGGCCGAGTAGCTGAGCTTATTTCTTTATAGAGTTTAAAAAAAGCGCCATGCAATCTTATTTGCATGGCGCTTTTTCGTAAGTCTTGATTTTTAATGCAATTTCAAATCCACTAGCAAATCAGAAATTCCTGTCCAGCCAATTTCAATACCAATACACAGCAAAATAAAAGCAGATAAACGCAGCAAAACGATCGCTCCGATATCACCTAAAAACCGCTCCATATTGCGCGCAAAACGGTAGCACAGATAGATTACCAAAGTCGTCAACAAAACCCCAATAGCAGAAGCAATACTGGTGATCAGAAAATCCACCGGCTTGTTTGGCATTTGCGTGCCCAGTGTGACCGATGCCGCAATCGTTCCGGGACCGACCGTTAGCGGAAAACTAAAGGGATAAAAACTACGACGACGCAATTCTTCTTTGCTCCATATACCTATTTGTGACTCGGCAACCGAAGTGCGCAACTTATCTTGCTCTTGGTCATTCAATAGCTTCCAGCCTGCCATCGCTACGACTATCCCACCCGCTACCCGCACGATAGGGAGTGAGATACCGAAAAAATCCAGAACATAAGAGCCGATAAAAATCGCCCCCATCAACAAGAAAAAACAATTCAGCGCAATGCGCTTTGCCAGACGACGAGCAACAATAGTCTCAATCGGCCCGGTCATTGAGAGAAAAATCGGCGCAATCGCTATCGGATTTAAGATAGGCAGCAGCGTGATCGGAACCACGATCAAGGCCTTAAAAAAAACAATCACCGAAATGCTCATAAAAACTCCTGAAAAATCTGAACCTTGATTATAAAGTTGTATTGAGGTTTAAAGCGAATTTGCGTTATTTATAGATTTCAAAAATAGTAGTCCAATCATTCTGGGGCTTGTAGCACGAAAATGGCCTACAAGCCGCATAATGATTGGACGATGCTTTTTTAGGAAATGTCTAAAATCTATTTGTTTGCTCTTCGCTCCTGTACAGTGATCATCGCTAGCAAGCGATATTCTTAAAGTGATAGCAAAAGTCCGGAGACGTTTGTTAAATCATGAGCGCCGCTGGATTCCTGCTAACAGCACGCAGGAATGACATGTTTAGAGCTTACCTTTATTTAGTTAGTGGTCTGTCTTGCACTCAATTGTTTTCACATTACAGGCTGTCTTTGCCACAGCAGTGTACCTGCTTCTAAACTTAAAATGATTAAGAGGCTAATTCCGAGAGTGGGTAAGAAAATACCCAATCCCAGCAAACTGACCCACATCCACCAGGGGACGGCACGTACATGATGGCTTTGGATTTTAGGCGCAGAAATGGATCTTGCTTTGCGGCGTTGTAGCCACATCACATAGCCTGAAATGACGGAAAAAATCACGCTTAATCCTACTAACACCAGCAGAGCTTGATTCCACCAGCCAAACTCACCGCGATGGAAAGGGATACCAACTGCGGTGGCGCGTGCCAGGGTCGGTAAGCTTGCCCAGTCAGACTGGTATAAAGCGTTGCCTGTGTAGGCATCTAATACTAGCTGAAATCGCTTTGCAGGTTGGCTGCGATCATAGTTTTCTACACGCCAGATATCGCCCGAAGCTTTTGGTGGCGTCAATTGCATTTGTATATCGGGTGCGAGCTGTTTTGCCTTGGTATATATGGCTTGCTGGCTCAGTGCAGCAGCTCCATCAACTGGTACGATTGAAATCAGATTTTTGGGTGCTCTGGGCGAATTTTGTGATGTGAGGTTTTGAATCATTCGGAAATTTTCTCCCGCATATTTTGACCAGGTGATGCCGGTTAATAAGATCGTCAGTGTGACTAATCCTAAGGCAACGCTGACGATACTATGCAGATAGCGCCAGTTGGCGCGAGTATTTAGCGTGGTGTTATTTCCTGTCCACTGCAAGACGCTACGCCAACTTGCTTTGCCGCGTGGCCACCAGAGATAGGTGCCAGTGATCATCATCAATAACATCCAGCTCGCGCCTAGCTCAATCAGCCAGCGCCAGCCGTCACCTTGCAACATATTTGAATGCAGCTTGCGTGACCAGTTACGAAAACGATCCGATTCTGCCAATGACCCTTGTACTCTTGCCGTGCCGGGATCAACGTAGGCAACGATTGTTTCGGCAGCCGCAGGCTGGTTGGTATTGTGCTCTGAATGATCTGTCTTACCTTCCTTACTGATTTTATCGACAGGCGCTGGATGCTTGTGCTCAATATGATCACTGTGCTCGCTAGTGTTTGTTCCTGACGCTCCCGCTGCATCCTTTATTGCCGGTACCGCCGCTATCGACGCTTTCGGCGATAGTTGCTCGCGCTCTTGCCTTGCTTCGCCAAAAACGATTTTGGTGGTCTCACCTTCCAGATACGCTGGGATGATTGTTTTGACAGTTTTTCCTGGCAACGCAGATTGTGCTGCTGCCAGTTGCTGGTCTAGCGGCAAGCGAGACATGATGCGATCTACCTTATCTAAGTCCTGATATTTCCATGCTTCGATTTGCGGCGTAAAAATATATAAGATGCCGCTGACCGCAGCGAATAAAAGAATAGGTGCAGTTATTAAACCTGACCAAAAATGTAGTCGCCAAAAGATGCGATATAACATGGCTGCGGTGTTGCCGGTTGATGCTTTGTTAGTAGAAAGATGAGTACTCATGCTATTCCTTGAACAAAAATAGAGCCGGGCGTCAGCGTTGTTCGGTAGGGCAAATTAAAACGCGTAACGGGCTTTGGCAAACAAATTGATTCTCTGCACCTGCGCCGATGCGCCAGTCCAATTGCTGACAAGTTGTAAATAAGTTTGTTTTGCAAAAGTAGCCAACTGAAAAAGTCAAAATTGATCGTCCAAGCATTCTGCGGCTTCTGGCACAAAAATGGCCTAGAAGCCGCAGAATCATTGGACAATGCTTTTCAAATTTTAATAATCAGATTTGATTTTAAAAATCAAACTTCAGCTCACCCACCACAGTGCGCTGTGTGTAAGGATGAAAAGCCCAGTATTTGGCGTTGTTAAGATTGTCGATGCCGACTGATGCAGTCCATTGCTTGGCGACTTGGTATTGCACGCGCAAGTCCACCACAAAAAAGCGAGAGAATCCTGTATACGTTTTGCCATTAGGATCGCTGTTGTCTAAGGTGCCGTATTGCTTGCCGCTGTAGCGTGCGCCGAAGGTGGTGGCGAGTTTGTCGTTGACTTTGTAGCTGCTGACAAAGTTGGCGCGCCAGTTAGGTACACGTGGTTGCCACATGCCGACGCTGGTGGGGAATTTATCGTTTTTTACGATTTTTGAATCGGTATATGTCAGGCTGGCAGTCAGGTCTAAGCCGCGGGTGATGACGTCATTTGCCATGTACGCCAATTCCAATCCGGTAGTGTGGATGTCATCAATGTTTTGGATATTGGTGATGTTAGGTGTAACGCTGACATTGGTTTGCGAATACAGCGCATCCTGCGTACGCTCATGGAATAGCGTGGCGCGCACCATGCCAGTTTCTAAGCTTCTCTCTACGCTCCATTCTGAGGTCCAGGATTTTTCTGGCTTTAAGTTTGGATCGTTATTGACGATGGTATTGACGCTGACCGACCCCTGATATAACTCGGACACAGTCGGCATACGTATAGCCCGACCGACGGATGCTTTGATCGTCCAGTCGCTATCGGCTTTGTAGGCCAGGGCGGCTTTGGGCGAGAAGGCGGTTTCTTTCCGTGAAATAAATGGCAAGCTGCTAGTGGCGGTAGAGATGACACCATTATTGGCAGCCCACTGTTCTATGCGGCCGCCGAGTATGGTTTTCCATTGCGGATTGATGCGCCACGCGTCTTGCGCATATACGCTTTGTAATTCGGTATTGCCCAGGAAGCCGGAGAATACCGTGCTGGCTGCACCGTTAATCCAATCGCTGGTATTGGAAACCAAGGTGCGTAGTTTGTAAGCTTCGCGCTGGTAGCCGAATTCAACCGTATGATCTTTAGCCGCTTCTGGACGCCAGATGCCTTTGAGTGCCAGCGTGTTCCAGCCGGTACCGCTCATATCGGTGATGCGACCTGCGCCGCCGCTGTTGGCTTGCGGGATTGCAACGGTAGGTGCGCGTGCGATATCTTTGCTGTAATCGTAAAGGCTGGCGGCGATTTCCCAGTCCCATACGCCTTTGGTATTGCTCTTCAGGTTGAGCCCGTGGGTGACATGCTCTAGGCTATTGGTGCTGTTGGAAAAATCGGTCGGAGCCAGGGTATATTTTTTGCCGTTGACATTGATGTCGCCGTTAAGCACCGGATTGCCAGCAGCATCGCGCAGATAGCTTTCTACTGTGCTGGTCATATTATTGCGCCAGTAGCCCAAGGTATAGCTGGCACGTAGCGTGGGTGTGATGTCGTAAGCGACTTTGAATTTGGCGTGGTCTTGCACCGTATTGTATTGACCCGTTGCACCAAGGATGAGCCAATCTTGATTTTTCGGATTTTTATCCAGGATCGCGCCGCTCACTGGTGTACCCAAATTGCTGCTCACGCCTGCGGATAATAATTTATTCACGAAGACAATAGGGTGGCCATCACTATCGAGCCGGTTGACATTCGCCCACCATGACCAGTCACCTTGTTTGTCGCCTAGCGAGGCGCTGAGCTGATGGCCGCTATAACTTTTATCGGTACCATATTGCTGAAAATTCTCACTAAAGGCCATGACTTTTGCATGGGCTTCAAATTGGCTGGGCATCCTTGTGATGTAGTCCACCACCGCACCGACCGAGTTGCCAGAATACGCTGCTGAAAATGGACCATAGAGGACGTCGACACGTTCGATCTCTTCGGGCGTCACCAGTCCCCAGCGTGGCGTATAACTTGCGCCATTGCCTAATAAATTCGACAGTAATATGCCGTCGGCATACACCAGCGAGCGGGCGCTATTGCCTGTGCCAGATGCGCGCGTTGCGAGCACGGCATGGTTGTAGTCACCAATGTAGCGCTTGCGCACTAGCAAGCTGGGCAGATATTTGAGCGCGTCTTCTGCATCCGTCGCATTGATGGTTTGTGCCAACGTTTTAGCATTGATACCTTCGATCGTAGTCGGGATTTCGGTCGGCAATGAAGACGGACGACCAGCAGTAATCAAGACACGATCGGCCATATCATTGCTGCCAACGACGATATCGCTAGCGGCGTCATTATTACCATTAGCCGCCAGTACGCTGGCAGACAACAAAGGCAATACGGCGGCGATGGCGACGCTTAGTGTGTGCCGGATAAAACGGTCGCTGCGCTGAGACGACGGATTTTTGGACGAGTTTTTTGGCAGATTTTTGTATAGCGTGAGGGTGATAAAAGGATTCATGATGTGAGCAAACTTTAAAAAAAACACACAGGCGCAGCACCGCATTCGCAGATGAGCGCAGGACAAAGTCTGATCAAATGAGTAGATGATCAGATGTTGAGCAAACGGATTGTTTTAATTTAAAGCAGGTGGCCCACGCGCCGGTAAAGGCGCAGAAACCATAGAGGCCAGCCGTGCCGCTGGAATAGCGCGCAGGGCATAAGACAAAGTATGTGGTGGTTCTACGATGTCTTGTTGAGGAAACGCATTAGTGATGCCGGTTGCCAGGCAGAACGAGCAATCCAGCAAATGCGACATAGATTGGCCAGTTTTGCTAGTTTTTCCATCAGCGGATAAGTCATTGCTAGCGAAATCGCCGCTAGTCTGGCTGATCAGCTTGATACCCGTGCTGGTACAAATCACATTCATTGCCTGCGGATTGAACACCGGAGCTGCAATTGCCACGCCCAATGCCGTAACGTACAAAAAAAGTACGAGGGCAACTAGTTGGCGGGAGAGGCGGGGCATGTTCATGGAGGCGGATTATAGCAGCGCTGTAACAACTGGATACAAATTGGCTTTTGTCGTGGCGAATATCTGATCAGGTTTGTTTGGCGTAGTGATATCCAGCGACATGCCCAGCGACATGTCCAATGATATCGGCCGCGATAGCCGTAAAGCTGTATCTGGCAATAGCTGAAAAAGCGGCATGACGCGCCGGATAGGAGTAAAAATCATCTAAATTGTTCTACAAAATACAACGGACTTCTTTTTGCAACACAGATAGAATGTTCGACACTGTAGGCGGGCCATCAGAACCTTGATTGTCTTGCTCTGCTATTCGCCTTTCCGTTATTTTTTTGGTTCTTTTATTGATCTTGCTCTCAGAGGATTACATGCAAAAGCGTCGCCCTGTTTTGTCACTCGCTATGTCCCGCGTTTTACCTCGTATTTTGTCCCCGCTGGCTACCAGCTTGTTAATGGTCAATTGCATTGCGGTTGCTAATCTTGCGCATGCTGCGGATGCTGCTACCTCGGTTGCGACTCCAGCGACCCAGTCTACAAATAAGCCAGCGCCTGTGCTCGCAATCAAGGCAGGTAAATTGATTGATGTAGAGGCCGGTAAGGTATTGCTGGATCAAATTATTTTGGTACAAAACCAGCATATTCTCTCCGTCGGTTCTAGCAAAACTATGGCGATCCCGGCAGGTGCGCAAATTCTCGATTTGTCCAAATCCACGGTATTGCCCGGCTTGATTGACTCTCACACGCATCTGACTGGTAATGCACATCAGCATGGCTATTCCAGTATTGGTACTTCTAATATCCGTGCTGCTTTATATGGTGTTCGCGCTGCCCGCGACACGTTGCAGGCCGGTTTTACGACAGTGCGTAATGTCGGTGCAGATGGTTTTGGCGATGTCGCCTTGCGTGATGCGATCAATGACGGCGATGTACCTGGCCCGCGCATGTTGGTCTCTGGCTATGCGCTGGGGATTACCGGTGGTCATTGCGATAATAATTTATTGCCACCGGAATATAACGATGTCGGTAAAGGCGTGGCCGATGGACCTTGGGCCGCCCGCGCCAAGGTGCGCGAGATGGCGAAGTATGGTGCCGACTTGATTAAAATTTGTGCGACCGGCGGTGTGTTATCCAAAGGTGATGCAGCCGGTGCGCAGCAATATACGCTGGAAGAAATGCAAGCTATTGTGTCTGAAGCACACAAACTCGGTCGCAAAGTCGCAGCGCATGCGCACGGCACTAGCGGCATCAATGATGCTATCCGTGCCGGTGTCGATTCGGTAGAGCATGCCAGTCTGATTGATGCAGAAGGCATGCGGATGGCGAAAGAAAAAGGTACTTATCTGGTCATGGATATTTATGATGATGACTATATTTTGAGTGAAGGCGAGAAGGCCGGATTTTTACCAGAGTCCCTAGCAAAGGAAAAAGAGATCGGTCAGCTGCAGCGCGACAACTTCCGCAAAGCATTTGAGTTCGGCGACAAAATGGCATTCGGTACTGATGCCGGCGTGTATCCGCATGGCGACAACGCTAAGCAGTTTTTCTACATGGTCAAATATGGTATGACGCCGATGCAGGCAATCCAGGCAGCGACCATTAGCGCGGCTGATTTACTAGGCTGGAAAAATAAAGTAGGTAGCATTAAGGCTGGAAAATTCGCCGACATTATCGCCGTAACAGGTGACCCTATGAATGATGTGACGGTACTGACCAAGGTTGATTTTGTGATGAAAGATGGTGAAGTTGTGAAATCATCTTTAGCACAATAAGGATTATTTTCTATATATTTCCCCTCGGTAAATTTCGTAAAAAAATGGGAGTATGCTGGTAAATATGTCTTAATGTCCAAGTATTGTATGGATATTAAAATATACATAGGTGGAGTATATTTTACGGGATGCGAGACGTGGCGTGCTTAAAGGACGAATAAGCCGGAGTGCTTCAACCTCGGGATTCTAGTCTTTTGGTATGGCAAGGTTTCGGAAACTTGAACTTACCCCCCTCATCCCTGCCTTCTCCCGCTAGCGGGAGAAGGAGCTACAGCAGATGCTAAAGTCGCTGCTACAGCCGAAGCCAAAGCCAACGTAGACAATAATTATTTAATACAGCATTACAATTAAATCCTGATTCAAAAATTTAAAAAAAGGAATTCTTTTGGGACAGCAAACATTTGGGCAGCAACTGATACGTACCAAGCCAGTTGATGCCAGTGGTAGTGAGGTTGATGCAGGTAGCAGCAATGGTTTACATCGCTCGCTAGGCTTGTTTTCTTTGACCATGATTGGCGTCGGTGCCACGATTGGGACCGGTATCTTTTTTACCATGGTAGAGGCAGTGCCCAAGGCAGGGCCTTCGGTGATTTTGTCCTTTATTCTGGCAGCAGTGACGGCGGGTCTGACGGCACTGTGCTATGCCGAATTGTCATCCCGTATCCCCGCGTCTGGCTCTTCATATTCATATGCTTACGCTACCGTCGGCGAGTTTCCCGCGTATATCGTTGCCGCTTGTTTATTGTTGGAATATGGTTTGGCTGCCAGCGCCACGGCGGTGGGTTGGTCAGCTTATTTAAATAATTTTCTGGCGAATTCGATTGGATGGCAAATCCCAGAAATGCTGCGCTCATCCATGATAGTGGCTGGAGCAAATGGGGTTGAGTTCCATCTGGGGCAAATTAATTTACCGCCGATTATTCTGGTAATCGTTTGTGGCTTTTTGTTGTTACGCGGAACCAAAGAATCTGCCACCGTCAACGCGGTGATGGTACTGACTAAATTAGTTATCTTGACTTTTTTTGCGGTAGTGGCGTTCTCTGGTTTTAATGCAGAGCACTTCACACCATTTTTTAACCCAGATAACAGCAAAGGTCTGGGCGGTATGGCAGGTGTGACCGCCGCAGCGGGCACCGTGTTTTTCTCCTTTATCGGTCTGGATACCGTCGCTACCGCAGGTGAAGAAGTTAAAAATCCAAAACGCAATGTGCCATTGGCAATCTTGGCTGCATTGGTGATTGTGACGGTATTTTATTTATTGGTTGCTGTTGCGGCCGTCGGCGCTCAGCCTGCCAGCATGTTTGCAGGACAAGAAGCTGGTTTGTCCGTGATTTTGCAAAACGTGACAGGCAAAGCCTGGCCTGCCTTGATCTTATCTGCCGGTGCAGTGATCTCGGTATTTAGTGTGACGTTGGTAACGATCTACGGTCAGACCCGGATCTTGTTTGCGATCAGCAAAGACGGCTTGATCTCACCCTCTTTCCAGCGCTTGCATGCGCGTACGCAGACCCCGACTAGCAATACGATTATCGTTTGTGTGGTGGTCAGCATTGTTGCAGGTTTAGTCGATGCGACCTTCTTGTGGGATATGGTTAGCATGGGCACGCTGGTGGCGTTTATCGTCGTCTCAACGGCTGTGCCTGTAATGCGTGCGAAAGGTATTGGTGCTGGCAGCGGAGGTTTCCGAGTACCGTTTGGACCGTATTTTTTACCAGGTTTAAGTATCTTGGCTTGTTTATATATCCTTAAAGATTTACCACCGACGACTTATAAGGTATTTTTTATCTGGATGGCAGTAGCGATCGGTGTATATTTTTTGTATGGAATGAGACATTCACGTTTGAGTCAAAACGACGAAAAATAAATATTGGTATAAGCGCAATGGCATTGCGCCGTAGACCAAATTTTTTCATTATGGCTTTATGATGTGTCAGATGGACATACGGTCAACGATTGATCGTGCTAATTATTTTTCAAAACGGTGATATATGAAATTGAAACTGAAAAAAATCTGCAATGGTCTAGTCGGTGCAAGTAGCCTGGCTGTCTTCGCTTTGATGACACCGGTAGGCAGCGCAAACGCTGAGGTCATCGGTAGCGTTGATACCGCTTTTATCTTGATTGGGCCGGATCATAAAATTATCGTTGAGGCTTATGACGATCCTAAGGTGGATGGCGTAACTTGTTATATTTCTCGTGCAAAAACGGGCGGTATCAAAGGTGCTATCGGCTTGGCAGAGGACAAGGCAGAAGCTTCTATTGCATGCCGCCAGGTTGGCCCTATTAGTTTTAAAAAACCTTTGGTGCAGCAAGAAGAAGTATTTAATGAGCGCTTATCTATTTTGTTTAAAAAACTCAGAATAGTCCGTGTCGTTGATACCAAACGCAATGCGCTGGTATATCTGACGTATTCTGATCGCCTGATTAATGGTTCACCGCAAAATAGTGTGACCGCAGTGCCGGTAGATAAAGCTATGCCGATCCCGCTAAAGTAAATTATCTGAGAGATTTATTGATAAATACGAGAAATAAATGCAAAAAAGCAACGATTGCGCTTTAAAATTAACGCCCACGTAAATTGTTCTGGCAAGGTATTTGCCTTAAATGAAAGCAATGAAAACCTCTACTGCCCCAGCCAGAACCACTGAGCAATCAGTTGATGCTCTGCTTAAAACGATCAGAATCCCACCGCGCCCTAGTTTGTTAGCAGAGGTTCAGCAAGAACTGTCGTCTAAAGAGCCCGATCCGCGTCGCCTCGCAAAAATTATCGCTAATGATGTCGGCCTGGCAGGTTCTTTGATGAAGTTGACCAACTCCTCTTTTTTTGGATTACGTTTAAAGGCGAGTTCTGTCGATCATGCGGTTGATTTATTAGGCATGGCGCAGTGCGGCACATTAATGACGGGCATCATTGCCCGTCAGTCAGTCGTGGTGCAAGGGCAATCACTGGTGAAGTTTTGGGATTTTTCTACCAAGCGGGCGCAGGCGATGATTTATCTGGCGCGTAATATGCATATTTATCCCTCAGATATTGCGCATACGTTTGGCTTGTTTTGCGATATCGGCATTCCAATTATGCTGGAGCGTTTTCCTCACTATGCAGCAACGCTGACTAAAGCTAATCAGGAATTTACTAAAAAATTTACTGAGGTCGAAGATGAGGTGCATCAGTGCAATCACGCCGCAGTCGGGTCTTTGATGGCGCGTACCTGGGGTTTGCCTGAAGATGTTTTCACCGCGATTTTATTGCACCATGACTACGCGGTTTTAGAAGATAGCGCTACGCCAGAAATGGTTCGTGCAATGGTAGCAATGGCCTTGATGTCGGAATATGCTATACAAAAATATCATGGGCAAGATGTTTCTGCCGAATGGGAAAAAGGCGGAGCGCAGGCTTGCCATTTTCTGGGTTTATCCACAGATGAAGCTGCCGATAAATTTGATGAATTACATGAAATGTTTAATAGTTTGGAGTGATCACGGTATTTTCTTGCAACGACTCCTACCGTGAACATCACCAAACTTCAAGCTTTTCCCCGCAGTAAACGTGCTGGCAACAAAACGATTGCACGCAATAATTCAAACACGCCTTCCACCGCAATCCCCATCAACCGGAATGGTAAGCAGATCAGCCATACCAGTGGATAAAGTAGCAGTGCCAACAAGGCTAGTGGCCAGCACATTACTAACAACACAATCCATAAAATAAACGTCAGCATTGAGTTTCCTAGACTTGGGGTTTTAGACAAAAAGTTGATGTATCACACTGCTGATAATCAGGATGGCGATGCTCAAGATAACAACGCCATCCATGTCTGCTTTGAGGTCCATACAATATCCTTTCAAATTCTTGGGTTGGTTTTTGTTAGCTTATAAAAAATCCGTATCCCCTGTGTGGCGAGATTGCCTGACTGACAAGCTAGATCAAGCTAAAAAAGCAATTAAGCATCGGTCCAAATGCGCATCACAGTTTTAGTTTTTTTAGAAGCTAACTCTAATATAGTCAGTGTCGGTCAATCCCGCTAGGACGGTCTGACGAACTGTAATTTGGCGGGCTTGATCGATCTGAATTGGAGGATCAAACGTGTATGGGAGATTTTAAAAAACTCTACATTTGAGCATATAGCGTTATGGATATTGCTCTATCTGATTAGATGGATTTGCTTATTCCTGAAGTAATCAGATCGTCTGGCATTGCCGGATTGCCGTCTTTGTCCCAATAAAATAACCAGCCAGTTTCAGAAAAATGCCTGACTCTCAGTGCAATGAATGACATTGCCATTTGTACAGCATGCCAGCTATCGATCCCGTAAATCCTCGATGGATGCGAGTCGAGTATCCCCAGCGATACGTCGCAACCCCAGTCAACATGGTCCTTGATCGGGGCAGCAATACGTAAGTTCAGGTCTGCGCCGACACCGTCTGGCGACACGGCATACCAGCGTCGTTCTATCAAAACATCGTTCATGACTGAGCCTCTTTCTTTGAAACGGATTTCTGTTTAGCTTATAGTTTTTACTTCGTTGAACAGAATCTTATTGGAAAAAGGGTCTGTCAGGCTCATGATTCTATCGCCCCATACGGCGATTTCAATGCCAGGTTGATTGTATTGGTAGGTCTTCTGCGATAACTCTTGGTACAGCGCGTCGATGTCTGGCGTGTTTACAAACACCTTGCTTCCCGGCGTGCAGTCACCGGAATGTTCGCTTAGGTGAAAAACGAGATTGTCTTTTGATACTTGCATATAAATAGGAAAATCATCCTTAAACCGATGCTCCCAATCGATACTCATGCCGAGAAACTCCACATAAAATTGTTTCGCTTTTTCTTCATCAAAGATGCGTAAAACGGGAATACTCTGGAAGTCCATTATTGCTCCTTATTCCTACACCAGTTACGACAGTGTGTTGAGTTAATGTTAACAAAGATAATAATTTATAGTTAGGACTGACGTAAAAATGCCCCAGCTGCGTTGTAGCGCCTTGCTGTACTAGAGTATTGTCGTCGTCGCTACGCCTTGCTGGGGCAGTTTTGCATCAGTCCTAATATTCTCAACTTAAATATACTGCCTATGAGTATATTTAAGTTGTCTTGGTAATATTTGGAGGATAAGCGATATTTTATAAAAATAATGGGGAGTATATAAAAATTTCTAGGTTTAACCCGCCTGTTTGGCGCTATCCAACAACCAGTTCTTAAACGCCAGCAAAGGTCCCAGACTCGCGTTTTGTTCCGGATACACCAGATAATACGCAGCCGAGCGGGGTAGGCTCAATTGCAGTGGAATGGTCAGCGTGCCAGCATCCAATTCTGCCTGCACCATAAAACGCGGGATCAGCGCCACACCTAAACCGGCGGCGGCGGCACTGATCAGCATGGTGAACAATTCATAGCGTGCACCTTTGACAGCGGATACGTCATTGCGGCAATCATGTAAATCAAACCAGCGTCGCCAATCGTCTAAACGGCTGGTCAGGTGCAGCAAAGGCATTTTGCTGATATCTGTGATGCCTATGATGTTCTCGTTGGCTTTGGTCGCATCCGTAGTTTGATACTTTGCCAATAAGGCAGGGCTGCAAACTGGTGTTGTGTCATCTTCACCGATTAAAAAATCCCCAATGGTGCCGGGCCAAGGCGCTTGTCCTGAATGAATCGCCGCATGGAAATGCGATTCAGAAAAAATAAACGCATCGGTTCTGGTACTGAGATTAATCGTAATGTCGGGGCGTAGTGCGTGGAATTGTGCTAGACGCGGGATCAGCCATTGGGTCGCAAAAGTCGGCACGACTGCCAATTCCAGCACGCCGGAACCCTCCTGGCTCGCCATCAACTCTAGGGTGTCGCGCTCTATTCGGCCCAGATGCAGACGTATACGTCCCGCATACTCTTGTCCGGAAGGCGTTAATACGACGCGTTGTTTGATGCGGGCAAATAGCGGTACACCTAACCAGCTCTCTAACCCCACAATTTGTTTGCAGACCGCGCCTTGGGTCAGCGCCAGTTCATCCGCGGTACGGGTAAAACTTTGCAGGCGTGCTGCAGCCTCAAAGATCATGAGCGCATTTAAGCTGGGGATTTTTTTTCTCATTGAATAGATTATTCTTTTTATTCACTAACTTGTGATTTTATATCGTTTGTCCCGATTGTCCAGTTAAGTGAGAATGCTGCACTAGCTAACAATTAAACTGTCTATCATGAATCCACATATTCAAACCCTGCTTGTTGCCAGTATAGGCGAGCAACAAACAAGCAACTTAGTGAATTTATTGCATATATCTGCTAAATTTGACCACGTACAACCGGGGCAGGTAACACGTGCCGAGATCGCGCAGGCCTTGAATATGTTGCTGTTTTACGGAATTTTGCAGCGGGTTCCTAGTGGAAAGACATACACCGACGAGCTGATTGCTAATGGCGGTAAAGTCATGCTGGATCACGGAGCTTTACGTACGGTGCGCTGGTTTGGCATCGGTGCTTTGCCACCGGGCGAAGCCGCCGTGACCCGGATTCTCAAGCCATTAGGGTATCGCCTGAATGGCAAATATCCGCTGGATCGTTTAAACATGACCGGGCGCTCTTATGCACAGGTTGATGATCCTGAAAATATCTCGCAGTTTTTTGTCAGCGAACTGCATCCAGAACGTTTTAGTCCGGCTTTTCAGCAGGCAGTGAGCCGGGTTTTGGGCGACTCCAAAGATCCTTTGACGCCAGCGGCGTTTAGTCTGCTCAATGAACTGGAGCGCGACGGCAGTCTGAGCGTGCAGCAGGCGCTGGAATTATTGCCTGTGCTGGTCGCCTGTTTTGATCGTCAGCATGGCACTCCGCAATTAAGCGACTATGAGCTACTGATCAAAGAATCTGCCGAAATGGCATGGATCGCCACTGAGGGAAATGTGTTTAACCACGCGACGGACCGCGTAGCGGATGTGTTCCAGACTGCCGAGGAGCAAAAAGCCTTGGGGCGCCCCATCAAAGCGCAGGTCGAAGTCTCTGGCTCGGGCCGCGTAAGGCAGACCGCGTTTAAGGCCGACAATGTTGTGCGGGAATTTTATGATGCAGAGGCGGCGCTGGTGACGCGCGAAGTGCCGGGATCGTTTTATGAATTTATCTCACGCGACACGATGCCTGATCCCGTCACCGGATTGTCGAAACTCGATCTGCAGTTTGACACAGGCAATGCGCAAGGTATTTTTAAGATGACCGCCAATGTGTGAGCCTGCCAATCGTTTAGCTGTAATGGACTCGCTGCAAGATTTATTGGGTAATGCCGGTTTGTTGACCAAGCCAGAGGACTGCGCTCGTTACGTAACCGGAGCGCGTTATGGCGTCGGGCAAGCAATGGCGGTCGCGCGTCCCAATAGCACCGCGCAATTGTCGCAACTGGTCAGTCTGTGTGCAGCGTATCACTTGAAGCTGGTGGTGCAGGGTGCCAATACGGGCTTGGTCGCAGCCAGTACGCCAGATCAGAGCGGACAGTATTTGGTGTTAAGCACAGAGCGTCTAAATCGTCGCATAGAGATTGATACGGTCAACCGCTCAGTCACCGTCGATTCTGGTGTGACCTTGCACGATCTGAATGAGGCGCTGAAAGAACACGATTTATGCTTCCCGATTGACCTCGGTGCCAACCCGACCATCGGTGGCATGATCGCTGCCAATACCGGTGGTGCAAGACTGATTAAGTATGGCGACGTGCGGCAAAATTTGTTGGGGCTGGAAGTTGTATTGTTGAATCCAGCAGGCACGGTGCTAGATCTGCAATCAGCGCTTCGCAAAAATAATACCGGCCCCGATCTAAAGCAATTGTTTGTCGGTACCAGCGGCGCCTACGGAATTATCAGTCAAGCCGTTTTACAAGTGCATCGCTTGCCAAAACAAAGCGCTACTGCATTAGTTGTGCCGCGTGATCAGGCTGCGGTATTGGAATTGTTGCAAAGGCTGGAGCGTGATTGCGGCGAGTTGCTAAGTGCCTTTGAGGGAATCTCTGGATCGGCATTGGCGTCGGTATTGCGACATGTTCCGGCGATCAGCAATCCCTTTGGCGGCCTGGCTGATATCCCCGATTATTGCGTCCTGGTTGAGCTGGATACCAGCATCACTCAGCAGCATTCAGGCTTGTGTCTGGAGGATTTATTAAGCAATTCGCTGGCTGCCTTGTTGACTGGAAGCGATGACGACATCATCACCAATGCAGTGATTGGTCGCGGTAAAGATTTATGGCGTATCCGGCATGCAATCAGTGAGTCTTTGCGTAGCGAAGGTAAGATTATTGCGTTTGACATTTCTATGCCGCGTTCATCTTTGGTTGATTTTCGGCAGCAGGCGATTGGCTTGATCGAAACCGATTATCCATTTTTACAGATCATGGATTTTGGTCACTGGGCGGATGGCGGTTGCCACTTTAATCTGGTGTGGCCGCATGTGGCGACGGTCGCTTACGATGCGGCAACGGTCAGCGCAGTGCGCGATGCGATCTACGATATGGTGGTGAATGAGTATCAAGGCAGCTTTAGTGCCGAACACGGAGTCGGCCCCTATAATCAAACCTACTACCATCGGTTTACGTCGCAAGCAGCGCAGCAACTGGCGGGAAAAATGCAAATACTGCTCGACCCTGATCGCTTATTTGGCCTGACCTGGTTTGGTGAGCTGGCTGAATAAAGCAATGCGCTCGTTGCTAGGTTTGAGAGTGACTTTTGAGCGACCACTGAATGGCGAAGCAGAGAAAATGAGCGAGTGAAACTCCCATTGAGAATGTCTAAATCGATTCGTCGTTAAATATATACTCATAGTAGGTATATTTTAGTAGTCCATATATTTACTGGTCAATAAGCCATTTTTTATAAAAATAAATGGGAGTATATTGATTGTTGTGGAATTCAATTGCCTCCACTCTAGCTTGTTAAGCTAATCCAGCAGTGTCTTTTACCAATGCTTAGTCGCACCATATCAACATCAGCGCTGAAACAATTTCGCCCTCATTCTCGTCAGAATGAGGGCGAAATTGGTTATAGCTTATTTGACTGACCGCAAACTTGTCGCAGCCAGCCAAACTCATTAGCGACTAATCGCTAACAATGCCTATTAGTCAGAAGCAACCAAGCTCACGCCGCTAAAGCTGGCATAAGAGTTGAGCAACAGGTAGTAAGTACCTGCGGCTGGTGAGCTAATAGTGATTGTTTCAGTCGTGGTAGATCCATCTGATTTTTTCAAATAAGATGATGTTGTCGGTGCAGAACCTAGTTTGACGTAGATATCTGCATCGCCAGTACCACCCGATGTTTTAAAGGTCAATGTAGTGCGACCTGATGGAACCACAAAAGTGTACACCGTGGAGTTGCCAGTAGTCAGAGCGAGGCCAGTTTTTGCTACGCCATTGCTCAGTACATTGGATGGTGGAGGTGTTGTACCGCCGCCTGATCCCATGACAGTCGCAAAATTAGCAACGTTCAAACTACCGTAGCCACTTGCATAATCCCAACCAGTTTTTGCCGTGTAACCACCGTTGCTGCCAGAAGTCACATCATGAAACATTGTTGGATTAGCCGCTGCTTTTTGATAAATGGCAGAAGCCGGGAAGGCCAGGGTATTGTTGTTCATGGATTGAACGCGAGCCCAGAAACCAGTGAACAACGGTGCTGCCAGACTAGTACCACCGATTTGCGAGCTAGTACCGTTGACGATTACCAATGCGCCGCTGTTAGGTGATGCATCAAATGCGACGTCAGGTGCGCCACGTTTGGTGGAGCTTCCCAATACGCCTGCGGCAGTTTGCCAGCTTGGTGCTGGTTCTGTCAGGCTTGGTCCACCGCCTGCGCCACCGCTGGAACTTTGCTGGCAATTAGCAGAGCTGGTACAAGCCCATACTGTTTCAGATGTCCATGTCGTACCTGATGTATTCAGCAAAGTACCGCCAACTGAGATGACATAAGGGGATACAGAAGGGTAGCTTTGTGATGTGCTGGAACCACCGCATTCATACGCACCTGAATCGCCGGAAGAAACCGAGAATGTCTGCCCTTGCGCTACCGCAGTCTGGAAGATCTGATCGTTACTTGCCATGATGCCGGAGCTTTGCGCATCAGTTTCGCATTCACCTAAAGACACGTTGATCGTTTTGGCTACGTTGTCGCTGACGGCTTTGTTGTACGTGTTAGTCAGGTCTGCATCACTCAAGGTATTAGCGGTGTACAAAATCATTTGTTTGATCGTACCGCCTGCTGCTGCCAAGGCATCTTGTGTATCCATATTCCATTCATCCACACCAGAGGTATCTGTGCTGGCAGAACCGACTGTCACTGTACTGACATTAGTTTTTGGATAGCCAGCATTGGTGGTGAATGTGTTCAGATCTTTGATCGTTTGCGTCATGCTACCTTGGGTAATAATACCGATGGTGGCATTGGTTGCACTTGGCAAGCTAGATGCGTTATAGATCAAAGGGAAGTCGGTTGGATTGTGGCCAACAGTTGACAGTGTTTTAGCATCTGGACGCATCGCCATCGTGTGATGCAGATGGACAGTTTGCAAACCATGGACGGCCAATACGATATCGCCCAGCGATTGCGGTACAGTTACATCACTCAAGTTGGCATGCGCTGTGCGGCCATTAACGTTGTATGTATGCAGATCAGTATTGAATGCAGTTTTAACAGAGGATGCTGCACCATCTGCGCTGACCAGCAGGTGGTTGTCAGAGACGACGATATTGACGAAACCACTTTTGGTCAAATGATCGACTACCGATTTTACTTGGGCTGCTGTTGGTGCGTAGTGGCTCATGAACTCAGCGCTAGTGATTGGCTTGGCGCCTCCACCAGTGATGAGGTTAGTTGTCAGCGCATCGAGGTCCGCTTTGTTGCGTACTTTCAATGAGACCACAACATGGGTTTGTGTCCCAGCTTGCATCAATGCCAGTGGCGATGCAGTGCTCAACAAACGCGGCGCTTTGGTCGCGGTAGAGACCCATTGTTCGGCTGCTTGTGCTGCGCCACCAATTGTTGCTAACACCATTGCTGCTACAGGCAGCATTTTAAATTTACAACTGAGTTTCATTACTTATCTCCAAATGGTAATACGAAGAAAGTGACCAGTTCAAAGGATTTTGAAGAGATCGGTTCAGTCACAGCAACCTGGAAGAAAATCTTGTTTTCTACAGGCTTGGCAAATTCAATTTACCGTTTTTTTAAACGCGGTCCAGAAAAAATGCCTATTGCAAGATCGACTCTACGTTAGATAGTAAGTTGGTCGGTCTTGAAATATTCTTGGTAAAGCAGTGATACGTAAATCTAAAAACCACTTTTTAAAACTAGATTTTTAAAACTAGACTTTTGAAGCAATATTTTTACAGCGTGGAATTTTTAACTGAGGAAAAAATGGTTGCGTTTGAAGCGCTTGGTTTCAAAATCATGCTGACCCATTTGAGTGTTGGCGCTGTTATTAGATTTTGGAACTAATGTTGGAGCTATTGCAGGAACGAGAGAATTGAAGTGACGGAGCTGAGGAGCAACAAGGCTAGAAGCAATCACCGCAAAGCGGGACATTTTTTCTTCTGTTATCGACAATCTCAGATCAGTAGAATCGGTAAATGTTTGCTGCTGTGCGGCGATCAGTTCGCCATCATTAAAGTGACTATTTTTGGCTATATAATCTGCATCCCAATTAAGGCTTTGGGCAATCTGTTGATAATGCTGGATCATCTTTAATGCACTCCAATGGATGGGTGACACGAACAATTACAACCAATTTTAAGCAGTTTTATACTGATGCATCGCAGGCTTTTCACAGCGGCAATCAGCGCCTTTTTTTAATCTTTCCGGTGGATTTATTTAGCTATCGACTCGCTGTCTTGTGCTTAATTTCGCGTTCGCTTTTACGTTCGTTTTTACGGTTACGGTAGCGTTTAAATCTGTCGAACCTGAGCTAAAGAATTGACTGAAAGAAAACTTATCGTAGCAGAAGAAATATTCCAAAAAGTTAAGCTAAATTGATTAATATGTAACCATCAGTAACAATGTGTGGATTGGGGGATCAGGAGCTCGTCATTTTTATATTTTGTTTACATGCTTAAAAATCACCAAATTTATCTATTGAAAAATTCGTTTGTATTGGTTTTTTTAAGTCGGTTTTGTGTAAAAATTTTGTGTAAAGAAATCAGCTTAGAATTTTTACACTAACACTGTTGTATTTAATGTCGTTGTTTTCAAGCCTCAAAAATTTACAACCAAAAAAATTTCTTCACGAAAAAATATTCAAATGGATTTCCTGTATTTGATAAAACATTTCTGATGAAAATTGCGTCAGTTTTGTAATTGCAATCAGCAGACAATCACCAAGCTGTGCCTTCGTCGCTACGCCTTGCCGGGGCAAATTTGTGTAAGCCTTATTGACGAGTTAGTGACGATTGAGTGATCAGCTAGTAATAACCTAGCGATGAGCTAAATGTGTAAGGATGTAATCCGATGATGCCAGAATGTTTTTTTCTTGTTATGATCTCGCATCCTTAATGCAACTCAAGTGCAAAAACAAAAGAATGCCTCAGCGTAAGACTACCGATCAACATCCGCTAGCTAAGCGAGGTACTGCCGCTATGTCGGCCATGCCTGCAAAGTTGGCGACAGCTACATTCGCACCTGCATTTGCGGCGCGTGATGTGTGGCGCTTGTTGATTATTTTGTTTGGTGCTTTTGCCTTGGTTCTGGCGCTGACAACGGCGGCGACACATCAACACAAGACCGCGCTGGATACCAAAGAATGCGCCATTTGTAGCGACGTGATCGATAAGGTAGTCGGTCTGCCGTTGTTACCTGCAATTGTTCAGCATGTTTATGTCATGCCTTACCGGGTTCTCGCTGTCCCGGTCAAGATCGCCAATTATTGCTCGCCTGAGCTTTTTCCACCAAGCTGCGGTCCCCCGCACGCCTCTGCGTAATTCATCAAAAACAGCTCAATTTAAAAATTGAGCTGAACTCCGGTTTTAATTTAAATTTTCGAACTTCAGTTTGAAAATTATATTTTTAAGCGAGCTTGCCTTCATTCGACAAGGCTGAGCTTCGCGTATTTTATTCAGAGGTTATTCACATGCAACGTACTCTTAAAATGAGTAAGCTTTCACTCGCCCTGGCTGGTCTGTTTGTCATTTCATCCACTCATGCTGCAGGTGATTCTGTGGCGGACGCGCCGGACGCATCAGGCAAATCTGACACGCCAGTACAAAGCGTAGAAGTGACCGCGGCGCATCTTAAAAGTGCGCGGATTGAATTGTCCCCCAAGATCGGTACCACCGTTTATAGCATTGATACCCACATGATAGACATGCTGGGACAGGGCGATAACACGCCGTTTAATGAAGTTTTGCTGCGTTTGCCTGGCGTCGCTCAAGACTCCAAAGCATCTGGCGGTTTGCACGTACGTGATGATCACGCTAACGTGCAATATCGGATTAACGGTGTCCAGCTGCCAGAAAGTATTACCGGTTTTGGGCAGTCGATTGATACGCGTTTGGTCGATCAGACTGACTTTATGACCGGGGCATTGCCAGCACAGTTTGGTTTGCGTACTGCGGGTATTGTTGATATCCAAACCAAGGAGGGCGGCGTAACGCCAGGTGGCCGGATTGGTATTCAGATGGGTAGCCATAGCTATGTTGAACCTAGCGCGGAATTTTTTGGTAGCAAAGGCGCATTTAATTATTATTTGTCCGGCAGCTTCTTATCCAATTCTCTCGGAATTGAGAATCCGGTACCAAGTTCTAGCGCATTGCATGACAAAACCCGGCAATCTAAAACCTTTGGTAATTTGTCTTATTTTTTAGATGACAACACGCGTCTGGGTTTGATGTTTGGTACCTATAACGGTCGTTTCCAGATCCCAAATAATCCTAATCAGGCGCCCGGTTTTGCGCTGACAGGTTTTAGTGACGGTACCACTAGCAGTTTGCCCTCATCCAACCTGAATGAAAACCAACGTGAGGTGAACCGCTTTGCCGTGGTTTCGCTACAAAAAAGTTTAGGCAACGTCAATTTTCAGCTATCCGCTTTCAATCAATACTCTGAATTGCATTTCACGCCGGATGCGAATGGCGATTTAATTTATAACGGCGTCGCTTCAGATTCACTGCGTTCTAACCGTGCCAACGGCGTGCAATTTGATATCAGTTATAAACTGCATCAAGATCACACTTTGCGGGCGGGCGGTGCTTATACCCGTCAAGTCACGGCCAGCAATAATGCCGTGTCCTTATTTACGACGGATGATTCCGGCGCACAAAATTCTTCAGACCCCATCACGATTCAAGACAATGGTGGCAAAACCGGTACGCTATCTAGTTTGTATTTGCAGGATGAATGGCATATCGCCCAACCACTGACATTGAACTACGGCGTGCGCTTTGACAAAGTGTCGGCCTACACCTCTGAACAGCAATGGAGTCCCCGTTTAAACCTGGCGTATAAATTGAGTGATACCACCGCTTTACACGCAGGTTATTCACGCTACTTCACGCCGCCACCGCAAGAATTGGCCGCGCAATCGAGTATTAATTTGTATGCCGGTACGACCAACGCACCGCAAATTCCGACCTCGGACAACGTCAAGGTGGAGCGCACGCATTACTACGATCTGGGGATTAGCCATCACGTCAATCAAGACCTTGTATTGACCGCTGATGCTTACTATAAAAAAATTACCAATATGTTGGACGAAGGCCAATTTGGCCAGGCCTTGATACTCACGCCATTTAACTATGCGCAGGGTTACGCCAAAGGCTTGGAGTTGTCTGCTATTTACAGCCAAAAAAATTGGGGAGCGTATCTGAATCTGGCTTTTCAAAAAGCGCAAGGTAAAAATATTAATTCTGGCCAGGCTTTGTTTGGCGTAGATGAAGTTGCTTATATCGCCAATCATTACATCTATGTGGATCATGATCAGACCATGACGTTGTCGGGCGGTACTCACTACCATTTCGGCGATTCGCAACTAAGTGCCGACTTCTTATATGGCAGTGGTTTGCGTGATACGCCAGATGGTGCGGCACCAAATTCAGGTACTTTGCCAAGCTATACAACGATCAATACGGCGTTCACCCATACCTGGAAAAATACCCCCGCCGGTAAGATAGAAGGACGAATTGCTTTGATTAATCTGTTTGATAAATCTTATTTACTACGTGACGGTTCTGGCGTCGGTGTCGGGGCTCCACAATACGGCCCGCGTCGTACTTTGTATGTGGGATTGTCCACCAGTTTTTAAGTTATTTTTTTAAAATTTGTTTGGATAATATGAATGGCCGATATTCTAAAGATATCGGTCATTTTCATATACTCCCCATCTTTTTTATAGAAAATGCCTTATTGTCCAATTATTATATGGGCATAAAATATATACTTATTAGGAGTATATTTTATAGTGAGTGTTAAATATCGCTACCATTTAGGTTTCGAGCGCTCCTGCTTCGCAATGCGACTTCATATTAAAAACAAGCACTATCACACACATCTATCTGTCAATAAACACGCATAAGCCAAACTTTAGTGGCTTTAAAAAACCTCAAACTGAATATGCTCGTACAATATTCCAAATGAGCACACCTACCTTAGTTACCCAATCCGCCTACGAGCGCCGACAATATTTAATTGGTTTGGTGATCGCCATTACCGGTGCGGTTTTATTTTCGACCAAGGCAATTGTTGCCAAACTGATTTACCGTTATCACGTTGATGCGGTCACTCTGATTATGTTTCGCATGTTGTTTTCTTTGCCAATTTTTGCTGCGATTGCGATTTGGCAAGCGCACAAAGGTGGTGCCTTGTCAGTAGCAGATCGCTGGCGTTTAGTGGTCTTGGGTTTGATCGGTTATTACCTCTCTAGTTTTTTAGATTTTCTGGGTTTGCAATACATTACAGCAGGACTGGAACGCCTGATTTTATTTTTGACACCCTCATTTGTACTACTGATTTCAGCGACATTTTTAAAACGTAAAATCAGCAAAATAGAATGCGCTGCGCTGGCGGTTTCTTACCTTGGGATCGTACTGGTATTTGTACATGATTTACAGTTTGGCGGCGCAGATGTTTTGCTAGGCGGGCTGCTGGTTTTAGGTGCAGCCACATCGTATGCTCTGTACTTAATACAGTCTGGTCAATTGGTGATGCGCCTTGGTAGCCTGCGTCTGGTGTCTTATGCGATGTGTGTATCTAGTGTGGCATGTATCGGGCAATTTTTTGCGCTGCGCCCTGTCAGTATGATGATTCAGCCGGCGCCTGTGTACTGGCTGTCTTTAGTTAACGCAATATTGTGTACTGTGTTGCCGGTATTCCTGACCATGATTGCGGTGCAACGTATTGGCGCACCGATTGCCTCGCAAGCGGGCATGATAGGCCCGGTATCTACTTTATTTTTAGGGGCGTTTTTCTTAAGTGAGCCGATCACCGCCTGGCAACTGGCAGGTACTGTTTTAGTCGTTGGCGGCATGTATTTATTGTCGATTAAAAAATGATTATTTTTTAATCTGGGTTCACATTTCAACTCAGCTCAATTCATATTAAAAGCTAAATTAAAACTTTAATTCAAATTCGAATTACAGCCAATTAACCAAGAGAGCGAGACCATGACAACCACAAAAGCCATCATAATCCAGCAAACCGGCGGTCCAGAAGTGATGGAATACGTCGATGTCACACTGGGCCAGCCAGGCCCCGGCGAAGCGCTGATCCGCCATGTCGCGTGCGGGTTGAATTATATCGATGTGTACTTTCGTACCGGCCTATATCCGCAAGTCTTGCCAGCGGGTTTGGGGATGGAGGCCGCAGGCGTGGTGGAGGCTGTTGGTGCTGATGTGACTTATGTCAAAGTAGGCGATCGCGTTGCTTATGCCGGTCGCCCCAACGGTGCGTATGCCGAGGCGCGGATTATGCCAGCCGATAATCTGGTGCGTTTGCCAGACAATATCTCGTTTGAGACTGCCGCAGCAATGATGCTGCAAGGCTTGACGGTAGAATATTTGTTCAACCGTACCTTTCCGCTCAAAGGGGGTGAAACCATTTTGTTCCATGCCGCAGCAGGTGGCGTCGGTTTGATTGCTTGCCAGTGGGCGCGGGCAATTGGCGTGACGATGATAGGCACTGTCGGTTCGGACGAAAAAGCAGAACTCGCCAAAGCGCACGGATGTACTCATGTCATCAATTACAACAAAGAAAATTTTGTTGAAAGGGTTAAAGAAATTACTGGTGGCAAAGGCGTGCCAGTCGTGTATGACTCCATTGGCAAAGATACCTTCATCGGTTCGCTCAATTGCTTGTCACCATTGGGTATGATGGTCAGCTTTGGTAGTGCTTCTGGCCCGGTGCCAGAATTTGGTTTGAATGAACTTGCCTCGCGCGGATCTTTGTTCATCACGCGTCCTAGTCTGATGAGTTATGCCGCTA
>JANXTO010000226.1 GCA_025352365.1 Undibacterium sp. | reverse complement strand
GCAGTGGCGGCACGGATAATTTCTATCCGTTCGATCAGGTCAGGTGAGATTGAATCTAAAGAAAATCCCGGCGGGCTAGGTTCACCATTCAGCAAAATTTGGGTGTAGCCAGAACCCAGACCACGCATGCGTATCTCGCCTCCACGTCCTTGTACACCACCGATCGTAATGCCGGGCAGACGCTTCAACACATCAGCCACGGTTGAATCACCATAGCGAATAATGTCCTCCTGAGTCACCACGATTTTGGTTGCAGTATCCTGGCGACGCTCGTCGTAACCTTTGGCACCGCTGACTTCGACTTTTTGGATTTGTTCTTTGCCGGGGGTGGTTGGCACTACCGCTGGCGCAGGTGATACCGATGGCGGACTTGATGGCTTTTGCGGGTCAGCTTGTAGCGGAGCTGATTGCGGCGGCGTTAATTGCTGCGCTTGAGCACCAGAATTATAGGCAAGCAAAATCGCTAAAGGAAGTAAGGCGAGGCGGAACGGCAGCAGATTAAAGGACATAGTAATTAGTAGTGAATGTAATTTTTGATAGGGCTGATTTAAGCTGATAATACGTTCTCTGTCGAAGGAAGTTGAACCAATAATGGGCGACGAGCACAAAATCAGATACCTGCTAAGAGAAACAAAATGAAGTCTTAATCAAGCGGCTGGACTATATCAGCCAAATATAACAAGAAAATTTCATCTTAAAACTTGTAAGCGAATATAACTGCGATATGACCGCACCGGGCCAATGAAGTTCCAATCGATATGGATAGGCTTTCTTAGTTTTGGCTAAGGCGTGTTGGTAACGCTTGCAAGGCCGCCAACAACGGCACGC
Source organism: Undibacterium sp. (assembly GCA_025352365.1). GTDB lineage: Bacteria > Pseudomonadota > Gammaproteobacteria > Burkholderiales > Burkholderiaceae_D > Undibacterium. The sequence goes on along the minus strand of JANXTO010000226.1, from coordinate 5,193 downwards.
AAGCATCAGCGACGCGGTCGATGCTTTGTTCGCGCAATGTGGCCAGATCGACCGTGACTTCGGTCTTTAATCCTGCCCACGCAAGTAATGCAGCGCAAGCTTCTGGATGATCGAATAAGCCGTGCAGATAGGAGCCTAGAATCTGATCATCTGGTGAGCGGCTGCCTTCTAATTCTGCACTGTCGTTATCTAAAACAAATACTGGCTGGGTATCATTACTAGCGTAAGTGATGCCCATATGGATTTCATAACCGCTGACTTTGGCTGCCTGGTTTTCAATCGAATTTCCATTTTGGTTACCAAACAAGCAGCGACCGGTAACTTGTTGTAGACGCTTCTCTTTGGTCAATTCTGTGCTGATATCGAGCAGGCCTAAACCGTCAGAATCTCCAGCGATGCCTTCTACCCCATGGGGATCGCTGACGATATGACCTAACATTTGATAACCGCCACAGATGCCGATAATTTTCCCGCCATAGCGCAGGTGTTTTTCCAACACAGGCTGCCAGCCTTGCTCTTGCAAAAAAGCCAGATCAGCGCGGGTATTTTTACTGCCTGGCAGAATAATCAGATCGGCAGGCGGGATTGCCATGCCGGGTCCGATAAATTGCAAATCAAGCTCGGGATGCGCGCGCAGTGCATCAAAATCGGTATGGTTAGAAATACGCGGTATCGCCGGTACGATGATGCGGAATTGGCCTGCACCTTGCTGGCTAGACTGAATCGCATCTTCAGCGTCCAGCATCAGTCCGTGCAAATACGGCAGCACTGCCAGCACAGGCTTACCGGTTTTTTCTTCAAGCCAAGCTAAGCCAGGTTCAAGCAGACTGATATCGCCGCGAAAACGATTAATCACAAAGCCAACGATACGGTTTTGCTCTGACTCTGACAAACAGGCTAGCGTGCCGAGGAAGTGGGCAAAAACGCCGCCACGATCAATATCCGCTACCAGAATCACAGGGCAATCAACCACTTCTGCAAATCCCATATTAGCGATATCACGCGCACGTAAATTGATTTCCGCCGGACTGCCTGCACCTTCCACAATGATGCTGTCGTATTGCTGTTGCAGCCGGCCATAGGATTCCAGCACGGCTTGCATGGCGACGGTTTTATACTGATCGTAATCACGCGCATTCATATCGGCACGGACTTTGCCGTGGATGATGATTTGCGCTCCGGTATCGGAAGACGGCTTGAGCAAAACCGGGTTCATGTCCGTATGTGCGGGCAAACCCGCCGCGATCGCTTGCAATGCCTGCGCGCGGCCGATCTCGCCACCGTCGATTGTCACAGCACTATTTAAGGCCATGTTTTGCGGCTTCATCGGTACGACTGCTACACCTTGTCTTTTCAGCAGACGACATAAGGCGGCGACTACGGTGCTTTTACCCGCGTCTGAGGTGGTGCCTTGCACCATCAAGGTGGTGATTTTCATAGAATGTCTTATGAGAGATAATAATATACTGGGCTTAGTATATATTAGACGTCCAATCATTCACTGGTCAATGAGCGTAAAACTTAAAATATATTGGGGAGTATATTGGTTTTATCTATGCTTTAGGCTTGTCTGTAGAGTTTATTGCCCTTCATTTTGAGAAAGTATTTAACGTCATGAACAAAACAAATCAGCTTGATCAGCACGCGAGCGCGTACACGATCAGCAATCTGATCCCTTCGATTGAGGTCTATCAAACTTTGCGATCAGGTGCGGGATTAAGCGGGAAAACGACCGAGGCCGCCAGCAGAGGTTTGCCGAATAGCTTATTTGCGGTTCAAATTATGTTTAATGATCAGGCCGTTGGTATGGGACGTGTGATTGGTGATGGCGGTTGTTTTTATCAGGTAGTTGATATCGCCGTGCTGCCCTCGCATCAAGGCAAAGGTGTAGGTAAGCGCATCATGCAAGGGATTGTCGCCTACCTGGAAATGAATGCGCCTGAGAGCGCTTACATTAGCTTAATTGCCGACGGCAAAGCACAAGAGTTGTATGCGCAATTTGGCTTTGTGCAGACGGCACCGCGTTCTGTGGGTATGGCGTTGAAGCGCAATAAAAAAGAAGCTTAGTAAATTGAAATGAATTGAAGAAGTTTAAGTGCGTCGGTGTAAATCATCCGTGATGGGATCTACCTTTGTGACTGGCTCTACATCGTTGACGATATCCTCTTCTTTCGCCGTATCAATGTCGATGATAGATCCGGTGACGCTATCTTTGACATGATAAGCAGCAATTGCCGCCGCTAATGCGGGATTGTTTTGCGGTAGTAGCGCTGGATTTTGAAACAACAGATTTAATTGCGATTGAGTAGTCAAGGGTGTGGCATTCACAGCTTCTGTCAAAGCAGTATTGGTCGTGCTTGCTAACGGTACTTGCTGTAGCAAAACTACTGGATTAGCAATTGGAATAGCGATTGGAGTAGTAACAGAACTACTGCTCGCCGAGGTTAGATTTGCAGGGTTAGCAGTGGCCGAATTTAGCGGAACGGTACGCGACTCTATATCTGCATTAAACTGTAATTGAAGTTGTGATTGCGATTGTGATTGTGAGGGATTTAAAGTTGGGTTCAAAGTTTGATTTGTCGCTAAACCAGCCTGCTCTGCTGGCGAAGTAAGCTGAATCGAGATAATCGCAGAGGATGTTTCCAGCAAGGCGGCGCTTAATGCAGCGTCTGCCAAACTACTCAGCGATTGAGTATCCAAGCCTGTATTCAGGCTAACGCTAGAAAGATTTTGCGTGTTTGTATTGGCATTTAAGTTGATACCTGTATTAGTGTCGACTTGAGCTGCACTGATTCCAGCAGCAAAAGTACCGGGATCGCTAGCAGCAGTTGCTGTAGCCGCAGTTAATGCACTAGCCAGAGATTGTGCCGTCTGGGCGACTAAATCCGATGTCACCGCAGGATTGGCGTTGTATGCAGTTTGTAGCGTATCTGGATTGATGGTCAGTGATTCATTACTGTTAGAAATCGTGGCAGCAGAAAAATTCACTCCAATCTGCGCCAAATCTGACGCCGCATTTCCACCTGTAGTAGTGGCATTTAGTGATGTGCCGGATGCTGCATTTAGTGCTGTGTTAATCGTAGCATCCAAGGCAGCATTTAGCCCGGCATCCGGCGCAGTGATTTGCAAATTGTTGAAGCTATCGACAAAATTCTGGGTACCAGCGAGTAAATCAGTAAAACTAGGATTGCCTGGCACATCGGCTAATTGCTGCAAAGTTGATGCTGCTGCCAGTAATTGTGCAGGTGGAGAAATGTCAACAATAACGGCAGCGTCAGCCTGCGACACCACATTAGTCGTCGGGGCAATGACAGTTTGAGTGCTACTAATAGCATCAGGCGACGTTACTGGATTCACCTCGCTTACATTCGCAGCACTTACGGCCGTGCTGTCTATAGGCTGAATCGCTATTGGCAACGCAACAACTGGCGTCGTCGCTAAAGCCGTTACTGGATTAATAATATTAGTGTCCATATCTGAATCATGCGCTTTGCATCCGGCCGACTCTGTACGCTAACTCACACATACGCGTTTTTGGTAGTTACCAATGTACAAGTTTAGATTTTTGCTTGCTTCGAAAAATCTTTAGTCAACCCTTTGAGTAAATTCTCAGCTGAATCATGAGCGTAATTTTGCGCAACTCGCAACTCTTAATTTTGATGGATCAAATTTCTTGCCAGCGAGAGATTAACGCATGCAACTGTGGCAAGCCATACAAAATTGCGGACGGCCCCGGTGACAAGATATCAGCCGATTTTATCTCGGCTACTAAATCATTTTGTACTGCCGGAATTTGCTGCCAGCCATCGCGTTCTGTCACAGTTTCTGGTCTGAATTTTTTACCGCACCACGATCCTATGATGATATCGGGCGCGCGTCGCACGACCTCACTGGGGTCAGCAATGATGCGTTGTTTGGCGCTGTGATGGTGTGCTAACTCAGCAAAGATATCTTTGCCACCAGCGATCTGAATCAGTTCTGAAACCCAGCCTATACCGGACATTAAAGGCTCATTCCATTCTTCAAAATAGACCTTGGGCCGGCGCGTCCATCGCGCGGCTTGCTGTTGAATATGCGCTAGCTGTGTTTGCAAATCAGCGATCAATTCTGTACCTTGCTGTTGCTTATCAACCAGACTGGCGAGTGCCGCAATCATGCGTAAAATCCCCGCGACCGTATGTTGATTAAAGACATGCACCTCAATCCCAGCAGCGATCAGATCCCGACAAATATCCGCCTGCATATTGGAATACGCAATCACCAGATCTGGCTGCACGGCTAGAATACGATCTATTTTGGCAGAAGAGAATCCGCTAATTTTTGGCTTTTCTTGTCTGGCTCTGGCAGGACGGGTGGTATAGCCAGAAATCCCGACGATCAACTCTTCTGCACCAAGCGCGTATAAGGTTTCTACTGCCTCGGTGGATAAACAGGCGATACGCTGGTAGGGAGATTTGCTGATCGTCATGATGTTGCTGATGACTTGACTGGAGCTAACTTCGTATCAGTCTTGCTGTCAAGCTTAGTACCGCGTCGATTGCGTGCCTGATCTAATGCTTCACATACCGCTTTGGCACCTTCAATAATTCTTGGTCCGGCACGGTTTAATAAATCGCCATCAACCACGATCAAATTATTGTTTTTGACTGCCAGTAAGTTCTTGATATCCTTCCATTGCTCTAGTCCGCTAGTGGCTTGTAGTTTGCTGTCACCCGTCAAAATCACCTCGGGGTTTTCTTGTATCACTGACTCTAATCCCACCACTGGGGCAGCAGCAGACAGGGATCCAAAAATATTCTCGCCACCACAAATCCTGATCGCATCACTGACGATATTCTTGTCATTGAGTGTGTAGATAGGTTTACTCCAGACCTGGTAAAACGTTCTGACTTTCGGTTTATTCTGGTAGCGGGCAATAAGCTGGTTGAGTTGCTGGCTAAACTCCGCTGCCGCTATTTGAGCCTGTTTTTCCGTACCAAATAAAGTCCCCAACTTGAGCAAGGTGGCGGGAACATCTTCCAGCTTATGCGGATCACTAAAATAATACGGTATGCCTGATTTACGTAACGGCTCTAACTGACGCTCAAATGCACCATGCATCCAGACCACGAGTAAATCGGGCTTCATCGCAATGATGCGTTCGATATCGAGTTGACGATTATCGCCAACTCGCGGGATGGCTTTTGCCGCTTC
>JANXTO010000014.1 GCA_025352365.1 Undibacterium sp. | reverse complement strand
ACATATACTCCCCTCAATTTTTAAAAAAGATAACGTTTTGCCCAATGATTATGAGGACAATTAAACATACACATTAGGAGTATAGTAAATAACTAGTCAAAAACTGTCTTATTTTTCGCATCGCCATATCCTTAAGGCCGTTTACATCTCGCGTCTGAATTACACTGAACACTTCTGGCAAACAATCCTTATACCAACATGACTTATCTGCTCGCACTTGATCAAGGTACCTCTAGTTCCCGTAGTATTTTATTTGATGCGGGCGGCACTATTGTGGCGTCGGCTCAGCAGGAGTTCCGGCAAATTTTTCCTCAACCTGGTTGGGTGGAACATGATGCGATGGAGATTTGGCACAGCCAGTTAGCGACTTGTAAGCAAGTATTGGCTACGGCAGGTGCGGCGGGCATATCAACCAAGGCGATTGCAGCGCTGGGGATTACCAATCAGCGGGAGACTAGCATCGTCTGGAATCGTCGGACTGGTGAGCCAATTTTTAATGCCATCGTCTGGCAAGACCGGCGCACTGCGGCCTATTGTGACGAGCTGCGTAGTCAGGGTTGGGCAGAGCGCATACAGCAAAAAACCGGCTTAATTCTGGATCCGTATTTTTCTGCGACCAAGCTGAAATGGATACTGGATCATGTGCCAAATGCTCGTCAGCAAGCAGAGCGCGGAGAGCTGGCGTTTGGTACCGTGGATACCTGGTTGGCGTGGCAACTGAGCGGCCAACAACTGCATGTGACCGATGTCAGCAATGCGGCACGCACGATGCTGTGGAATATTCATAGGGCGGAATGGGACGATGAGTTACTAGTATGTTTTACTATTCCACGGGCGATGCTGCCTAGCGTACATCCGTCTAGCCATCGCTTTGGTGACGCGACGATTTTTGATCATCCGGTTCCGATTGCTGGTATCGCTGGTGATCAGCAATCCGCGCTGTTTGGACAAGCCTGTTTTAGCGCTGGGATGGCAAAAAACACCTATGGTACCGGCTGCTTTATGTTGCTGCATACGGGATCTGTGTGTGCGACCTCTCACAACGGTTTGATTAGTACGGCAGCCTGTCAGACCGACGCAAGAGCACAGTACGCATTAGAAGGTAGTGTCTTCATCGGCGGCGCGGTGGTGCAGTGGTTACGTGATGGTTTAAAGGCGATTCAACACTCGACGGATGTAGAAGATTTGGCGACCACCGTGCCGGATTCTGGCGGCGTGGTGTTTGTACCCTCCTTCACTGGCTTGGGTGCGCCGTATTGGGTACCATCTGCGAAAGGCGCTATTCTGGGTCTAAGTCGCGGCACTACCGTCGCGCACATTGCTCGCGCAGCGCTAGAATCGATCGCGTTCCAAAGTACCGTTTTGCTGCAAGCGATGACCCGCGATGCGATAGCGCCAATCAATGAGTTACGCGTGGACGGCGGCGCAGCGGCGAACAATTTGTTGCTGCAATTTCAAGCAGATCTGTTGGGCATTCCCGTAGTGCGGCCAAAGGTGACCGAAACGACAGCCTTAGGCGCAGCGTACTTGGCGGGACTAGGTGTAGGGGTGTACCAAAATCAGGAAGAGTGTGCCGCTTTATGGCAAATGGAGCGTACTTTTTTACCGGAAATGAGTAGAGATCAGGCGGGTGAGTTAATGCAGCAATGGGATGTCGCGGTTGGTCGCGTGAGGTAAATAAGAGTAGCAGACGTATAAGGAGCAAATAAAAAAGAGGTGATATCGACTAAACGGTATCGCCTCTTTTTACATCTGATTCAGCGTATTTGAAAATAAGTTAAATCTAATTAAGTCTAATTAACCCATCGATTGCAGCGAACCATTGACCGCTTTGACGCGATCACCAACACGCCAACCGTTTTGCGGGAAAGTACGAACACTACCGTCATCCATTCTGACTTTTACTTCATAGACCGTGTTGGTGTTGTTGCGTTTTTCTACTTCGTTACCAGCATAACCGCCGCCGACGGCACCAGCTACGGTAGCCAATGTACGGCCATTGCCGTTACCGACTTGATGACCTAACACGCCGCCCAAAATTGCACCGGCTGCGACGCCAAGACCGCTAGGTTTTGCTTGTTGCTGGATGGCGATAATGGACTCAACCCGACCGCAATGTCCGCAAACAGCAGCGACGTTAGAACTACGCTCACTTGATTCGCTTTGACGTGCAACGTTGGAATTTTGATTATAGTTTTGATTCGGGTTTTGATATGAACCCTGGTTAGAACCAGAATTCTGATTTTGCCTTGACCCATCGGCAGGATAAATTGGTTTGCCGTTGCTATCCACCATCGGCGCAGCAGCGCTCATGGCAGCGTTATTTGTCTGGGCAATCGTTCCTTGCGAGTTTGGAAACAAGCCAGTCATCGCCGCGACGCCGACCAGTGATACCAGCGTCACAGCAACTGCCGCAGTAGCAAGCAAAGGATGAATGCGATTAGAGGGTTGTTTGGTTTCCATATTTGACCTTTTTTAAATTTCTTCTGGAGAAAAGTATCGCCCAGATGTACTTCAGTATAGATGCATCAGTTTACAATAAAAGGAAATAAACGTGTCAGATGTAATTCTCTGTAAATATCTTTGTCTTACTATCCTTGTCATTTTTCAGTTTTGTCATCAGAATGAAAATCCGTTCTTATAACAAGCTTGAAAGCATAAAATGAACATATTTAAATGGGTAAAACGTGTACTAGGCGCTATCGTCGGCATCGTCGTGCTCATTTTAATTATTGTCATGGTGCTTCCAAATGACTTTTCTATAACGCGCGGCATCGTAATCGGTGCACCTGTAGAGAAAATATATCCCTTAGTTGTCACGACCCGCGAGTGGAAAAACTGGTCCGTCTGGAACCAGCGCGACCCCGCCATGCAAATGACGTTTACTGGTCCGGTAGCAGGTAAAGACGCTGCTTGGGACTGGCAAAGTAAAAGCCAGGGTAACGGCGGGATGAAATTTATCCAGGTAATACCTAACCAGCAGATTGACTATGAATTACCTTTTGTAAGGTATGGGCAAACCATCGACCGGTCACTTTTTATTCGAGCCAATCGTGACAGCGGGTACCTCGGGTAGTCAAGTCGTATCCACCAAAGTTAGCTGGACCATGAATGGCACTAGTGAAGGCAATCTGATGATGAAGTTCTTCGCTCCTTTGATGGACAAAATGGTCGGTCCCGATTTTGATACGGGCTTAAATAATTTAAAAAAACTGGCAGAGCGTTCATAAACCTCAGATATTTAGTCGGCCAGATACGCGACTATATACAAACCCAAACGCTCATTTATCCGTCGTTCTTGTCACCACTTAGCCAGCCATCAGATGCACATAAAAGTTTTAAGTACCGCCAGCGAATTCGACGCCATCTCTGTTGAGTGGCGGGCGTTAGAAGCACTTGTTCCCTATTTGCTGCCGTTTCAAACCTATGACTGGAACCGCAGCTGGTGGCAAATTTTTTCTGTTCAAACTTTTTTTCGTCGCGACGAATTATCGATTGTCGCCTTTTATGATAAAGATCAACTGGTCGCCGTTGCGCCATACGCAATCAGCTATCTGGGACGTAAAGCGCTCTCTGTCTATCGCTATGTAAGGCCGTTTGGTGCAGACCCCAACCTGACAGAAATCCGTACACCCTTAATTTTGCCTGGCTATGAAAAAGATGTTTTTCAGCACTTAGCCGCACCTTATCGGCCGCAATTATCTGGATTCACAGAACAGCAAATGATTGTCAGTGATGAGAACAGTGAGCAGCTATTTACTCAAAGCTGCGCTATGCGGCAAATAGATAAGCGCAAGATCAGCAACTACGTCTTGGATCTGGGCAAAGACTGGGATAGTTTCCGCAGCAGGTTGAAGCGCAACATTAAAGAATCGATACGCCACTGCTATAACTCATTAGCGAGAGACAAACTTCAGCCGGTGTTAAAAGTCGTCACAGGACATCAAGCTCTGATAGAAAACTTGCCGGTTTTTTATCACTTGCACAGCAGCAGAGCCAGCGCGCAATTGACGGTAGAGCATCCAGATTATTTTTCTAATCCTCTGCATAAGGCATTGATTACCCGTCTTTTAAAAACACCTTTTGCAGACAAAATGCAACTTTTTTGTCTGGAGATCGACGGCAAAATCGTCGCTATACGGATGGGATTTTTAATGGGCGAGGAGTTATATCTGTATTACTCAGGCTACGATTTGGCATACGCCAGATATAGCGTGATGACTACTTTACTGGTCGAAATTATTCGCTGGTCATTGGACAAAAATATCCAACGGCTTAATTTGTCTGTGGGTGAAGATGTGTCTAAAACCCGTTGGGGACCAAGAGTCATTCCCTATGCTGAATACCAGTTTGTGAAAAACGCCAGGTGGCGATATCGCTTGGGTAAAAGCATAGTACAACTGCGCAAACGTCGGCAAACGTCGATGCTCGGTCACAAATAAAATAGTAAGCAATCCCTTGCTTAAATACGCGTCGGTTGATCAATATTAAAACCATCGTTTTTATATACTCCCCATTATTTTTAGTGAAAATGGCTTATTGTCCAGACTTTATATGGACAACTCAAATATACCCATTACCAGTATTATTTAATTCTCCACTTGGTTATTGTGACTGTCACCCTGATATTGATCTGTCAAAACAACACTCTGTCGCTACTTTGTCTACATTTCACACATTCTTCATCAAACGGTCACCAGCCTGTCACCTTGCGTTTCTACAGTTAGACCGAGATTAAACCGCATTACTAATCAGGGGCTGGCATGAATACGAAGACACTCATCAACGCGGCAGTAATCAACTCAACGACGTCTGGCGGTAAAGGGATTGCTGATCGCTTATTTGCGCATTGGTTTAGTCGTCTGGTGTATGCCCAAATTTGGGAAGATCCTAAATCTGACTTGGATGCATTGCAGTTAAAGCCGGGCGCGAATATTTTGACGATCTCCTCCGGTGGCTGCAACGCGTTGGCCTATCTGGCAGCCAACCCTAACGCTGTTCATGCGGTTGATTTAAACGCAGCGCATCTTGCGATGCTGGACATGAAGAAAAAAGCTATTAAGCATTTACCCGATTACGATGCGGTTCTGGCCTTTTTAGGTAAAGCCGACCAAAGTGATAATTTAAAACGATATCAGCGCCACATCCGGCCGCATTTGTCAGAAGACGCCAGCAATTTTTGGGAAAGCCGTTCGCTCACCGGCAAACTGATAGGCAAACCGCGTTATCACTACTTTAGCGACAACGCTTATCAATATGGCCTGTTGGGTGACTTTATTGGTTTTGCACATTTCTTCGTCCGCCTCATGGGCGGCGATATGAAAAAAATCCTCACTGCACGCAATCAGGCTGAGCAAAAGAGCTTGTTCGATCATTACTTAGCACCGATATTTGATACCGCTTTATTCCGCTTTATCTCTAAACAGCCAGTTGCTTTGTATAGTTTAGGAATTCCGCCGTCGCAGTTTGCGGCGCTCAAACATAATGCCAAAGATGGCTTGCATTTATTGTTTAAAGAAAGAATGCGCCATCTGGCATGTGACTTCCCTATCGAGCAAAACTGTTTTGCACAGCAAGCTTTTGGTCGCCGGCACGACACCACTAAACAAGCTGCCTTACCTATGTATTTACAAAAAGCGTATTTCAAAGATTTGCGCCAAAACATAGACCGCGTGCATCCTCATCACATTAGCCTGACCGAGTTTTTACGCAAACAAGCGAATCATTCTATGGATGCTTATTTGTTCCTGGATGCTCAGGATTGGATGGATCAGCAGCAATTAACTGAGTTATGGGAAGAAGTCACCCGCACCGCGGCACCAGACGCCAAAGTGGTGTTCCGTACCGGTGGCGCCGACTCGCCATTAGAAGCGATGTTGCCAGCGCATTTGATCTCCGCCTGGCATACCGACCGCGCACATAACCGGGCTTTATATGCAAGCGATAAATCCGCAATTTATGGTGGTATGCATCTGTATCAAAAAGTCTGACTAGGTAGATGAGGACACTAATACGCAAACTACTAACCAGCCAATTTACAGTTCAGCAAATTGATTTCCAACCTACCGCCACGCGTCTGCGCTGATGCGCTCTGGCTAATCGATGCCAAAGCCCGTGGCGGGTCGCATTGGTTAAGCAACGCAGATTGCCAGATTAATGCCATGACTATTGCCGGTAGCACGCAACCAGTCAGCTTACTCAGACCTAGCGAGATTGGCAGCAAGAACAGCAATAGCAACCACAGCAGCTATGTCAGCAGTCCACGATCAACTTGGTTACGCTACGCCAGAGAAGAAGCCTGTGGACAACTATCTGCGAAGTTACCTGCGAGTCTAAGCCAACTGCGGGCTATCGCAAAGACAGGCGTCAATTGTGTTTTTAGTCCGCTCGCGGCCTTAATCAGCGCCAGTGGCATAGACCAGTCTGCGATTGTCGGCAATCATTTGGTATCCACTAATCTCTATCCTGATTGGCAAGTACAAGATATTGCGCAAATGACGGAAGAATTAATCGGTGAATATCCAGACCGTCCATTAATGATGCGCAATATTTGTGGTGAGGTCACACCAGAACTGGCCTCCAGTCTACAAGCGCAGTCTTGGGATTTAATTCCAGCACGCATGATTTACACCTGTGATCCTCAACTCGCACGGCTGTGGAAACGCAATCATGTCAGACAAGATGCCAAGTTATTTTCGGATGAAAAACTTGAGATCGTTAGGCCAGAACAAATACTAACTAGCGATCTTCCTCATTTACGCAGCTTGTTTCGACAATTATTCATAGAAAAACACTCCAAACTCAACCCAGACTTTACGCCAGCTTTTTTCGAGTTGTGCCAAGAAATGCGATTTTTAGATCTTTATGGCTTACGATTTCAAAATCGTTTGGTCGGGGTCTTGGGTCTTTACGAAAATACCCAAAGCGGATGGATTACTACCCCGCTCATTGGCTACGACACCAGCTTGCCGCAAGAGCTGGGATTGTATCGACGCTTAATGGCTTTGCTATTGCAGCAAGCCAAAGAACGCAAACTCAAACTGCATTACAGCTCCGGTGCGAGCCAGTTCAAACGCGCCAGAGGTGGCGAGGCTAATCTGGAATATACGGCCGTTTACAGCCGCCACCTGCCGGCATATCAAAAAATTGCCATCAAATTACTGGCAACAAGTCTACAACGCCTAGCCCCGCAGATTTTAAAAAAAGCAGATCAGCTTTGACGCAGGAATACTGGTTTTAGCTGTGGATAAGTCTCTGCATATCTACAGGACAGTCTGTGCAGAAGCGCTGCTTTTACGATCTGCCAAATTGTTATCCCAAAACTGTTCTCGTAAAGTACAGCGCTTATCAGGGTATTTATCTTTTCTGTAATAGCTTGATTTTGTTCAGAAAAACAGAGTTATCCACAAAAAACAGCCCCGTTAACTATTACTACTATTTATATATATACCTTAATGTAAACAACAAACCCTTTCCTTTTCCCCTAAAAAACGAAGAAAAGGCTCTCCCTTAAAACGATGTAAAGAAACAAGCTTTTCTCTGATTTTGATCAATGCATAAGAAAAACCTAAAAGATGAACGCAATACGGAATTTTTTGGCGAAACAAGCTGAATTCAGCACCATTAAAGGCACGATAGAGTAAAACCAATGCCGATGGAGGCAATCTATAAGGGATGAGCACCAGCTAATGCTGTAATGCGTTTGAAAATAGAAACAATATTGATAAAACTTTAAAGACGAAATTCCAAAAACTGTAAGTCCAATAGATATGGCCTTGTTAGAAGCAAATCGGGCTATAAGCCGCACTCTGATTGGACGTCCGAATTCTGACAATTTTCAAAAAGCTTTGTTATCAATACCGTATTTCCAGGCGAAGGAGTTTAGAAATCTCTTCTGCGGCGGTTGATATCAAGCAAAACTAAAACTCTTGCTACATAAATCAGCAAACAAAAAAACAATAAGACTTATTCCTAGTAAGTTTTGTGGATAACTAACGGGATATCCAGTGAACAGGATGTGGCTAAATCACTTTAGTTAATCAAGTAAAAAACTTGTCCAATAACTGTCCTGTTTTAATACAAGCCCTTTTAATCTGCTTATCTTTTCTGTAAAGCATTGATTATGAAAATAAAAACCTAGTTATCCACAGAAAACACCTGACGTTAACTATTACTACTATTTATATATATAAACTTATTGTTGTAAACCAAGAAAGCACGTCAAATCAAAATTCGCTTAAAGACATTGCTGATTAAACAATCCAACCGTAAAATTCGAGTTCGTTTTTGCAGTAATCCACTTTCAATTTGCCTGGAACTTAAAATGATTCAATTTAAATCTCTGCTGCTGGTTTCTTTATTTACTGTTTTTGCTACGATTAATCCAGCTTCTGCTCAAGACAACAAACCTAGCGCAGAGTCAATCCGGCAGTTATTTGTGTTAACCAATACTCCATCCATGCTGAACAATTTGACCCAGCAGTTAGACGGCATGATGAAAAATGTAATGGCAGAGGCATTAAAAGGTCAGCCAGCAACAGAGGCGCAGCAAAAGCAATTAGATAAATTCAGAACAAAAATCGTTGCAATTCAGACTGAAGAACTGAAATGGGAAAAGTTGGAACCGGTGTTCATCAACATATATAGCGAGAGCCTGACGCAAAATGACGTCAACGGAATTATTGCGTTTTATAAATCAGATGCTGGTCAGGCTTACATTAAAAAAATGCCTGTCATGATGCAAAACACGATGGCAGCCATGCAAAAAATGATGGTGCCCATGATGGCAAAAATAGGTGAGGCTTCTAAAGAATTAGCAACAGACTTAGAGAAAACAAAAAAATAAGCTAAAAAAAAGCTATGAAAAAAGCGGCTAAGTGTTTTAGCCGCTTTTTTTACACCTAATTTTTACTTACCAACTTAGCTCTGCAAAGTCATCAAACTGGCATTGCCACCCGCTGCTGTCGTATTCACACATAAGGCACGCTCAGCCACCAAACGCCATAAAGGTGCCTCGGTCTCTTCATGCATCTCGATTACAGAGACGATAGCGCCGTCCAGAGCTGCAAAAACAGATTTGTAGTGTGCCAACTGGTTACCTTCAACCAAAGCGAACTGAAGCTCATCCTGACCCGCCTCTGACTGTTTAATCAAATCACGCACGACTGCAGGTAAGCCAGATGGCAATAAAGCAATTGTTTGTGCTGGCATGACCGGCGTATTGCCCGTGGCGAGCAAAGCTGCGACTTGATTTAACAGACAATTAACGGTGCTTGCTGCGCAAAATACTTTACCGCGTGGCGCAAATGACAAAGTATTCCGTTCACCAGTCGGGCCTGGCAATACCAAAGTCATTTTGTAAGGACTGTTGTGAGCGTAACGATCTGCCAGTTCGGCAATTTTTTCATGACCATGTGTTTTTGCCCACACCAGTAAAGCTTCTAATGCTTCTGGCGACTGGCGCTCATACACGGTATGTCCGCCCAAACTACTGGAAGGATTTTTCTGCAAACGTTTTAAGTACAAAGGACCGCCAGCTTTGGGACCCGTGCCAGATTTACCTTCTCCACCAAATGGTTGTACTCCAACGACTGCGCCAACGATGTTGCGATTGACATAAATATTGCCGACGTGAGCACGACTGGTAATGAAATCAATGGTTTCATCAATCCGGGAGTGGATGCCCAAGGTCAAACCAAAACCAGACGCATTGATATTATCGATAATGCTTGCTAGCTGATCGCGTTGATAACGCAAAATATGCAAGACAGGACCGAAGACTTCTTTCGTCAGTTCTGAGAGTGATTTGATTTCAATCACGGTAGGTGCAATAAAGGTACCGTTTTTGCACGAATCACTTAAGGCTAATGAATAACTGGTAGTCGCCTTTTGTTTGATCTGATCAATATGCGTCTGTAAAGCTCTTTGCGCATCCGCATCAATCACAGGACCAATATCAATCGCCAGCTGATCGGGTTTGCCTATGCGTAATTCTTGCATGGCTCCTTTTAACATCTCTATTGTTTTGTCAGCGATATCTTCTTGCAGGCATAAAACGCGTAAAGCAGAACAACGCTGACCTGCACTGTCAAAAGCCGACGACAACACATCATTCACAACCTGTTCCGGCAAGGCGCTGCTGTCAACAATCATGGCATTTTGACCGCCGGTTTCTGCGATTAAAGGCAGATCAATATTTTCTGTAATCGCACGCTGAGTCAAAGTACGATTAATGATTTGCGCTACCTCTGTAGAACCCGTAAAAATCACGCCTTTGACACGGTGATCAGCAATCAATTGCGCGCCGACGATTTCACCTGTTCCCGGCAAAAATTGCAGCGCAGCACGCGGCACACCAGCCTCATGCAATAACTGAATCGCACGATAAGCGATGATAGGAGTTTGTTCTGCAGGCTTAGCCAAGACCACATTACCTAAGGCTAAAGCAGCACTTACTTCACCAATAAAAATCGCAAGAGGGAAATTCCATGGACTGATGCAAACTACGGGACCAAGCGCCAGCGTGTTCGGTAAAAACTCCACTTGCGCGGCGTAGTAACGTAAAAAATCCACTGCTTCACGAACTTCAGCCAAAGCGTTTGGTAAAGATTTTCCTGCTTCACGAATCGCCAGAGCCATAAAATCTAAAGTTTGTGCTTCTAACAAATCGGCTGCTTTTTTCAGTATACCGGCGCGCTCTGACGGTGCTACTGTTTGCCAGTCAAGTGTATAAGCTTCTGCTTGTTCCAACGCTGTTTGCACATCTTGCTGATTTGCTTCAATCACCTTACCTACTATATCGCTATGATCCGCAGGATTATTAATTGGTTTTGCCAAAGTGGCAGAAACTTGTCCGTGTAAAAGAGGTTGAGCTATTAACTCCTGCTGGCTGATTTCTACAAAATACTGACTGATTTTTTGCAGCTCAATCTCATTACTAAAATCCAGACCAGCAGAATTTTTTCTCTCCGTTCCAAATAAATCCTTAGGCAAGGCAATACCCGGATGCGGCGTGCCAGCCAGTTCTGTTGCGACCTTAACTGGATCCGCAATCAAGGATTCAATCGATATAGCTTCATCAACAATCTGATTAACGAAAGAAGAATTAGCGCCATTTTCCAACAAACGGCGCACTAGGTAAGCAAGCAAAGTTTGGTGTGAACCTACTGGCGCATAAATGCGGCAAGGTTTATTCAATTTATCTTTGCCGACTACTTGATCGTACAAAGTTTCGCCCATACCGTGCAGACATTGAAACTCATAATCCGTGATATTTGCTTTTTGCGCCCAGGTATAAATAGCGGATAAGGTGAGCGCATTATGGGTTGCGAACTGCGGATAAATCACATCAGTTGCTAACAATAATTTTTGTGCACAAAACAGATAAGAGACGTCGGTATAGACCTTGCGTGTATAGACCGGAAAGCCACTCATACCATCGACTTGCGCACGCTTAATTTCTGCATCCCAATACGCACCTTTGACCAGACGAACCATAAACTTGCGGCCGCTACGACGCGCCAGATCAATCAGATAATCAATTACAAACGGGCAGCGTTTTTGATAGGCTTGTACTACAAAACCCAGGCCATCAAAACCTGCCAGGTCAGGATCAAATGCTAATGCTTCCATCAAATCTAAAGACAGTTCTAAACGATCAGTCTCTTCTGCATCAATATTCAAACCGATGTTGTATTGCTTTGCCAGCACCAACAGATTTTTTAGAATTGGTAGCAACTCAGTCATCGTGCGGGTTTTTTGTGCACGCGAATAGCGTGGATGCAATGCCGATAATTTGACTGAAATACCCGGACCATCTTTGATACCACGTCCGTTAGATGCTTTGCCTATGGCGTGGATCGCCGTTTCATAAGACTTCAAATAATAAGCAGCGTCATGCGCAGTCAGCGCCGCTTCACCTAACATATCGTAGGAATAACGATAGCCGCGCTTTTCGTTATCCTGACTATTTTTAATCGCCTCTTGTATGGTTTGTCCAGTCACAAACTGGTTACCCAACATACGCATCGCCAGATCAACACCCTTGCGTATCAGTGGCTCACCACCTTTGGCAATTAATCGGGTTAACGCAGAACCTAAACCTTGTTCGCTGTTAGTCGACACTAATTTACCCGTTACCAGCAAGCCCCAGGTCGCCGCATTGACAAACAGTGATGGTGACTCGCCCAGATGTTTTGCCCAGTCACCTTTACTGATTTTGTCAGCGATCAGGCGATCTGCGGTCTGATGATCTGGAATGCGCAGCAAGGCCTCGGCCAGACACATTAAAGCGACGCCTTCTTCCGACGATAAAGAGAATTCATGCATTAGCGCATCAACACCGGACGCACGGGTACGCTGCTGACGCACAGAACTCACCAATTGATGGGCTAATTGATGTACAGACTGCTCCGAACCAGAATGTGGATTAATATTGGCGAGCATCCATTGCACAGCGTCAGCTTCATCACGACGATATACTTCTGTAATCACTGTTCTTAAAGCGGTTTGTTGAGGGACAATTTCGGCTTGAAGTTGAAGAAAAGGTATGGAAAAAGGCGTCGGGTTCATATAGTTTTTATCAGATTTGCATTGGAAGAGGTGTAAAGCGAATTTGATTTGATTGTATAGATGAAGCCAGATGATTAATTCTGGAAATATGCATCTATATCGGAATTTTCTATTTTGTGAGAAAATTGCACCGAATTTTATTAACTTCACTTTGACTTCTTATGCTCGACAAAATCAGTAAAAGAATTCTGGCCGAATTACAAAATGATGGCCGTATCAGTAATGTAGAGTTAGCGACGAGAGTCAACCTCTCCCCCGCCGCTTGTCTGGAACGCGTACGCAAGTTACAAGAGTCCGGCTACATCTTGGGATACACAGCACAACTCAATCCGCATTTGCTGGATGTTGCCCTGCTGGTCTTCATTGAAGTCGTGCTGGACAGAACCACACCCGATGTGTTTGATGCCTTTAAACGCGGTGTGCAAGCAATCCCGGAAGTGCTGGAATGCCACATGGTCGCAGGCGGTTTTGATTATCTGGTTAAAGCCCGTGTCAAAGACATGAACGCCTATCGTGATTTTTTAGGTAAATCCCTGCTGCAATTAAACGGTGTGCGCGAAACCCACACCTACGCGGTAATGGAAGAAGTCAAAAATACGACTAGCTTACCAATACGCTAAACCTGAGTTCACCTGGATTGACGCGAATACATTTTTGCATTTATGTGATTAACAGTGCCGGCTTATGCTGGCACTGTTGTATTTGGCTTGCTCAAAATAGCGTGTCAGCCATCTTAGATGGCAAGTAAATTCATTTAAAAATGAGTAAACTAAATGTCGTGCGGTCACGCGCAACACAAGAACAACGGAAAAGCAGCCTACGACTTTTTTAGTTCAGCGTCGTCGCCATCACCATTCACTACCTCTTGTTTCAGTAAAAATATCAGCCCACTTTTGATAGGAAAAACATGAAGCTATATTATTCTCCCGGCACCTGCTCTCTGTCTGCTCACATCGCCCTGCGCGAAGCAGAAATCGACTTCGAGCCGGTATTTGCCAGCACTAAAACGCACAAGCTAAAAGATGGCACCGACTACTACACCATCAATCCTCTGGGCTACGTGCCCTTGCTGGAATTGGATGACGGCACACGTCTGACAGAGGGCGCCGCAATCGTCCAATACATCGCCGATCTCGCACCGGAAAAAAATTTAGCACCCGCCAATGGCAGCTTACCGCGCTATCAGATGCAATCATGGCTAAGCTTTATCACATCCGAAGTACACAAAAATTTTGCACCATTGTTTCACCCGGACGCTGCCGAAGAAGTGAAAGCCGCATCAAGAGCACGCATCTTAACTAACCTGAAATGGGTCGACGATCAGCTGGCAGGAAAACAGTTTTTGCTAGGCGAGCAATTTAGCGTTGCCGATGGCTATTTATTTACCGTCACTAACTGGGCTAAGTTCGTCAAACTGGATATTTCGCACTTAGAGAATATCGCCGCCCTACGCGGTCGCGTTGCCAGCCGCCCAGCAGTTCATGCAGCGCTAAAAGCAGAAGGCTTAGCTTAACAATGAAGTAGTTTTAAGCCGGTAATCTGTTAACCGTAGAGGTATAGAAAATGGAATGAGAAATCACTCCATTTTTTTCATCTGTGAATGGATAACGAGCAGCATCCATGTAGTATTAGAAACTTATGATTTTTGTGTGGCATAGTGAGTCAATTTTTTGCCCTATTTAACCCGATTTTAGAAATAGATAATGAGCGTCAATCCAAAAAGAGAAGCCGCATTAAAACTACTTGAATCCACTGGCATGTGGCGTAGTAACTATGCCCCTCCGATTCTGCGCCTACTCTGGAGTTTAGGACTTAACCTGCCGCCTCCCCATTTCGCTAATTTTTTTGCTAACACGGTATTCACGGGGACATTTTTTGCTGTGAGCTGGGGACTCTTGATGTGGGTACTTGTTTGGTCACGCCGAGCAATGCCGCTCTCGACCGCCTTACTTGCATCTGCTTGTGCAGGTTTGTTCTTTGGCTTGGTCATGAGTGGATATTACGCCCATGGTAGGCGTAAGTACAAATTGCCTTCCTGGGCTGAATTTTAAACAGCAAGCTACGTTTAGTTTAGCGACTCATTTTTGCCTGGCTTTACTTTTATATTATTTGCCTTGTTCATACTGTCGATCACATACGGTCCAATTTGCACATAAGGATCTTCAATGCAAATAACTATTGAATCCGAACCCAAACCAGCTGAGATGAGTCTAATTATTAAGGGACTTACCGCTTATAACGCGTCCAGAGCTAATGGAGAGACGGCAAATTATCTCTTTATCAGTGTGCGCAGTGTGCGCAGTGAGGGTGAAAGCATTAAGGGAGGAGCCGTTGCTGCAAGCTATCTTGGTTGGACGTAAGTGCAAGCGGTTTGGGTTTCTGACGAGCCGCGCGGTCGTGGCCTTGCAACGAAACTCACGCAAGAAGCAGAAAGTGAAGCAATTCGTCGCGGATGTCCGCGAGTCTTTCTGGAGACCTTAAGCTTTCAGGCCTTGCCATTTTACGAAAAGCTCGGATATGTCATTTTCAGCAAGCTCGCTGAGCTTCCTCTAGGAGGCGCTCGCTATACTCTCACTAAACAATTAGCTGGCTAAATTAAACAAATACTCGCTTTCAATGTCCAATATAAATGCGGCTCCCAAGCCAAAATAGGCCTGGGAGCCGCATTTATATTAGATACCGGTAAATGATTTTAAATGTAAGGTTTCTGTTCTTCCTACGACTCAGTCACATACGAGGTGTGATTAATACGGCGTACAGGAAGGTGAGGCATGGTACAGGCGATAGGGTCATCTGCAACAGTTAGTGCGATTAATCCGAGCAATGCCGGCTTCGCATTGGCGAGCTTGCAAGCGCAGCTTGCCAGGTATCAGCAACAACTATCGGACTGCGTGAATTGTGCCTCGTCCAAAACGTTAGAAGGCAAGGAGCAAATTCAATCAGTATCGGCCAAAATTCGTCAGGTCAGCGCTCGTATTGACCAAGTCAACAGTGTCAACGCAACTCAGCAAACACCTACCCCGATAACAAGTCGTTCAAAAGAAAACGCCGATTTGACAACTATCTTTACAGCAGAAAACCGGTCCACCGGAGTCACCAGTCTCAGCGTGGGACCTTTTTCTATTGGCGGTAACATCAACACACTTGCCTAGGGAAGATTATTCAATCATCCCTAGGTCGATAGACTCAGACCTGCGCAGGTGGGCGAGACCGGTAATGCACCGTATTCCAAGCGTGTTAGTTTGAAAAAATTAATAAGATTTATAAGGTAAAAATTTACCGCTCAGCACGACATTTACTCGGTCGCCCTTAGGATCTGCTTCCCGCTGGATATCCATAGAAAAATCAATCGCGCTCATAACGCCATCGCCAAATTCTTCGTGGATTAATTCTTTAATTGTGGTGCCATAAACACTGACAATTTCATACCAGCGATAAATCAAGGGATCTGTTGGAACAGGCGTTGGTAACGAGCCTTTGTAAGGTACGATCTGCAGCCATGCAGTTTCTTCATCGGTCAGATCAAACAAATCTTTTGCGACAGTTGCTTGCGTCAGATTGAGTGTCATTTGCCCTAGCATGGCAGCAGTTGTCCATTCTTTGCTACAACCGATTTTGCTGGCGATATCGGCCCAGGTCATTTTGTTTTTGACTTTGGCAGAGATGATTTTTTTTGTGACGTCATTGCGGTCCATGTGGTTCTCCTGATTGAATGAAATTGGGGGATTTTACGCTGCGGATATTTCAGTTGTGGTGATGGTTATGCCTGTATCCGAATCGATCAAACCTGGTCTCACAATGGCTACCTTACGCACACTACGGTTAGACTCAGTTGAACGGGTTTCTACATTGCCTTCAGCCTGCATTTGCTTAGACCGATGGACTAAAAAATCTACCAAATGATTACGGATTTTGTAGAACTGCGGGTCATGGTGCATAGTTTCGCGAGTACGGTTTTTTGGCCGCTGACGCAGTTCTTGCTCGATCGTTTTGGGTGGCGGGAAACCTGGCTGATCTATGCCGTGGCGAACTTATTGCTCTGTTTTCCCATCCATGCATTTTTACCAAAGATGACTTCGGTTATTACCGACTCAACACAGCGGATACAAACGGACAACGCAACGCTTTCGGCTGTGCTGCGTGAATCAAGCTTTTACTTTGTTACCGCAGCCATCACCTTCAATGCGCTGGTGTTTTCTGCAATGTCGCTACATTTGATTTCGATCCTGCAAGATCGCGGTGTTTCAGCCTCGCATGCGGCGGTGATTGGCGCCATGGTCGGCCCAATGCAAGTTTTAGGCCGTATTTTGGAAACGACTATCGGCAAGAAAGCAAGCTCACGACAGATAGGTATTATTGCGATATGGCTTTTGCCGGCTTCGTTGGCGCTGCTATTCGCACCAGCGGAATGGCTTCTGATCTATGGCGTCTTTGCCGCAATGTACGGTGTCAGCAATGGTGTAATGACTATAGTGCGCGGGACCTTACCGGCTGAACTGTACGGACGTGAAACCTATGGCGCAATTAGTGGCGCCATGGCCACGCCGGTCTTGATCGCGATAGCGGCAGGCCCGTTTGTGGCATCGCTGTTGTATACCGCGACCGGAGGATATGCCGGGACCATCTGGACCCTGATTGGCATTGCGGCGCTCGGGGCGATTTTGTTCATCTATGTCAATCCACATTCGAAACGGGCATGGCCCGATATTACCAAGGAGATCCAATCATGAGTATTACGATCTATTTCAATCCTGCTTGCGGAACTGCTCGCAACACGCTGGCGTTAATCCGCAATTCTGGCGACGAGCCAGAAATCATTGAATATCTGAAAACGCCTCCGTCAAGAGAAACGCTGATAAAAATTATTAGAGATGCTGGTCTGAGCGTACGTGAAGCGTTGCGCCAAAAAGGCACGCCTTATGCCGAATTGCATCTGGATAATCCAGCGCTGACTGACGATCAACTAATCGACTCGATGCTGACTCATCCGATTTTGATCAATCGTCCGTTTGTCGTTACGCCTAAGGGCACGCGCCTTTGCCGGCCATCCGAATTAGTGTTGGAAATTCTTCCTCATCCGCAGCAAAAGGC
>JANXTO010000001.1 GCA_025352365.1 Undibacterium sp. | reverse complement strand
TTTCAATATCGGTTCAATCGCCGCTTCAATCTCGCTTTGATGTTACCCCAGTTACTCGGCGCGATTGTCGCAACCAAGCCTCAACCACTACGTTTACTGCGGCTCTCTGAGCTTCGTAACTAATCAGGAACTTTTTTAAGGCAGCATTTTTTCAAATTCTACGTCGGTCAATCGACCAAATGTAAAACCCTCCGCCTGCAAAGTAGCGACGATCTTATCTAATTGTCTGATGGTATTGGGATGAATCTCATGCATCAGAATAATACCGCCACCATGGGTACGAACTGATGATAGTACATGCTCTAAAAAGTTTTCTCGGTTTTGCGGGAGAACGCCGCAACTCAGTGCCTCTTTTAAATCCACGACACCTTTATGATCAAAAGCCCAGTCGCAGGAATCAACATGCCATCCTACGATTTTATAATCTAAGGACTTCACTAATTGATTGGAATCGCAAGTTGAGTTGCCATAGGGGTAGCGGAAGAATTTTTGTGGCGTCGTTTTAGCAAACAAGGCAACGCTTTTTTCTACCTCGGTGGTTTGCTCTACGACAGAGATGTCGTGAAAATTGGGATGACTCCATGAATGCACGCCGATCATTGCATGCGTCGATGCCTGTACCAGACTGACTAGATCAGGATGCGCCTGCGCTTTTTCTCCAATCATGAAGAAACTACCGGGCACATTATATTTTTCCAGCACAGAAAGTATGTATTTGGTTTGCTCAGGATCGGGGCCATCGTCAAAGGTCAGCACGACTGTTTTATGTGGCGGCGTAGCGGCGATATCGGACTCATAACGGCATTGTCGATGTAAAGTATCGTTATCGATCGACATGTGTTCTATCAACTTTTTCAAACGATGTTGGCGTATTGTTTTAGATTCTTCTGCGACAGAGTGTTCTTGGGTTGTCGGGACGTTTTCTTGCGCCCTGGCTAAAGAACAATTTACACAGATCAATGTCACGAAAATACAAAGAATGAAATTACGCATAAATTTAATATGGTTGGGTGATTCGTACTACAGTACAAAAATGCAAGGCAAAAAAAATTGGTCAACAAGAGCAACAGGCTAGCTCCCGATTGACCATTTTGGCTGTCTAAGAAAAATTTAATGTTGGCAGATCACGACAGGGCTCGATCCACATCTCAACATCAAAATATCAATACGACACAATTAGAGCGAAGTGAAACCGCCTAATTGCGCCAGTTTATGTTCTTGGCCATCATGCGTTACCGAAACCAGATCAATCTGGTAAGGCGCATTCAATTCATGGCGCAAGCCGGCGCCTTTATTGACAGCGGCCAGATAGTCGTCACCTGCTTCTACAGTTTTAGTCGGTTCGTCTTTTTCATTTTTGCAGATTAAACGGTAATGCATTTGTAGATTCCCTATCGAGTTTGGTTTTAAAAAAATTGGAGGCTAAACGCCTGCTCTAACCATAAGTGTAAACAAAAACCCGCCAATAGCGGGTTTTAAGAACGAGAAATAATATTTTGAAACAATTTATCCGCTATTTCAGTTTTTCATCAGCGCTGATTAATAAAATATACTCACCGCAAGTATATTTTTATGTCCAATAATCATATGGGGAATACCCTATATTTATCCATATACTCCCCATTTTTTACTCAAATAACAGTTTTAGCTGACAGAATTCCCTGCTCAACCGTCGGATAAAGCAAACGCATGCCCAGTTCTGCTTTGATGCGCTGATTTAACATGCGACGCGACTCCGACATAAACGACAGCAGCATTGGTGTCACCTGTTGCGCTAGCTCGGTTCGCGGCAAGCGCGGCGGATGCGGCAAATCAAACGCATCTGCGACCAGATCAAAGTAATCAGCCATCTTCATATCGCTGTCGTCTACGGTGTGGTAGACACGATTAGAACTTGCACGAAATAAGGCCAGTTTGATCAGCATCGCCAGATCGTCGGCGTGGATATGGTTGGTGTACACATCATCCGATGCTTGCAGGGCTGGCGTGCCTTTTTTTAAGCGATCAAGCGGCAGGCGATCTGCTGCGTAAATCCCTGGTACCCGCAAAATAGATAAGCTGGACTGGCTGCGCCTGGCCCACTGTCTTAAGCACTGCTCTGCCGCCACACGACGACGGGCACGGGCGTTTTGTGGTGCGATCGGGCGGGTTTCATCAAACTGCGCACCTTGACAATCGCCATACACGCCAGTCGTACTGACATAAACAAGGCGACCCTTGTCGGGTAAAATGGCGGTCAAATTTCGGGTTCGGCTATCTGCCTCACCTTCTGAACGCGGCGGTGCCAAATGGACAACCATTTGCGCCAGCCCCTTTAGACGTGCCAAGCTATGCGACTGATCCAGGTTTGCGGTGATCGGAATGGCACCGGCGGCCCGCAATTCGGCATGTCTTGCCGGCTGACTGGTCACAGCAAAAATGCGGAAGCGTTCACGCAATAGGGGCAGGAGACGCATGCCAACATCGCCGCAGCCGAAGATCAATAAGCGTGGCTTGCCTAGTTGTTTAAGATTCATTGTTATAGATTCATTATTTAAAATTGCAAGCGATGACATGTACCTAAAACCTACCTACTAAGTTCATCGCGTTGAGTTCATCACACAAAATTCGTTGTTTAATTTTTTTGCTTTATTTCATTTGTCCGGAACTGTATGACTTTTCAAGTAACTGTAAACCCAAGCGGCAGCCAATTCAGCTGCGATGAAGGCGAAACCATCCTGGCGGCAGCGCTGCGCGCTGGCGTTGGCTTACCTTACGGCTGTAAAAATGGCGCCTGCGGCTCCTGTAAAGGCAAAATCAGCAGTGGTAGTGTAACTCACGACAACCATCAGCAAAGAGCCTTGTCGGATGCGGAAGAAGCGGAAGGGATGTCCTTATTTTGCTGCGCCCGCCCTGATTCTGATGTCATGATCGAAGCCCGGGTCATCGCATCTAGTGGTGACTATCCGCTGAAAAAAATGCCGAGCCGCGTTGCGAAATTAGAAAAATTATCCGACGACGTGATGTTAATTGCACTGCAATTGCCAGCCAATGAGCGTCTGCAATATCGCGCTGGCCAATATATCGAATTTTTGCTGCGCGATGGCAAACGTCGCAGCTATAGCATGGCAAACGCGCCACATCTGGATGAGCAAATTACTTTGCATGTACGTCATATGCCAGGCGGATTGTTTACGGATCAGGTATTTGGCAGCTTAAAAGAGCGCGACATTCTGCGCTTTGAGGGTCCGCAAGGCACTTTCTTCCTGCGTGAGGATTCAGACAAGCCCATCATCTTGCTGGCATCAGGCACCGGTTTTGCACCGATCAAAGCGCTGGTGGAACATATGATCTATAGCAAATCCACCCGTCCAGTTACGCTGTATTGGGGTGGCCGTCGCCCACAGGATTTATACATGAACGCATTGTGTGAGGAATGGGCAACCACCCTAGCTAACTTCACTTATGTACCAGTGGTATCAGACGCTTTGCCAGAAGACAGCTGGACAGGCCGTACCGGCTTTGTGCATAAGGCAGTGATCGCAGATCACGCGAACTTGTCTGGGGTCCAGGTATATGCCTGCGGTGCACCGATTGTGGTGGATTCTGCCAAACGCGATTTTGTGCAGTTGTGCCAGTTGCCGGAAGAAGAGTTCTATGCGGATTCATTCACGTCAGAAGCTGATTTAGTGAGCTAAAGACGACGCGTCACAATAAGCTGAAAAATATTTTGACGCAGTGCGCAAAACGTCCTACTATCCGTTTTATGAAAAATTTTCCTAACATGTCTTCACCAAATATCGCGCGACGTCGATTCTCGCTCTGCGAGCCTGGGCAGATGTGGTAGTGAACGTGCGCGTCCGATAAAGCGCACCACCAACCAAAGCCACAGGCTCTACCCTGTGGCTTTTTTTTCGATTTATTTTTGTCGCTTTTCCTTCTCTGTCTTATTTTTTATCTACTCGATCAACGCCCTGCCCTCTACCATCATCAGGAGTTTTAACATGGAATTCAGTCAGTACAACGTCAATGCCCTCATGTACATCACACCGCGCCCGGAGCTGGTTTTTACCGAAGGCAGCGGCATGTGGCTGACGGATCACAAGGGCAAACCTTATCTGGATTATCTGCAAGGCTGGGCGGTTAACTGTCTGGGTCATTCACCACAATGCAGTCAAGATGCGCTGGTCGCACAGTCCAAAAAACTGTTGAATCCATCACCGGCTTTTTACAATGCACCGATGATAGAACTGGCCACGCTGCTGACGGCAAACTCGTGCTTCGACCGCGTCTTCTTCGCCAACAGCGGCGCAGAAGCAAATGAAGGCGCGATCAAACTGGCGCGCAAATGGGGCAAGAATAATAAAAATGGCGCCTTCGAAATCATCACCTTTGATCATGGCTTCCACGGTCGCACTTTGGCAACGATGTCTGCTTCGGGCAAGCCGGGCTGGGACACCATGTTCGCCCCGCAAGTCACTGGCTTTCCCAAAGCCGATTTAAACGATATCGCCTCGGTAGAAAAACTCATCAACGACAAAACAGTCGCTGTGATGTTAGAGCCAGTACAAGGCGAAGGTGGCGTCATCCCTGCCAGCCGCGAGTTTATGCAAGCGCTGCGTGCTTTAACCAAGCAGCACAATATTTTGCTGATCGTTGATGAAGTGCAATCAGGGATGGGGCGTACCGGAAAATTATTCGGCTATCAGTTATCGAATATTGAACCGGACATCATGACCTTGGGTAAAGGTATCGGCGGTGGCGTACCATTAGCTGCTTTATTGTGCCGCGAAGAAGTCGCTTGTTTTGTACCAGGTGATCAAGGCGGCACCTACAACGGCAATCCACTGATGACCGCTGTTGGCGTTGCCGTTATCAAAGAATTGTTAGCGCCGGGCTTTATGGAATCGGTCAATGAAAAAGCCGATCATCTGCGCAAAGAACTGCTCAAATTATCAGAACAGTTTGGCATGCAAGGTGAACGGGGCGAAGGCTTGTTACGCGCGCTCAAGTTAGGCTCTGATATAGGACCCCAAATCGTCGAAATCGCACGCAATATGGAGCCCGTCGGCTTACTGCTAAACTCGCCACGCCCGGATTTACTGCGTTTTATGCCAGCGCTGAATGTCAGCATTGCAGAGTTGGATCAGATGATCGCTAT
>JANXTO010000326.1 GCA_025352365.1 Undibacterium sp. | reverse complement strand
ATTCAACAATAATGTGCTCGGTACGCCAAACTATATGTCACCAGAACAGGCTATGAGCCAGCAAGTAAATGCACTGACCGACGTGTACTCGCTAGGTGCTGTGATGTATGAGATGTTGACGCAACAAAAACCGTTTCAATCTAACGACATTGACAAATTACTTAATCAGATCGCACACAAACAAGCAAAATCACCATCCGAATTAAATCCCCAGGTGTCCACCAGTCTTTCCGCAATAGTAATGAAAGCGATGCAAAAACTACCTGAACATCGCTATAGCAGTGCCGCTGAAATGGCGCAAGCCTTACAAAAAGTCTTGGAAAGAGACCAGCGCCTTAAACGCAAACGAAAAAATGCGGGCATAGGTATTAATGGGGATAACAATCCAAACACTGGCGATAAAAATAAAAATTCCTGGTTAAGCTGGGCAGCGGTATTTATAGCACTCGCGCTGGTAGGCGTGTATCTGTTGAAATAAGCTCAGCTAAAGCGTCAATTCTCTATACTCACAGTAAGTATATTTTTATTGTCCATATATTCCGTGGATAATACTACGTTTAGTATAAAAAATTGGGGGAGTATATCAATTCAGATTTTCCAGTGGAACACTATTAGTTCGTAGGAAGGTAGACGGCGTGCTCTGTTCAGAGGAATACCAACATCGCGATTTGAGTGCAAACGCTACAACGACAATTGCACCTTTTCCAGCTCGAAATATGGTGCTTACTTTGAGATTGGTCACCACAACTTCAAATCAGACCGACATAAAAAAAGGCACATTGAACTGTGCCTTTTTTACTGGATTCACTTGCAGAGCAAACGTATTTTATTATTCTGCATATCAATCAAATTATGCTTAGCCCTTGCTGAAATTAGCAACGCCTTCCATGATTTCAGCTTTAGCATCTTCAGGGCCGCCCCATCCTTCGATCTTGACCCATTTACCTTTTTCCAAATCTTTGTAGTGTTCAAAGAAATGCTGAATTTGACGCAAACGCAATTCGTTCATGTCTTCTGGTTTTTGCCAGTGGGAATAGATGGACAAAATTTTATCGACTGGCACGGCTAACACTTTAGCGTCGTTACCTGCTTCATCCGTCATTTTTAATACGCCAATTGCGCGGCAACGTACTACAACGCCAGGAATCAGCGGAAATGGTGTAATCACTAATACGTCAACTGGATCGCCATCACCAGCAATAGTTTGCGGGACATAACCATAGTTACATGGGTAATGCATTGCTGTGCCCATAAAACGATCAACAAAAATCGCGCCTGTGTCTTTATCAACTTCGTATTTAATTGGATCGGCATTCATCGGGATTTCAATGATGACATTGAAATCATTCGGCAAGTCACGGCCAGAAGGAACGTTATTTAAGCTCATATTGCTCTTTCAAAATGGAAGTCAAAAGTAAATCGGGGTGGATTATAGTCGTTTTTATAGACGCTTCGATAGCTAATTAGCTAGTCACTCACGCTCAACAAGCAGTCCGTAATCGTCAACGGACGTTATGGCTAAAGCATAGTAGCAATTGCGCATTGACGATAATGTTGCGCGGCCTCATCAGCTTGCCCTAAAGCCTCGTGCAATTGCGCCAGCTTGAGATTAGATTCTCTTACGGTTCGGGACTCTGTTGCATCAGACAATGCCTGTTCCATATGACGTTGCGCCTTACCCCATAATTTTTGCTTAAGGCAAAGAGTACCTAAGGTTAAGGCTAGCTCTGGATCTGTTGGACGCTGTATAGTCCAGCGCTCACAGTGCTCAATCTGTCCCAATAAAGCGACTGAGCCTTCGCTTGCAGCAGCGTCGCGATAAATCCGCATCAATCTGTCATCCCACTCCTCAGCGACCGTCTTTTCAACGATCACTCGCGCATCTTCGTGCAAGCCCCGTTCATTAAACGATTTAGCTGCGGTAAACGCGACGAAGCGATTTTTCCGGTCATCGGCAGGAATTTCGTACCAAACCCGACGTAGTGATTCTGCATCATGTCCGTGATCAGTCAGCAAATCCTCATAGGCCAATTCACGCAAACGATTCGATAATGCCGGATGCAGCGCGCGGTGTTTATCTAAAGTCCGTACTAGTTTTAATACTTCTGGCCACTTTTTAGCTTGCTGATTCGCTTTTAGTGCCCAGCGCAGTACTTGGATATGACGTGTACCACTTGCATGCAACTCTTTAACAGCGTCAAGAGCTTGTTCTGCTTTGTGCTGATCAACCAGTAACTCAGTCATTGTGACCAAGCGAGCCGTTTTATAAGTCATGTCGGCTTCGGTACTTGCGAACCAGGAATCACGGCGCTCGAACTGGCCCATATGATGGGCTGCTCTGGCCGCAATTAATGCAGCAACCGCGGCATTATCTGGCAGTTCAACAGCACGCAATGCTGCTTTTTCTGCATGACCAAAGCGCCCTTCAAATAAAGCCTTTAATGATTCTCTTAAGGCCTTATTACCATCCCGTTCACGTTTACTTTGACGATACATTGCCACCTTACGTGGCATTTTTTGCGTGGTAACAATGGTGCGCATCACCAGATACAGCACGACAAACAAAGCCAGTGTCAGGAATAAGAAAAAATTGAGTGAGATATCTATTCTGTAGGGCGGATAAAACAGCACTACGTTGCCGGGGTTATAGCGGGCACCAACGGCAAGACCAACTGCCATGGCAAATAGAATCAGAAGCCGGATAAAAAGACGCATATTCTTATTGAACCTTAGGGCTTCACTTTGTAGTTACGAACGGCATTCAAGCTCTCCGCCAGTGTGGGCATTTCTATCGACAAATTACTACCTTGTACTTGTCTCAATAAAGCTTGCACTGATTGGGTTTGCTTCGCTCGTGTATCAAAATATTTAGTAATGGCATCTTGCGACGCAATCAAATCATTGCGAAACATACTTTCATTACGCGACAACAATGCCAGTCGCGCATTTAACAAGCGCAACTTAAGATTTTCTCTGGCAAAGTAGCTTTGCGATGGTGTCAGCAACAAGGCATCTGGCGTTTCAACATTACGGACTCTGATGAGTTGTTTTACCTCATTCCACATCTCGCTGGAAAAACTTTGCCAGGCGTCTTCTGCCCGCATCGTCCAGGAATTTTCCGGGATCTCGTCCGGAGCGGCTTTTTTACCATTTTTTGAAAGCGGCAAAGGAGATTTTGGTAATACTCGCAGAGGTGCTTTTGGTGCTGTCGCAGAAACAACTGATTTTTCATCTGCCCACAATGGAATATGATCAACTTGCGCGATGACACTATCCAGACGCAAAGCGATGCCTGTCAAATCGAGAATCGGCAAAGACTTCAGCTTATCGGTATCTTTGGCAATCGCACGACGGATATTAATAAATTGCGGTTTGTCAGATTTAGCCAGGCGGCTATCTGCATTTTGCAAAGCGATTAAAGCACCTTGGACATTACCGGCCAATTGTAATTGCTGGCTAGCCGTCGAGAGGACTTGCTCGATTTCTGCCAATGCCCATTCGTCACGATTTTTGGATAAGTCTTGATACAGTTGATCCAGCGCTAATTGTTGACCTTGTGCCTCAACCTGCTTGCCTTCCAGCAGCGTCACTTTGGTCTGGATTTCCTTCGCGGACTCTTGTACCGTTTTTGCCAGTACTTTAGTTTCGCTGGTCGTACTCTCCGCGACTTGCAAACGCTTAGCAACCTCTTCGCGCAAGTTGTTGATTTGATTCTGTGAAGTCCACCAGTTGGCAGCCAGCAAAATTGCCAATACGCCGGATAACACATAAGCAGGTTGTGAAAACACCGGACCAGGCGCTTTTGCCGGTTCTGACGATGCGGGAGGTGATACCTGAGTTACAGGGAGTTCTGTCGATTTGTTCATCGATATAGTGTCGGATGGTGATTGCTGATCATTCATAGTCGAGATTGTAACGCGACAAGCAGGTGTTCGTCGCCAGAACCTGTGAGAGTAATTGATTGGAAACCACAATTCTTTGCAGTTTCTGCGATACGGACATGCGGCAGTATCAAATGCTGTTGTTGCAATTTTGCCACGATTCCATGAAAACCAGGCTGCTGCTCTAACTGTTTAGTCCAGGACAGCAAAGTTTGCAATGCCTCAGAGCTAGTGATAACCCATTGATTTTGCGTTTGTAAAAGTCTGCCAAGCTGATCTTGTCGCAACAATGTAAATTCGGGTGCCGTACGGCGATACGCTGCAATTTGGGCTACATCAATCCCCTTTGACCGCAGAGCATCGGCCAATAATTCGCGTCCGGTCTCACCTCTGATAATTAAAACTTTTTTATGGCGCAGAGCATCGATATCCAATTCGTCCAATAAAGTCTCAGAATCAGTGCGATCCGGGTTACGAGGATAATAAATTGTAGTGTTGGCAGTTGTGATGCCAAGCTCATCTAATGCAGCCAGGCTCCCGGTGCCCATCACAGCAATCGGTATTTGCATGGGCCGGTTATGCCAGTTATTTTTTAACCGGGCAAACGTCGCCTGAATTGCATTGGGGCTGACGAAAGCCACCAGAGCGTAAGCCGACAAATCGGCCAACAAAAGATCGAAAGCGCTGTAATCGGTTAAGGGGTGAATCTCCAGCAAAGGGAAACGCACCACAGTCCGCCCCATCGCCGTAACTCGTTGCGAAAAAGACTCTGCTTGGTTTATCAGACTTATTGGAATTATAGGGCTTACAGAGCGAATAGGACGGGTGACGATGACTGGCATATCAGGCATATCGTACATACAATTGCCTCGCGCTACGGTTTGATTTAGTGATCAATCTCACTGGCTTTTCGCAGAAAAATCTGTAGTAGCCTCTTCCTTGCAAGCCGCCAAGATAGCCTCCGCATCTTGTGCCGACAAGGCTTGCGCCACTTGTGCGCCTAACAGCTGGGCAGTTTCTATGCTACTGACTGCGCCACTGACACTTGCACTGGCAATCCTGCTGCCATCTGGCATCCCTATCATGGCACGCAAGTGCATAATGCCATCGCTTATCGTCGCAAACGCGGCTAATGGCACCTGGCAGCTACCGCCAAAAGCTTTAGAAACAGTCCGCTCAGCGCTCACTGCCTGCGCAGTTAAATCGTGATTTAACGGTGCTAACCATGTCATTAATTCTGGTCTGTCATCTGGTACTTCGATTGCCATCGCGCCCTGCCCAGCTGCTGGCAAGCTATATTCCGGTTCCAAAAAATGACGGATTCTGCCCGGCACACCCAAGCGTTTTAAACCTGCTGCTGCCAGAATAATTGCTGCATATTCACCGTTGTCCAGCTTGCGCAAACGCGTATCCAGGTTGCCGCGTAAAGGACGAATAATCAAATGCGGGAACCGAGCCGCAATCAAAGCCTGACGACGTAAACTGCTGGTGCCAACGATTGCGCCATGGGGTAATGCATCCAATCCGGCATAGTCGTTTGATACAAACGCATCACGCGGATCTTCGCGCTCCAATACTGCAGTCAAGGCAAAACCCTCGGGCAAATCCATCGGTACGTCTTTTAGCGAATGTACCGCCAAATCAGCACGTCTCTCTGCCATCGCCACTTCTAACTCCTTCACAAACAAACCCTTGCCGCCGACCTTGGATAAAGCTCTGTCAAGAATCTGATCACCACGCGTCGTCATACCTAGAATCTCGATAATGCAATCGGGATAAAGTGCTGCTAACCGGTCGCGCACATGTTCTGCCTGCCACATAGCGAGGCGACTCTCGCGCGAAGCGATGACCAATTTAGTTGGATGATTCGTGAGATAGGATGGATTCAAGACTGACCTTCAGTGAAATAGTGCCGAATTTTATCACGCAGCTCTCGCCACTTGGGATTCAAACTTCACTCAAAAACAGAGAGGAAAATCATGGAAGTATGAATACAATCAGTCAGAAAGAAAGATATACAAGAAGCAATATCACGTGTGGAATTCTGAGCTAACTTGACAAAATATTAGGGCTGGCGGCATCATAACGCAACACAGCACGCAGTCTATTGTAATGCCGCCTAACTGCGCGGCATTTTTTATGCGCAGATTCAACATAAAAATCGGTGCTCTCAGCATTAAAGGTGTCATAGATCTTACTGGGAGCAGTTACTGAAAGGTTACTGAAAGCGCCACTACTGATATTTCTGAAAATGCGCAAAAATAGCAGCGACTAACAACGACAAATCTCCAAAAAACCGAGCAAATTACAGTACAGAATAAACAGAGCACACTATGAGCGATACCACTACAACTGCAGCATCCAATGCAACATCCGCCGCCAACTCCGACGTTACGTCAACAGCACCTCGTGCCAGCAATAGCGTGCCGGAAGCAGGTAAACAACATCTGATTCTGACTGGTGACCGCCCTACCGGTCCATTGCATCTCGGCCACTTTGTCGGTAGCCTGCGCAATCGGGTTAAGTATCAGCATGAATATCAGCAATACATCATGCTGGCCGACGCGCAAGCCCTCACTGATAACATGGATGATCCCGCTAAAGTCCATAACAACGTGCTGGAAGTCGCGCTGGATTATCTGGCGGTCGGGATTGATCCTGCTAAGTCGACGATATTCATTCAGTCACAAATTCCTGAACTGACTGAACTGACTTTCTACTATTTAAATCTGGTCACGGTTGCGCGTCTGGAACGTAATCCAACGATCAAACAAGAAATTGTATTACGCAATTTTGAACGCGATATCCCTGCCGGTTTCCTGACCTACCCAGTCAGTCAAGCCGCGGACATCACCGCATTTAAAGCCAGCTTGGTACCTGTCGGCGAGGATCAGATCCCGATGATTGAGCAAACCAACGAAATCGTGCGCCGCTTCAACCGTCTGGCTAAAAAGGACATTCTGGTTGAATGTCAGGCGCTGGTACCTGAAATTGGTCGTTTACCTGGTATCGACGGCAAAGCCAAAATGAGTAAATCCCTAGGCAATACCATCAATCTCGGTGCAACACCTGCAGAGATCAAGGCTGCGGTCAAAAATGTCTACACCGACCCTCTGCATTTGCGTGTAGATGATCCTGGTCATCTGGAGGGTAATGTTGCTTTCATCTATCTGGATGCATTTGATATTGACAAAATTGCCCTGCAAGAAATGAAAGATCACTATGTCCGTGGCGGCTTGGGCGATAGCAAAGTCAAGGCACGTTTAGAAGGCGTTTTGCAAGATTTACTCACACCAATCCGCGCCCGCCGTGAAGAGTTTGCGAAAGACCGTGGGCAAGTGTTGCAGATGCTCAAACAAGGTACCGAGCGTGCGCGTGAAGTTGCCGCCAGAACTACCGACGAAGTCAAAGCAGCAATCGGTTTGAAACATTTTTAATTTACGAGCGGGATAAGACTTGTGCGGGCAATAGAAAAATTCTGTTATTTTCTTCCTTGCCTGTACAAATCAAGTAAGCTGTAGATTTAATATACTCCCCACCATTTTATTAAAATATGCCTTGCTGTCCAATGATTATATGGACAATAAAAAATACTCCTTACCAGTATATATTCCAATTAAGTTAAATAACCGTTGTAAAACCTCATGAGGGAGCGCTGAACAGTGTTAAGAATTTCATGAGCAGCCTCTCAATTTTCAGCAATATTCCTGCCCCCTCCAAGTGTCCCAACCTCAGTTTGCAATCTGCACGTGCATTGCATCTGGCAGCACAAGGATTACTTCAATCTCCACGAAAAAAAGCCAGCAAACCAGATGTGCTGGCACAAATTCGTCAAATGGCAGCGCTGCAAATCGACACCATCAGCGTGGTTGCACGTAGTCCGTATCTGGTGCTCTGGAGTCGCCTCGGGTCTTACCCGCAAACCTGGTTAGAAGAGTTGCTAGAGGAAGGTCAGATTTTTGAATACTGGTCGCACGAGGCCTGCTTTTTACCGATAGAAGATTACGGCTGGTACCGCCATCAGATGATAGCGCCGGGCAAATTGGGCTGGAAATACAATCATCAATGGCTGAGTGACAATCAGGAGCAAGTCAATAAGGTCAAGCGCCATATCAAAAAACATGGTGCAACCCGCTCAGCGGACTTTGAACGTACGGATGGCAAAGCCGGTGGCTGGTGGGAATGGAAACCAGAAAAGCGCGCGCTCGAAGTCTTGTTTACCTTGGGCGAGGTGATGGTTGCCAAACGCCACAACTTCCAGCGGATTTACGACCTGCGTGAGCGTGTGCATCCCAGTTGGCAAGACCAGCAGCATCTACAACCACAACTCGCTTGCCAGCAACAACAGGTATTGCAGGCTGTGCGCGCACTGGGCATGGCTAAAGCAAGTTGGGTCGCCGATTATTTTCGCATGGGGAAACTGGATACGCGTATTCAGCCAGAGACCTTAGCGCAGCAAGGTCTACTACTCAAAGCCACCGTGACTGGCTGGGATCAGATCGTCTACGTGCATCCCGATCACGCCGGTCTGCTTGAGCAGGCGGCGGCTGGCAAACTGAAAGCCACCAACACCCGGATTTTGTCGCCATTTGATCCCGTGGTGTGGGATAGAAAACGGGCAATCGACTTATTCGACTTTGACTACAAACTAGAATGCTACACGCCAGCAGCCAAGCGGCAATATGGCTATTTCACCTTGCCGATATTACGCAATGGTGCACTGATCGGAAGGATGGACGCCAAAGCCCATCGCAAGGAAGGCCGCTTCGAAATCAAAGCATTACATCTCGAGGCTGACGTCCGCATCAGCCAAACGCTGGCAAACGATATCGCCAAAGTCGTCCAAGAATTTGCAGGCTGGCACGGATGTAATGAGATTGATGTCGGCTATTGCAGTTCTGAGCAATTGCAAACAATGCTGGCGACGAGTTTTTGAAGGTTTAAAAGGCCGCAAATACTACTTTTTTACTGCACTAGATTACATTACAAATTTACTCTGCCAAACTAGCGCACCAAGGCCTTAATCACAGGCCATTGCCGGCGCGATATCGGCAGACGCTCTGTGCAGTCGCGCAAAATGACTTGCCAGGATTCTGTGACTTTTTCGTGATCGCTATCGGCATCAAACATAAATAATGCGCGTTCGACACCGATGATGGCATTGCGTGCAACCAACGCATTTCTGTGTGCCCTGACAAAGACGTCAGCCATTTCATGTTCGATCGAGGTGAGTGATTCCTCCAGCAGATAGTTACGCGTTTTGGTGTGCAGCGTCAGATATTTTTGTTCTGCTTTCAAGTACAAAACATCAGCGACAGGAATCAACAAAACCCGGTTGCGCTCAAATATAGAAAAAGACTGTCGTCTGTTGGACAGCAGCGGCGCTACTGGCGGGATATCTTGAGCGTCAGGTACCGGAACGGGTTGTTTGGAGCGAGCGTGGATCAATCCGGCGCGGTTGATGGCTTCTGCCAAGCGACTAGCACGCACTGGCTTCAGCAGATAATCGATCGCATGCACTTCAAACGCTTTAAGCGCATAGTCGTCATAGGCCGTCACAAAAATAATCGTCGGCACTGCCGTTGCCTGCTGTTGCGACAGCGTTTGCAAATGCTGCGCCAGCTCCAGACCCGTCATGCCGGGCATTTGCACATCGAGTAAAACAATATCAGGCCGCTGCGCCAAAATACCCTCTAAAGCAGATTGTGCGTCACTAGCCTCACCCACCAGATTATTCGGACACTCTGGCTGGATGTCGTCCAAAAGCGTCGTCAGACGCTGTCTGGCGGGAGACTCATCATCGACAATAAATATAGTGGGGCTACTCATTTTTTCAGAGGGAAATGTAATTGCAAAACAAAAATGCCATCTACAATCTGATCACTCATTTGCGCTTCGATATCATAAAGCAAGGCCAGACGCTGGCGTATGTTTTCTAATGCCATGTGGTTGCCACCTAACACTTTGACTCCGGCATGAAAAGGATTGCTGATGCGGATCTCGATTTTATCCAGACTACGCTGAATGCGCACGCTAATGGTTGCCGCTATTTGTGATGGCTCTACACCGTAATGCACAGCATTCTCTAGCAAAGGCTGCAATAACAAGCTGGCAATGTGTGTGTCACGCAGTTCTTGCGGGGTCAGATTGATGATGCTCCATTCAACCTGAAGACGATCACCCAAGCGAATTTTTTCTATCGACAGGTATTGCTGGCAGAGATTAATTTCTTCCTGCAAAGTCGTGATATCGCGGGTATCACGCATCAGTACGCGGAACAGGTCAGCCAAATCCTCCAGCGCAGTTTCTGCGCGACGGGGTTCAGTGCGAATCAGCGATAAAACTGCATTAAGACTATTGAATAAAAAATGTGGCCGGATTCGCGCCTGTAGCGCCTGCAAACGCGCCTCGCCCAAGGCCGGTGAAAATGCCTTACTGCGTAATTCAAAATAGTGTTGTAAAGCGATTCCAAACAAAAAACAAATGAAAGCGACATAGGCTTTGGACAATCGGGGATAAGTCAGGGTAAACCACTCAAAACCGCTCAGGATCGATAATAGAAGCATCGCAATCAAGGCAGGCACAATGCCACAGAGCAGTCTTTGTAACCATGCTGGCGAGCCGTCGCGCTCCGCCAGACGCCGGATACCGCACAAAGCGAAAAGTGATAGTAAGCTGATCATTTCAATCAACATCGCACTTTCTGCAAACTCTTGAAAATTAAATAACCAGCCTTGTCCACGCGCCAACAAAGTCAACAATACCAGAACATTGACAGCGATCAGCACCCTCGAAATTACGCCGGTATTGCAGTAATCGGGAATTAATAAATCCGTGGGAGTACGATTTGTTTGCTTGGTCATAAAGGGAAACAGGTCGTGGGTGTTTTATAATCGGGAAATTCAGCGTTTTTGGGTATGGTTGACTTTATACTTCGGCTTAATGTCGTTGGCACTTCTAACACTCCACACTCAAGCGCTATCCGCATCATCCTATTATTCGCCTTACAAAGTTAGCTATGACATCACAATTCTCTAAAAAAAGCGAGGCATGGTCTGCCCGTTTCTCTGAACCGGTATCTGATCTGGTCAAACGTTACACTGCCTCGGTCTTTTTTGATAATCGGATGGCCGCTTTTGATATCCAAGGTTCGCTAGCACATGCGGAGATGTTATCAGCACAAAACATTATCACTGCTCAAGATTATGCCGACATTCAACGCGGCCTGGCACAAATAAAATCCGAGATTGATGCTGGTCAGTTTGTCTGGTTACTGGATCTGGAAGACGTGCATCTGAATATCGAAAAACGCCTGACCGAATTAGTCGGCGATGCAGGCAAACGTCTTCACACCGGTCGCTCACGCAATGATCAGGTGGCGACAGACATTCGTTTATATGTGCGCGCAGCGATTGATAATATCGTTGGCTTACTCGGTGATTTGCGCTCTGCTCTGCTGGATCTGGCAGAAAATAATGCAGAAACGATTTTGCCCGGCTTTACCCATATGCAAGTCGCACAACCGATCACGTTTGGTCACCATATTCTGGCGTATGTAGAAATGTTCAGCCGCGATGCAGAGCGTATGGTGGATTGTCGCAAGCGCGTCAATCGTTTGCCGCTGGGCGCTGCTGCACTGGCTGGTACGACCTTCCCGATTGACCGTGAACGTGTCGCAAAAACACTGGGTTTTGATGATGTATGCCACAACTCGCTGGATGCAGTATCTGATCGTGATTTTGCGATTGAATTTTGCGCAGCGGCGGCACTGATCATGACGCATATCTCTCGTATGTCGGAAGAGCTGGTGATCTGGATGAGTCCGCGTGTCGGTTTTATCGATATTGCAGATCGCTTCTGCACCGGCTCATCGATCATGCCGCAAAAGAAAAACCCTGATGTGCCAGAACTGGCACGTGGTAAAACGGGCCGCGTCAATGGTCACTTAATTGCCTTGCTCACCTTGATGAAAGGTCAGCCACTGGCCTACAACAAAGATAATCAGGAAGATAAAGAACCGCTATTCGATACGGTAGATACCATCACTGACACCTTACGTATTTTTGCCGATATGGCAGGCGGCATTACTGTGAAGCCAGACGCAATGCGCGCTGCGGCATTGCAAGGTTATGCAACGGCGACTGACCTGGCAGATTATCTGGTCAAGCGTGGCTTGCCTTTTCGCGACGCGCATGAGGCTGTGGCACATGCTGTCAAAACATGTGTAGATAAAGGCTGCGATCTGAGTGATATGAGTCTGGATGAGTTACGTGCTTTCTCAAGTCTGATCGAAGCGGATGTGTTTGCCGTATTGACGCTGGAAGGCTCCGTCGCCGCACGTGACCATATCGGCGGCACTGCACCTAATCAGGTAAAAGCAGCGATTGTCCGTGCCCGCAATAAACTTGCAGCAAACTTATAACATCTTAAATAGGCAAGTAGTTCAGCGAGTAGCTCAGCAAACGATTCAGTAAATAAGTTAGCAAATAAAAAGGAGGACTTAGTCCTCCTTTTTTTACGTCCATCTTCATTTGACCATTCCTGCCAATCAGATTTATTTGATTGCGCTACGATCCCGAACAAACATCGCCGTCAGCATACCGATCACACAAACACCCATTACATAATAAGCTGGTGCCAGTGGATTATCTTTCAGCAATAAGGTCACAACAATTGGCGTCAAACCACCGAATATTGCATAAGCTACATTGTATGAAAACGACAGCCCGGAGAACCGCACTTGCGCCGGAAAAGCATTGACCAACACAAATGGAACAGCGCCCACGACACCAACCGCAAAACCGGTTAAGGCATACAGCGGCAATAGCATTTCTGGATTGGTCTTAATTGTTGTGAACAGAAAATAAGTACAGATCAGCAGAAATAAATCGCCCAAAAACAATATGCGTTTAGCGCCGAATTTATCAGACAACAGTCCGGCAACTACACAGCCAGCGGTCAAACACAAAGTTGCAACGCTGTTTGCCATTAATGCCGTGCGTCCATCAAAACCATAGATTTTTTGAAGAAAAGTTGGTGTCATCAAAATCACCACCACAATCGCAGCCGACAACATCCAGGTCAGCAGCATGGACACAACAACCGCGCCGCGATGATCGCGCAATACGGTTTTGAGCGGCATCTCAGCAGCCAGGGCTTTACGTTTTTGTAGTTCTGCAAACACGGGTGTCTCATGCAACCAACGACGTAAATACATGGCAGCGATGCCAAATATCCCACCCAACAAAAACGGCAAACGCCAAGCCCAGTCAGTCAACTCCAGTGGCGTAAAAATCGTATTCATCGCGGTTGCGACCAATGACCCTAACAAGATACCGCTAGTCAGACCTGCGGTCAGCGTACCGCAAGCGTAGCCTACGTTTTTAGCGGGTACGTGTTCGGAGACAAACACCCATGCACCAGGCACTTCACCACCCACGGCAGCTCCTTGTAAAATACGCAAAATCAACAGCGCAATTGGTGCAAAAATACCGATGGCCTGATAGGTCGGCAGTAAACCCATCATCAGCGTGGGCACCGACATCAATAAGATAGATAAAGTGAACATTCTTTTGCGCCCCAGCAGATCGCCAAAGTGCGCCATGATGATGCCGCCCAAGGGACGGGCCAGATAACCAGCCGCAAAAATACCAAACGTCTGTAATTGCCGCAGCCATTCAGGCACAGATGGCGGAAAGAATAATTTACCAATCACCGTCGCGAAGAACACAAAAATAATAAAGTCATAAAACTCTAATGCACCGCCCAGCGCGGCTAGCGATAGTGTTTTGTAATCTTGTTTGGTCAGCAGGCGATTTTCTTGATTGACATCGGTGCTGGCCAGATTGCCGCCACCGGCATAAACATTGTCCTTATTATTCATTCATTGTCTCCTCTATTTTTTAATTTCTTATTAAGTTAAGAAGTCGTACCCGCTGCTTAAATTGTCCATTCAATTTTTTATTGACTTGTTCAATAAAGCTGTCAGAGCCGGACTCGACTTCCTAACTTTCCCTTTTTGCTAACTATTACTCTCTTTTGCTAACTGCCTGCTACCGTCATACTTTCAATTAAAATTGAACCTGTTTGTTTAGTGCCACGTGTCAGCGTATCCGCGCCAATTGCCACAATGTGCTGAAACATATCGCGCATGTTGCCAGCAATCGTAATTTCTTCTACCGGATATTGAATCACGCCGCGCTCAACCCAAAAACCAGATGCGCCGCGGGAATAATCGCCAGTCACATAATTAACGCCCTCGCCCATTAACTCCGTCACGAGTAAGCCTGTGTCCATTTTTTTCAGCATGGCTTTAAAATTATCCGTCTTCGCAGTCAACGCTGAAGTCATCGACAAATTGTGTGATCCACCCGCATTACCGGTAGTTTTCATCTTCATTTTCCGGGCGGAATAGCAAGACAGGAAATAGCCTTGCAACACGCCGTTTTTAACCACATCACGACGCTGTGTCTTGACACCCTCGTCATCAAATGGGGACGAGCCTACTGCACCAATGACATGAGGATCTTCCAGAATTTCGATGTGGGATGGAAAAATTTTCGTCCCTAAACTATCTAGCAAAAAACTGGATTTGCGATATAAAGCACCACCAGAAACCGCTTGCACAAACGATCCCAGCAATCCTGCTGCTAATGGTGCTTCAAACAATACCGGGCACTTACGGGTATCTAATTTGCGTGCGTTCAAACGTGCCAACGCACGTTCAGCGGCATAACGACCTATAACTTCTGGCGAGGCTAATTTTTTTGCGTTGCGCTGCGATGAATACCAATAATCGCGCTGCATACGGGCGCCTTTACCCGCAATTGGCGCTACTGAAATCGTGTGACGAGAGAAGGGATAACCGCCGATAAAGCCACGTGAATTAGCCGCGATAAAATGCGATTGCTGGGCGTGGATGCCAGCACCTTCGCTATTGGTAATCCGTTTATCGACGGCCACAGCCGCCGCTTCTGTGCGGATGGCAAGATCAATCGCCTCTTCTGCTGTGATCAGCCATGGGTAGCAAAGTTTTAAATCTTGCGGATGCATTTCTAACAAATCCGCTTCTGGCAAGCCAGCGCAATCGTCTTCCGCCGTAAAACGGGCGATGTTATAGGCGGCATCGACAGTTGCCTGCAACGAGGCGCTGGAAAAATCGGACGTGCTGGCATTGCCCCGCTTTTGGCCGATGTAGACGGTAACGCCTATGCCTTTATCGCGGTTTTGCTCTATGGTTTCTATCTTGGCCTTACGTACACTGATGGATAAACCACCACCTTCGCTAATTTCAACAGCAGCGTCAGACGCGCCTTTTTCACGCGCAAAACGTAAGACATCCTCTGCGATTTGCTTCAATTGATCTTGAGTATGGGTAAAAACAGGCTTGCTCATAGGCTAGGTTTCTTTGGAGTCATCGATAAACAATGTATCATAGCAGCCGTTTCATTAAGTTTATAGAATAAAGGCGAATCAATTATGCCAAATCCCAACCGAGGCTCCTGTGGCTTCAAGTCCAACGAATTCGAGCAAGAATACGAGCGCCCCTCCAAATCGCAACTCAAACGCGAGAGTGACGCCCTGC
Source organism: Undibacterium sp. (assembly GCA_025352365.1). Lineage (GTDB taxonomy): Bacteria > Pseudomonadota > Gammaproteobacteria > Burkholderiales > Burkholderiaceae_D > Undibacterium. The sequence continues at coordinate 1,082 of JANXTO010000326.1, read as the reverse complement.
AAAAATTAGGGCAAGAACTGATCGATCAGCCACGAGACCGTGTTAAACGCGTCCCGATGCCGGAAGACGTGCGCGACGCGATTTTAATGTGTCAGACCATCAAAGATCACGAGGGTCGCCGTCGTCAATTGCAATTTGTCGGCAAAAAAATGCGCACTCTGGATGAAGAAGAAATTGCTCTCATCCAAAAGACCATCGATAGCTGGAAAGGCAAGTCCAAATCCGACACCGCCGCCATGCATGCGCTGGAACGCAGACGCGATAAATTGCTGACCGACGATAAAGCTTTGACTGAACTGCTGGAGCAAAATCCAGAACTCGACGTGCAACACCTGCGTAATCTGATCCGCAATGCGCGTAAAGAACAGGCAGAAAACAAGCCGCCAAAAGCATATCGTGAAATTTTTCAGATTCTGAAAGATATCCAGGTCGCTCAACGTGCTGCGCAGAAAAAAGCTGCTGGCGATTTAGCTGATGCGGAATCTGATGACGAAGATGACTTCGATGATGATGTTGATGATGCTAAACATGAGCAACATGACGACTAAATCAGCCACTGAAGTAAAAAATACGGAAGTAAAAGATAAAAAACCAGACCATCTAAAAATTGGTCTGGTTTCTATTTCTGACCGCGCTTCTGCTGGTATTTATCAAGATCAAGGCTTACCTGCTTTGCAAGACTGGTTTGATAGCGCGCTGAGTAGCTCATGGAGTATGGAAACTCGCTTAATCCCAGATGAACGTGCTGCCATTGAGCAGGCCTTGATTGAGCTAGTCGATCAGGAGCAATGCCATCTGGTCATCACTACAGGCGGAACTGGTCCCTCACGACGCGATGTCACTCCAGAAGCGACTTTGGCCGTCGCCACAAAAGAAATGCCGGGTTTTGGCGAGCAAATGCGACAGATCAGTCTGCAATTTGTGCCAACAGCAATTTTATCGCGTCAGGTTGCAGTCATACGAGAGTCGGCAGAGCATGCCGCGCTGATTCTGAATTTGCCTGGCCAGCCTAAGTCGATCAAAGAAACGCTGGAAGGCTTGAAAGATGCCGACGGCAAGCAACTCGTCTCTGGTATTTTCGC
>JANXTO010000215.1 GCA_025352365.1 Undibacterium sp. | reverse complement strand
CAGACGTTCCATCTCAAAGCTGACCCCTGTATCTGGCAAGCGGCAGTCGGGTGCTGGTGTGGTGTTTGATAGCATTTCAAAATAAGCTTCTTCCGGCGCACGCTGACACAGCAGGCTGGCAAACTCCGCTTTGGTTTTGACGACTTTGGGCCAAGGTGTATCAAGTGCTGCGTTTGAAATGCCATAAATGCCCGGCGGCAGCGGTTGACCGTTACGTGGATCGTCTTGTTTGCGATTTGAGAACCAGATCAAATCATCTTCATCTCCAACCAATAAATTAAAACCGTTGTAGTCCTCTACCTTGTCTTTGATGCTGACGATATAGTCTTTGGCAGATAGCGTGCCCGTCAGATAATTGGATACCAGTGTGCCGCGAGAGGGTGCGTCAGTGCGCTTTTCTGAGGGCGCCCGTACATTGGTAATAGCGGCAAATTTTTTCGCTGCAGCATTCTGATCTTCTTGATTGGCGACACCCATCCAGGTGCCGCCGGACTGTAAATCACGTCCACCAAATACATGGGGTGCAGCTTCCCACCAGATTGCCGGTGCTGCTGGACGGTCATAAAATTCATCCCGGTTGCTGGCGACGATGAGAGGCGTATGCGGTAATAATTTCCAGGCAAAGACGATCAGACACATGGAATGATCTCCATAAAAAATTCAGGATGTCGCTCACCATGAATCAAAGCTAGCAAGCGGGTTTGTTGTATCGCCAGGGTGATGCAGGCGATAAAATTCTCCGGGACTTGTTGATAAATTTCCATCCAGGTCTGCATGCCACCACTGACTTCGGGTCGACGCTGCAGGCCTGATCTAATGCCGGTGTCACGGCGGAGAATATCTTGCATCGCTTGTACTTGTTTTAAAACCTGATCTTGATGTTCGACCGGTGTTTTGTAATAAATAAAGCAGTCCATAGTAGATTTTATTCGTCGCTTTGAAATTGTCTGAAAAAGCCGATAAATGTATTAATTGGGGGAGTATCTAACTAATTTAATTAATTGTCCAAGCAATCATTAGGCATTAGAGTACTCTATCTTTATACATGGGGTGAGTATATTGTAGTTCTCGGGTAGTTGTATTCTTCATGTCAGGCGGATTTAACTATGCAGTGATGTCAACCACGGCATAAGGCAGTGGCAGAAATAGCAATTGCTCGCCAGTCGCCGATCCCAGATGAATATCGCCATTCTCCTGATCCGCTACCTTCATTTCAACCAGACAAAGGCTGTGCTGCGCATCTTCCGTCTCGGCGTTGACGATCATGCCACAAGGCTGATAGCCCTCCGTTGCAGCAAACACTTCGCTACCCGCCAAAATAGGATTGCTGGTCTCATGCGCGATGCGGGCGATTGCCATCCGGCGTTTGAGTTTGCCCAAATATTGGCTGCGAGCGACGATTTCCTGACCTGGATAGCAGCCCTTTTTAAAGTTGACCCCACCAATCAATTCAAAATTGACCATCTGCGGTACAAATTTTTCTTGAGTTTTATCGATAATCTGCGCGACACCTGCTTGGATATTGGTCAGATGCCAAACGCTTGTATCTACAGGTTGCAGTTGTTTGCTTAATTGCGGCCAGAGTTGTTGTGCTATAGCATTCGTGGCGATCCACTGGTAACGAGGTATCTGATGTGCATCTGCGACGCGGATCAAGGTGCCAAAGGCAGTATCAACTTTGCCGTAGATTTGTTGTGGCAATGAGGGAAACCAAGTTGTTAACGCCGCTTCTGCTGCCTGGCCGCCAAGACCTAGCAAAACTTGCTCATTACTGATATCGCTTAGTTTAGCTTTCGCCCGCAAAATGAACATTTGCAATCGTTTATGGATGGCTGTTTTGATCGAATCATGCAATTGCAAGACGATACCATCGGTAGTTTTCCAGTAAACGAAGCTGGCTATCATGCGACCTTTTGGCGTGCAGTAGCAGGCTAATTTGGCATTATCTTGTCCCAGTTTTTCTACATCATTGCTCAATTGATTATGTAAAAAACTGGCAGCATCTTCGCCCGTCGCTAATAGCAATGCTTGATCGGTCAATGCAGAAATAAAGCCTGCTGTGCCATTAGAGCCGGTCAAACAGTGCGCTTCTGTAGCAGTCGCAAAGCCTTGCACCTTTTGATCAATGATATGGGCGCCGTGTTGCGCTAAAAAATCCTGCCAGCTAGTCATTGTTTCTGTATTCATGGAGTCTCGGTTTAAAATACGTGTTACTTACTATGGTGCTACCTCAAATGTTCTATCTCCTGCGGATTATAGTGCTGTCCGCAAAAATACGTTTGTAATCGCTTTTCGTTCTCATTGCTTTTAGTTTTCAGTTTTTAATGCGCAGCTTTTAATTCCAAGTTTTTAATAATTTAAGCTTTTAACTCAACATTTTTGATCAGGTCACAATTTTTGGTATGGCGTTTATAAAAAAACTTTTCGTTCTCATTATTTTGCTTGGTGGCGCTGCTTGCGGTGGTTTTGCTTATTGGGCAACGCAACCTATATTCATTCCAGAAATAAGTAGCGGCACATCGGTAGATAAGCCAATTTATTTCAGCATCAAAGCCGGTAGCAGTGTTCGCAGTTCTGCCCGGCAAATCTACGCAGCGGGTGTTCCTGTTAATCCTATATTGTTCGAAGTACTAGCACGTGCTACCGGCAAGGCGAATAAATTAAAAGCAGGTTCTTTCGAATTGGAATCTAATAAAACGCCGTTAGACCTATTGAACAAAATCGTCAGCGGTGATTTTTCATTTGGTGCATTAGCGATTATTGAGGGCTGGACTTTTCAGCAGATGCGTAAAGTAGTCGATACTAATGCTGACTTAAAGCATGATACTGCTGGTATGTCCGATCGCGACCTGATGAAAAAAATCGATCCTAATTATGTATTACCGGAAGGTTTATTTTTCCCTGATACCTATTTGTTTGCCAAAGGGTCTAGCGATCTGCAAATTTATCAGCAAGCACATAGCGTGATGATTAAAAAACTCAACGAGGCATGGGCAGCAAAGAGCACAATGCTGCCGTATAAAACAGCTTATGAAGCCTTGATCATGGCATCTATCATCGAAAAAGAAACCGGCCAAAAATCTGAGCGAACTATGATCGCTGCGGTATTTGTTAATCGTCTCAAGTTAGGCATGCTTTTGCAAACAGATCCGACGGTGATTTATGGAATGGGGGATAAATATCAAGGCAAAATCAGAAAAAACGATTTGCTCACCGATACACCGTTTAACACCTATACTCGCACTGGTTTGCCGCCAACGCCGATCGCATTGCCCGGAATCGCCTCATTGACAGCGGCGTTTACTCCCGCCAAAAGTGGTGCTTTATATTTTGTCGCCAGAGGTGATGGTACTAGCCAATTTTCTGATGATTTGAGTGAGCACAATCGTGCCGTTAATAAATATCAGCGCTAGATCAAGATTGAAGTAAACCAAATTGAATTACCAAAAACTATAGCAAGAACTGATTAAAGAATTGATTTGTATGTCGATAGCAAGCAAAACAAGTGCAGCAACAAGAGGCAAGTTCATTACTTTTGAAGGTATTGATGGCGCCGGTAAATCCACCCATATTGCCTATGTAGCAGCGCAGTTGCAGCAGCATGGGATTAAGGTCGTGTCTTCCCGTGAACCCGGTGGTACGGTATTAGGCGAAAAATTACGTGATCTGCTTTTGCAGGAAAAAATGCATTTAGAAACGGAAGCCTTACTCATGTTCGCCGTACGCAGAGAACATATCGCTCAAGTAATAGAGCCAGCCTTAGCTCGCGGTGACTGGGTTATTTCTGATCGCTTTACCGATGCGAGTTTTGCTTACCAAGGTGGTGGACGTAAATTAGCGCTTGAAAAACTGAATTCGCTGGAACAATGGGTACATCCTGACTTGCAGCCTGACATGACATTTTTGTTTGATGTGCCTTTAGAAGTAGCACGTGCCCGTCTGGATGCAAGCCGCGATCTGGATAAGTTTGAGCAGGAAAAAGCAGAATTTTTTGCAGATACCCGCGCTGAATATTTGCGCCGCGCCGCTGAGTTTTCAGAACGTTTTCAGATCATCGATTCGACCCGTCCGATTCCTGACATCCGTGCGTATCTTGATACCTTGATTGAGCGCTTGTGTAGTGAACCTGAACCATATTCATTTAAGTCGCATTCAAATCAGCAGACGCAGGTATGACGCATCCACTTTTTATCTGGCAACAAGACGCCTGGCAGCAATTGAATTTGCTACGGCAGCGTATGCCTCATGCGATTTTGCTATACGGTCCTGAAGGCATCGGCAAAACTGTTTTTGCCGAACATCTGGCGCAGTCCTTATTGTGTGAAGCACCCTCCGCAGACGGCCATGCTTGCGGTACTTGCTTATCTTGCGGCTGGTTTGGGCAGTACAGTCATCCGGACTACCGTCGGGTCAGGCCCGAGTTACTGGATGAGGAAGAGGGCACCGCCAGCGAGGGCGATGCTCCTGAGCCTGAGAAAAAAGCAAAATCTAGCAAAGCACCATCAAAAGAAATCGTCATTAATCAGGTGCGTGCATTGGGCGATTTCATGAACATTTCTACCCATCGTCAGGGACGACGTGTGATCGTGTTGTATCCGGCCGAAGCCTTGAATATCCCGGCTGCCAATGCCTTGCTTAAATCATTGGAAGAGCCGAATCCCAATACGGTATTTATTTTGGTTTCGAACAGTCTGGATAAATTGTTGCCGACGATTTTGTCGCGCTGTCACAAATTTGGAATGGGTTTGCCAGACAAGCAGCAATCTTTGGATTGGTTGAAAACCCAACAGTTAGGCGATGCAGAGACCTGGCTGGCGCAGCAAGGTGGCGCGCCCTTATCTGCCTTAATGATGTCGCAGTCGGAAGACAGAGCGGAGTTAGACGAATTTTTGCGTCAGTTAAGTAAACCGGGTGTTGATTCCAGCTTGAAAATTGCGGAAAAAATACAAAAACTTAGTGTGCCGAATACGGTCGCCTGGTTGCAGCGTTGGTTGTATGATATTTTTTCTTATAAACAAACAGGAAGAATCCGGTATCATCCTCGATATCAAAAAGAGTTAGCGGCGCTTGCCCAACGTGTTGACGTCCATGCTTTATTAAATGTGATTAAGAGCACTAACGAGCGTCAGGCGATTGCCAGTCATCCTTTATCTGCCAAACTCTTTATTGAAGATATGCTGTTGGATTATTCTTCACTATTTCACTGAAAGCTTGTTTATGGCCGACTTGCCCGCCGATCCTGGTATTCCTTTGAACATGCCAACACCGGCGCGTCCTTCCGTGTTGTCATTGGCAATTAAAGAGAAGGCAGCGCTGTACTCTGCCTATATGCCATTCCTAAAAAATGGCGGTATCTTTGTACCAACCAATAAATCTTATCGCTTGGGCGAAGAGATTTATCTGATTTTGACTTTATTAGATGACCCAAATAAATATCCTATCGCTGGCAAAGTAGCCTGGATCACCCCGGCAGGTGCTGGCAATAACAAGTCACAAGGTATCGGCGTCCACTTTCCCGATGATGAAAGTGGTACACGTATCCGTTTAAGGGTGGAAGAGTTATTAGGTGCTGCGATTCGCTCATCACGCGCAACTCATACCCTGTAGTCCTTACTTTTTAACTCAAGTGCTTTGCCTTAAACCCTTTGGTTAGAGTGCCTTAATCCAAGCGTCCCAAATTTCTTCTTGTATCGATAATTATGTCTGGATTTGTTCCCTCCCATCGCCTGGCAAGCTTCGCTGATCTGCCAGCGATTGTCGCTATCTATAACTCTACTGTTGCCTCCCGTCAGGTCACTGCCGATACTGACCCAATATCGGTTGAATCCCGACACGCCTGGTTCAACGAGCATACGCCAGACAAACGTCCGCTGTGGGTGATTGAAGACAATGGAAAAATTTTAGGCTGGCTGTCATTTTCTAATTTTTATGGACGGCCCGCGTATTCCGGCACAGCAGAGCTTTCCATTTATTTACATGAGGACGCACGCGGTAAAGGCTTGGGGCGATATTTTCTGAATCAGGCGATTGCCTATGCTCCGCAAATCGCAGTACACACTCTGCTGGGATTTATATTCGGTCACAACACACCCAGCATGAATTTGTTTGCCAAGTTTAACTTTGAGATTTGGGCAAATATGCCCCGTGTTGCTAACTTGGATGGCATTGAACGTGATTTGATCATCATGGGGAAGCGGATTAGCTGAGACTGAACTTCCATCTGTTTTAAGCCGTTTTGAGCCTGTCTGGGCTTAAAAAGAGTAAAATCCAGCATCGAACCTCAATGGCTTGCTTTCTCAACGGAAGACAAGCCATCACTTTTTATAGGAATCACTCATTATGCTGAGCTATCGCCACGGCTTCCATGCAGGCAACCACGCAGACGTTCTCAAGCATTTCGTCACCATTCAATTACTGAATTATTTAGGTCAGAAAGATACGGCCTACACCTACATAGACACGCATGCTGGTGCTGGTTTGTATTCGCTGGATGCTGGTTATGCAACAAAAAATGCTGAATTTGAAACCGGCATTGCCCCGCTGTGGGATCGCAAAGACTTGCCGCCTAGCCTAGCTGAATATGTTGACCTGGTTAAAGAGCTAAATCCAAGCGGCAAGATGCGCTACTACCCCGGCTCGCCTTATTGTGCCGACAAAATCTTACGTGAACAAGATCGTCTACGTTTATTCGAGCTACATCCTAGCGAGATTAAAATCCTGAGCGAGAACTTCCGTAAGCTCGATGCGCATCTGGCTGCGCAGGGACACAGACCGACCACCAGAGGCAAGCGTGTCATCATTGCCGCTGGTGACGGCTTTGAGGGTGTAAAGGCTTTGTTGCCGCCACCATCACGCCGTGGTCTGGTTTTAATTGACCCTCCGTATGAAGTAAAAGATGACTACCGCCGCGTCAAAGATACGGTGGAAGATGGTTTAAAACGTTTCCCTACCGGTACGTTTGCTGTCTGGTACCCAGTGCTGAATCGTCAAGATTCTAAGCAATTACCTGAAAGATTGAAGCGTTTGCAAGCCAATGGCTGGCTCAATGTGACTTTGTCGATTAGCGGACCCACGCCAGACGGTTTTGGTTTGCATAGTAGCGGGATGTTTATTATTAACCCGCCATGGACACTGGAAGCCACGCTGAGAGAAGTCATGCCGTATCTGGTCAAAGTCTTGGGTCGCGATGCAGCCGCAGGTTTTCTGCTGGAATCTGGAGAAACGCAAACTATTGGTAAGGGACGTAAAAAAACGACTTAATCGTTGTGCAAGTGCTATTTGCCTGCGGAGCAAATATTGTCAGTAACTTGAGCCAATGTTGGCGCAACGTTGGAGCAACTTTGGCGTAAATGATGTGATCCATGATTTGAAATAGATTGCCGGGGCAGAAATGTCGCCGGCAATTTTTTTATATGCAAATTCAGTCACAGAAAAATACATCAAAAACCGATTAAAAAATGTCTCAAATTGGCGGTTTTTAATACCTCTCTGTTGCATTGCAATATCGGTATTTTGATGAAATCGAGGATTTACTCTAATGAAGCTCTCAGAATATAAAAAATTCCTCAAAAAACATGGTGCCTTGCAACATAAATAAGGATTGACGAATTAGTACGGTCGTACAAAAATCAGGGCGAAAGAATTTAATTCGGCAAATAAAACAAAAAAGCGAACCGAATAACAAAACCTTGCATGCTTGCCAGCTATATAACAACTTTGAACAACTTCGAACAACTTAGCACTACCTCGGGAGAACAGATGTCGCAGTATCAACAAAGTCCGGTGATGGGACAAATGATGAGTAAGCCTCTGCTTATTTCCAGTTTGATTGAACATGCAGATCGTTATTTTGGTAGCAGCGAAATAGTCTCAAGGCGTGTAGAGGGCGATATCCATCGCTATAACTACCGAGAATGTCATCGTCGAGCCAAAAAGCTCGCCAATGCGCTTAAACAATTGAAAGTCAACATTGGTGACAGAGTTGCCACATTAGCATGGAACGGTTATCGTCATCTGGAAGCTTATTATGCGGTTTCCGGTTCCGGTGCTGTATTGCACACGATCAATCCTCGTTTGCATCCAGAACAGATCAGCTACATAGTGAATCATGCGGAAGATCAATATTTGTTCTTCGAGATAAATTTTTTGCCTATCATCAAAGCCATTACTAGTCATTGTCCGACAATCAAAGGCTACATCATGATGTGCAGCCGCGAGCATTTACCCACAGATGGTGCTGTACCTAATTTGATGTGTTACGAAGATTTGATCGACGCTAATTCAGATGATTTTGTCTGGCCTTTATTTGACGAAAACTCCGCATCTAGTTTGTGCTACACGTCTGGTACTACGGGTAACCCCAAAGGCGCACTCTATTCGCACCGTTCAACTGTCTTACATTCTTATGCATCGGCAATGCCAGACGGATTAAATGTCTCTGGCCGTGATTGCGTGCTGCCTGTGGTGCCGATGTTCCATGTCAATGCCTGGGGTTTGCCATATTCGGCCCCACTGACAGGAGCAAAACTGGTTTTCCCTGGCCCAGCCCTAGATGGCAAATCTTTATACGAATTATTTGAGCAGGAGCAAGTTACCTTTTCTGCGGGCGTACCTACGGTCTGGCTGGGCTTGCTGACGTATGTCGCACAAAATAATTTGAAGTTCTCTAGTTTTAAACGAACTGTCATTGGTGGTTCGGCATGCCCTCCAGCCATGATGAAAACTTTACGCCATACCTACGGGGTGGAGGTTGTCCATGCATGGGGCATGACTGAGATGTCGCCATTAGGTACTACTGGTACCTTGATGGCAAAGCACAGTTTATTGTCCGATGAGGCACAACAAGCGATCTTGGAAAAACAAGGCCACGTAATCTATGGCGTTGACATGAAGATTGTGGACGATGCAGGCAAAGAATTGCCTTGGGATGGCAAAACCTATGGTAACTTGCTAGTCAAAGGTCCATGGATTATCAGCAGTTATTATAAGTACGAAGGTGGTGATGTTCTTGAGGATGGCTGGTTCCCGACAGGTGACGTTGCAACTATTGATGCTGATGGTTATATGCAGATTACAGACCGTAGTAAAGATGTGATTAAGTCGGGCGGTGAATGGATAGGCACGATTGATCTGGAAAATGTAGCAATGTCTCATCCCGCCGTTTTACAAGCTGCATGTATTGGTATTTTTCATCCAAAGTGGGACGAACGTCCTCTTTTGCTGGTCGTAAAAAAACCAGGTGCAGAGATAGAAAAACAAGAACTGCTCAGTTTTTACGAAGGAAAAATTGCAAAATGGTGGATGCCAGATGACGTTGTTTTCATAGATGCCTTACCTTTGGGGGCAACAGGAAAGATCTTGAAAAATAAATTGAGAGATCAATTCAAAGACTATAAATTACCAACGGCTTGATTTAAAAGGGAGGCAGGATTGAGTAGGGCATTTTTACTCAAAAGTTCTAAAGCAAGAAAGAAGTACAGACAACAATAAAAAAGATTTTAAAAATTCTATCAACATCCACAAATAAAATATTGGAGTGAGACAAATGAAATTTCAATTACGTACACCGGTGTTAGCTGTTGCCCTGGCATTGTCCGCACCACTGACGATGGCAGACACAATCAAAATCGCTTACATCGATCCTCTGTCTGGTCCGTTTGCACCCGTGGGGCAAAATATTCTTAACTCGTTTCAGTACGTGGCAGATAAAGCCAATGCTGAAGGCTGGGCTGGTCCGCATAAATTTGAAGTGGTTGGCTTTGATAATAAAAGCAGCCCACAAGAATCATTAAGCGTGCTCAAAACTGTGATCGATAAAGGTTTCCGTTATATCACGCAAGGTAATGGTTCTGGTGCCGGTTTGGCGTTAGAGGATGCTGTCAATAAATATAATGAGCGTAATCCTGGCAAAGAAATTGTCTACCTCAATCACGCTGCTGTTGATCCAGATATGACCAATAGCAAATGCAGCTTCTGGCATTTCCGCTTTGATTCCAACTCAGACATGAAAATGGAATCCTTGACGACCTATATGGCGCAGGATAAAAATATCAAGAAGGTTTATATCATTGGTCAGAACTACTCTTTCGGTCAGCAAGTTACCCGCGCCGCGAAAGAATATCTGGCACGCAAACGCCCTGATGTACAGATCGTTGGCGATGATTTACATCCGATTGGTCAAGTCAAAGATTTCGCTCCGTATATTGCAAAAATTAAAGCATCGGGCGCAGATAGCGTCATCACAGGTAACTGGGGTGCCGATTTAGCTTTGTTGATTAAAGCGGCTAAAGATGCAGATCTCAAAGCTAACTTCTACACCTACTATGCTGCAACAACAGGTGTGCCGACTGCAATGGGTACAGCGGGTGTAGATAGAGTGAAATACGTCGGCTACTGGAACGCCAATAATGAAACCTTTGCTGGCAAAGACATTGTTGAAGGTTTTAAAACCAAGTACAAAGACGACTACTATTCAATGGCGACTTATACGATCCTCTCTTATATGGCGAAAGCCGTGAAAGATGCCAAATCGATAGAGCCAAAAGATGTTGCTATTGCGATGGAAGGTTCAAGAGTAAAAAGTTTGAATGGCGACACCGTGATGCGTAAGTTGGATCATCAAATTCAGCAGCCTTTATACATCGCAACTTGGGTCAAAGTGAATGGCAAAGATGTTAAGTTTGATCAAGAAAATACGGGTATGGGCTGGAAGACAAATCAGAAAATTGATGCCTTTGTCGCCACTCAACCTTCGTCATGCCAAATGAAGCGTCCAGGCTAATTAATTAGATAAAGAGAGCTGCACGTTGGTGCGCTCTCTTTTTTTTGTTAATTAGTACGATCGTCCAATTTTTCCAAAAGGATCTTTGCAGTGGAATTTACATTGATCACCTTGCTGAACGGGGTTAGTTACGGACTACTCTTGTTTATGCTGTCCTCTGGATTGACATTGATTTTCAGTATGATGGGCGTACTCAATTTCGCCCACGCCAGTTTTTATATGATAGGCGCCTATTTTGCTTATGGTATTAGTTCTCAACTTGGCTTTTGGCCTGCGCTGCTGGTTGCTCCCTTGCTTGTTGGCGTTCTAGGTGCACTGGTAGAGCGTTATGGTCTGCGTTCAGTACATAAATACGGGCATATTCCCGAACTATTATTCACCTTTGGTTTGTC
>JANXTO010000292.1 GCA_025352365.1 Undibacterium sp. | reverse complement strand
TAAGACCCTAAAATTTTTATCAAGAGGAATTTCCATGTCACGCTCATCATCCAATCGCCGTCGCTCTAGTTTGCGCTTATTCGCTAGTATTGCCATCAGCTCCACTATCGCGGTAGCGACCGCATTTAGTCCACTCGCATTCGCACAAGAAAAAAAAGAAATCGTGATCGGCGCAACTGCGGGGCCCTACTCGGATCAAGTCAAATTAGGTATCAAGCCTATCCTGGAGAAAAAAGGATATCAGATAAAAATTGTCGAATTTAATGACTACATCCAACCTAACTTCGCACTGGCACAAGGCTCACTCGATGCGAATGTTTTTCAGCATATCGTTTATCTGACCAAGTTTTCGACTGAAAATAAATTGGCACTGACTGAAGTCATCAAAGTACCCACTGCACCGATTGCGATCTACAGCAAAAAACATAAAACGCTGGATGAAGTCAAAGATGGCGCAACCGTGGCGCTGCCAAATGACCCAACTAATCAAGCGCGAGCACTGGTCGTGCTAGAACAATTAAACTGGTTGAAATTGCGCGTAGGCTATGACCCAATACGCGTCTCAGAAAGAGATGTCGCGTCCTATACCAAAAAGATCAAACTGGTTCCGTTAGAAGCAGCGCAACTACCGCGCTCACTGGATGACACAGACTACTCTTTCATCAACGGTAACTTTGCGATTGCCTCAGGGCTAAAAATCAGTGAGGCTCTCGCATTAGAAAAAACTTCCGCGACTTACCAAAATCTGGTCGCAGTGCGCACTGCTGACAAAGGGAGTAAATGGGCTCAGGATTTAGCGGACGCCTACCGTTCACGAGAATTTCTTGAGGTAACTAACAAGCACTTTGCTGGCTTTGTTAAAACAGACTATCAGCAAGCACTGAATCAACAAGCCTTAAATCAACATCCTTTAAGTCAGCAGGCTGTCACTGTGAGTGCGAAATAATCAGTCATGGCAAAGCAAATCCGGTTTAACGCATTTCAAATCAATAGTGTTGGGCATCAGTCGCCCGGGCTCTGGACACATCCACGCGATCAGTCTCATCGTTACACAGATCCAGAGCATTGGATCAGTCTGGCGCAATTGCTAGAACGTGGCTTGTTTGATGGACTATTTTTAGCCGATGTACTTGGTGTCTATGACGTCTATCAATCAAATGCCGACGCAGCACTGCGCGGTGGTGTGCAAGTTCCGCTAAATGATCCCTTAGCACTGGTGCCGCTGATGGCGCATGCCACTCAGCACCTGGGTTTTGGCGTTACTTGCGCACTGACCTATGAACATCCATACTCATTTGCTCGCCGTATCTCAACGCTGGATCATTTGAGTAAAGGACGTATTGCGTGGAATATTGTCACCGGCTATCTTGACAGCGCAGCACGAAATCTCGGATTAGAACATCAGATTGGTCACGATGCACGATACGATATCGCAGAAGAATATATGGAAGTCGTGTACAAACTTTGGGAGCAAAGTTGGGAAGACGATGCAGTCGTACGCGATAAAGTCAACGGTATATTTACCGACCCAAGTAAGGTTCACGCGATTCGTCATCATGGAGAAAACTATCGGGTGCCAGGTTTCCACTTGTGCGAACCATCACCGCAACGCACTCCCTTGTTATTCCAAGCTGGCACATCGGGACGCGGTAAAAATTTTGCAGGCAAACATGCCGAATGCGTTTTCGTCAGCGGACCCAGCAAAGCGGTAGTCAAACATTATGTACAAGATCTGCGCGCCGCCACACTAGCAGCCGGACGCAATGCAGACGATATTTTGATATACGCCCAGGCATTGATCATCACCGCCGCAAGCGAAGAAGAAGCCCAAGCCAAATATGCTGACTACCGCAGTCATATCGACATTACCGCAGCACTCGCGTTGCTGTCGGGCTGGACTAGTGTGGATTTTAGTAAATATGACCCGGATGCCACAATTGAATATATGGAAAACGATGCTGGTCGTTCGGCGTTAGCATCCTTTAGCCAGGCTGACCCTACACGCCGCTGGACAGTAAGAGAAGCGGCAGAGTTTATCGGCCTTGGCGGACGTGGTCCGGTATTGATCGGTAGCCCACAGCAAATCGCCGATCAACTGATCGATTGGGTAGAAGAAACCGGGATAGATGGTTTTAATCTGGCGTTTGCCGTCTCGCATGACAGCATGGCCGACGTGGTTGATTTCATCGTACCTGAGCTACAAAAACGCGGGCGCTATCGTGACCACCATATCAGCGGCACGCTACGCGATCAGTTATTTGGTGCAGGGAATCGGCTGCCTGAAAATCATATTGGACGCCAGATCAGAATCCAATCTACGGACTGAGTATTCAGTAATCGAATCGCAACGATATGAATAGTCAGAAATCCAAAATCGTAATCACTTATTTTTAAACGGAGTCATCCAAATGCAACGCAGAACCCTTCTCAAATATTCCGCCGCGACTGCATTAGGCGCCTTGGGCGCATTGCCGTTAATTGCCAGCAGTGCTGATACCCTGAAAGAACTGCGACTGGATTACGCCTATTACTCTCCCAGCAGTCTGGTGCTAAAACGTTTTGGCTGGCTCGAAGACGACTTCAAGAAAGATGGTGTCAGCGTCAAATGGGTACTAAGTCAAGGTAGTAACCGGGCACTAGAATATCTGAATAGTGGAAGCATAGATATCGGATCGAGCGCAGGGCTGGCTGCACTATTATCGAAAGCCAATGGCAATCCTATCCGTGTCCCGTATGTGTTCTCTCGTCCGGAATGGACAGCGTTAGTCGTACGTAAAGATTCAGCGATTAAACAACTGTCGGATCTAAAAGGTAAAAAAATTGCAGCAACCAAGGGGACAGATCCCTACCTCTTTTTGCTGCGCGCGTTAAAAGTCGCTGGCATCAAACGATCTGAAATTGAGCATATTCCATTGCAACATGCAGACGGTCGCGTGGCATTGGAACAAGGTCGAGTCGATGCATGGGCTGGGCTAGATCCGATGATGGCGGCGAGTGAGCTGGAGTCTGGATCGCGTCTTATTTATCGCAATGTTGCCTTTAACACTTATGGTTTCCTCAACGTGCGCGAAGAGTTTATCCAGACACAACCCGCCGCGGTAACTAAAGTCATTTTGGCGTACGAGCGTGCCAGAAAATGGATCATTGCCAACCCCTCCGAGGCTGCCCGGATTTTGTCTGAAGAAGCAAAAGTCTCTCTGCAAGTTGCCCTGTTGCAGATCAAATTGCGTACCGATCTGAGCAATCCGCAGCCGTCAAGCGAACACATCCTTGCCTTGCAAGCGGCGTCGCCTATTTTGCTAGATGAAACACTGGTCAAACCGGGCACAGATTTAAACAAAGTCGTTACCGCTTTGGTAGACACCCGCTTTGCCAGTTCGATATTGAAACCAGCTTAATGAACTAACTTCATCACAAATTAAAGTAGCAAAAAAAACGTCAGATTATGTCCACTTCACCTACGCCACCTTTGCAGCTATCTGACCTGAGACTTAGTGCAACAGCAGAGGCCAACGATCAGAGATCAGATAAATCAACCAGACGTCGGCGACTGCACCCAATTGCGATCGGCTTGTTGTTACCTGCAACAGCTATTTTATTGCTAGAGCTTTTATCTCGTATTGGATATTTACCCGCCAATCTGATGCCTGCACCTAGCGAGGTATTAAATACGATTTTTTGGTTAGGTCAACATGGTTTAGCTCAACATATGGTGGCAAGTACAATCAGAGTAGGTATCGGTTTTTTGCTAGGTACCTTGTTAGCAATCCCAGTGGGATGTCTGGTCGGACTATCCAACCGAGCCAGTCAATTAATTGACCCAAGCATACAAGGGATGCGCGCTATTCCCTCACTCGCCTGGGGACCATTGCTTCTACTCTGGCTGGGAATTGATGAGACACCCAAGATTGCCCTGATTACGATTGGTGCTTTCTTTCCAATCTACATGGGTGTTGTGTCTGGCTTACGTGGAGTGGATCGAAAAATGATTGAGGTCGCTGAGCTGTATGGATTAAGCAAAACAGCGCAAATTCAACGTGTCTATTTACCCGCCGCCTCCCCTGCTATTTTGACCGGATTACGTAACGGCCTTAGCCTCGCGTGGATGTTTATGGTGGCGGCGGAGTTAATTGAACCCAGTCACGGTCTTGGCTATCTTTTAAGTGACGGTCGAGAATCAAGTCGGGCAGATATTGTCTTAGCAGCGATATTGATCTTGGCAGTGTTAGGAAAAATTAGTGACAGTCTGGTGCGACTTGTCGAACAACGCTTACTCAACTGGCGTGATAGCTATATTGAATCCTAAACAAAAACTGAGACTATAC
This sequence comes from Undibacterium sp., assembly GCA_025352365.1. Taxonomy (GTDB): domain Bacteria; phylum Pseudomonadota; class Gammaproteobacteria; order Burkholderiales; family Burkholderiaceae_D; genus Undibacterium. Next base: position 5,359 of record JANXTO010000292.1, on the reverse strand, counting down.
ACATCACAAAATATTCCCATGCAAGCGTACATCGACATCCACATTAAAGAGAAAAGTTTTGGCGCACGTAAAGTCCTAAGCAATTTGCATCTGCATATTGGCTTAGGCGAAAGTGTAAGTCTGATCGGTGCCAGCGGCTGTGGCAAAAGTACCTTGCTCAACATCATTGCCGGACTGGATCGTCAGTTCCAAGGTCAAGTTGTTGTAGATGGACTAAAGCAGACCGGCACTAGCCGCGACATCGGCTTTATTTTCCAGGAACCCCGACTTTTCCCTTGGCTAAGCGTGGCAGAAAATATTGGGTTTAGTCTAGGTAAGCAAGGAAAAGATCATCCCAGAGTCAACATATTATTGAAAGAAGTAGGATTAGAAGAATATGCCAATGCGCTTCCCAAACATTTGTCCGGCGGCCAGGCTCAGCGAGTCGCAATCGCACGAGGAATGCTGAATCAACCACGTGTGCTGCTACTAGACGAGCCTTTTTCTGCCGTCGATGCTTTTACCCGCATTAAGCTACAAAATTTGCTGATGTCGTTAGTACAGCAGTACAAACTCAGCGTCTTGATGGTTACGCATGACATCGACGAGGCACTGATCATATCGGATCGCATCCTTATGCTGGACACGCAGCCTGGCCCCTTGCGGGCAGAATTTCATGTAGAACTGCCGCAACCAAGGGACAGACGACATATCGTCACAAATCCGCTCAAATCAACAATACTGGATACCCTGCACGAGGCGCATGCTTTTTAAAGAAAATTTTTTTGAAAAATATATAAAACTTTGTTACTACGGCATCACCGAATAGAGTTTTTATATCTCAATCATTTTTAGACAGCATTCTCATTATCGTCGCTATATATAACGGCGACGGATCAATCCGATTTTGCTCATAGCAAGTGTAAGTCAGTTTAATGACATGATCGTCATCACTTTGAATCGCTTTGGAGAATAAATCTGCCCAAATTTGTTCTGACGATACTCTGTCCAACGAATCGATTCTTAGTTCTGCGACTCTCTCAGCAGATACGAGTGATGGCAGAGGCGGAGCTCCTGCCGATACGTAGGCGGCACAAAAAGCGATCCACAATTGCGGCAATAACACGACCACTAAATTCTGTGGCAAACGGTCAAATACTATGCGTGCAGCATGCATTGCCGTGACCATGTGTAGCACAGTAAAATTTTTACTCTGCCAGTACGCGACGATTGCTAAGTTTGTCATCTCACTCAATAACTGAGACTGATTTTCGATCTGCTGGAAGCCATCAACAAAGCGAAGATCGGCGACCACCGCTTTCAAGCTGCCGACAATCGAATCACTTGAGTATAGATGTGGATTTGCTTTATACGATAAGGACAGTTGGGCTAATGCTTGTTCTGCTGTGGCAGAAAGCTGCGACTGATTTACCTTTATTTTGATGTCCAGATTTGATACCACTAAATGTGCAAGTCCTGCGGCAATTTCGCCAACATGCTGCGCGTCTAAACCATACGATAGACGGATCAGAGCATGGAAGGCCGCAGTTGCAGGAGCAAAAGGAATTTGACTTAACACTTCGATCATCACCTCATCAGCAGCACATGCGGAAATCGCCTCCATAAAATAAGCACGCAAGTGTATGAAGTTATCTATTTGTCCAAGCTGCTGCAGCCAGTTATCACCATTCACTTTAGATGGGCTGGTTCTAATTGGTAACGCATAGGTATTTTTCCACATCCTAAAAAACTGCTGTAAGCGTTCTGGTCTGGCGCCCATCTTCGACAGTGCAATCAGCGCCATAGGACAGTGATTAGTCGTGCCTTTCGACGCCAAAGCGAAATAAGCACTAGCATCCAGCAACTTATCTAAAAGCTCAAATGAAGAGTTATCACTGGCAGATTCTGTTGCGCATTTTTGCATCGCAATATTCTTATTAAGTTTTTTGACAAAAATGAGCATACAAGTTCAAGTACACTTGAAGTCAAGGATAATTTTGGTGAAATACGATGAGTTTATTAACAGCTGAGCTAAAGGGAGTCACGGTGAAAAAATCAACCGAGAATCTTATTAGCATTGGTGATCTGGCGAAACGTTCGGGGCTTGCAGCTAGTGCGTTGAGGTATTACGAAGAACAAGGTTTAATAACCAGTTCACGCAATGCGGGGCAGCAAAGACAGTTTCCAAGAGAAGTCTTGAGGCGCATCGCTTTTATTCGAGCCGCACAAACTGCAGGTCTTAGCCTGAGCGAAATTAAATCAGCATTGATGTCATTACCCGGGCAACGCACACCGACAAAACGAGATTGGGAAAAACTGTCATCTACATGGCAGGTGACACTCCAACAGCGTATTGATACCTTGATTGCTCTGCGAGACAAACTCACTTCTTGCATAGGCTGTGGCTGTCTCTCACTCAAATCCTGCGCACTTTACAACCCGAATGATATTGCGGCTCGGAGTGGCACTGGCGCACGTTATTTAAATGAATCTGGTGTCACTGAACAGACAAAATGATTGACCGTCTTTGAAATTATAAAAGCCTACAGATTTTCCAATCATAGGCTACCAAACATGTTGAAGAAATAAGCACCGCAAAAAAAAGACTAACCAACTATGGTCATTATTTCGCAACTTTAGGTAGAACCTTATCTTTTTCGGATGCAGATGCCGACGCATCTGATGTCTTTTCTTGCGTTATTTTTTTACTAGATTTTGCTTTTTCCGCTTCATGTGCCAATTGATTTTTATGAGCCTGCTGAACCAAAAACTGATCTTCTGCTGCAATTGAAATCAAAGCAAAAGTAGCTGCGGCAATAGCGAAAAAAGTGATAGTAATACGTTTCATTTTATAACTTTCAAAAGTTGAACTAAAAAGTGTCGATTTCAAATGGATACGAAGAAATAGTAATTTTGAAAATTCCATTCGAAAAACTCTCTTATTTGAAAATTTTTCTCATTTATTTCTATGCCAATTGAATCGCGAAACGATAGCAAAACTTACGTAAAAAATTTGAAAATAAAACTAAATTCCTCATAAATTTTTTATAAAAATTTATTTATTAAATTTTAAAAAACACCTTAAAAATCTTAAAAAATCTCTTCGAGTTTCATCTTATTCGACTTTGTTTACATAAAATTTACAAGCGTCGACCGCCTTTTTGCAATTTTTTTACATTGATCCTAGTAACCTGCTTGTCATTCAGGACGAACTGAAATGGCATCTATTTTTACTTTTCAAATTTTTTTGATGAGTGAATTAGCCCATTAAATTGGTCAATTACTGATTTTTAAACTGATGTAACAACTCATCGTTGTCACATTAAAATTTATAACTCCAGGGAAAATAAAATGCAAAAATTGTTGTCATTCGCAATCGTTGCGGCTAGTGCATTAGCCTTCAACAATATTGCGTTAGCACAGAGCGGTGCTGCAGAAGGTTGCCCAGAAAATTCTGCCTCGAAAAGTTTTACAGACAGATTTAGTGACACCTACGGCGATTACATGAAATGGAATGGCGATCCTGCAGACGCAGCACCTAGCTGGCGCAAGGATGTCCAAGCTCCACCATTATCGAGCCCACCTTATCCGTTCGCGACTTGGCCAATTGGTGGGACCGAAACAATTGGGTACGATAATCAATACTATGGCGCGCTGATGGACACAATTTATTGCGGCCCAAATGGAAAAGCCTGGAAAGATTCACGCGTAACGGTGTATGGCTGGATCAATCCAAGTATGAATGTAAGCACATCAAAATCGAAATTTAATTTCAAAACTGGCACCGGTGGTAACTACCCTGCGGCTTATTCTTATGAGCCAAATACCGTTCAATTAAATCAAGCAGCTATTTATTTTGAACGAGTACCTGATGTAGTTCAAAAAGACCATAACGATTGGGGTTTCCGCGTTACTGGCTTGTTTGGTACTGATTACAAATACACTTTCTCAAAAGGTTTATTTAGCGATCAATATACGGACAAAGGCAAAAAATACGGTTTTGATCCGGTAATGATGTATGGCGAGTGGTACACCCCATTTGTTGCGGAGGGAATGAACGTTCGATTTGGTCGTTATATTTCGATCCCAGATATCGAAGCGCAACTTGCTCCAAACAATTACACATACACTCACTCCTTGCTTTACACATTTGATCCATACACACAACAAGGTATCGTTGCGACGATCAAACTGAATAAAAATTGGACTATTCAAGGTGAAATCTCTGCGGGCAACGACGTCTCTGTTTGGAATAAATCAGAGCGTCAAGTGACACCTGCTGCATGCCTAGGATGGACATCTGATTCTGCCAACGACAATGTGTATGCATGTTTAAATGGTGCGCATCCGATTTTAGGAAACAACGGTAAATTCGGCTGGAATAACGTTCAGCATGAAGTGCTTACCTGGTATCACAAGTTCGATGACAAATGGCATATGTCCAGTGAGTACTGGAAAATGTATCAGAACAATACACCAAACGTAAATGACGTCACTGGTGCAGGGCCAGCGTTGTTAGCTGCACGCTATGGCAATTTAAATTATGGTGCGCCATCAGGTGCGCAATGTGGTCCGAATGACGGGCCGACTTGCAAATCGCATGAGTGGGCATTTGTGAACTACATTGGCTACCAAGCTACCCCACGCGATTCTATTACCTTCCGTACTGACGTTTTTGATGACACTACTGGACAACGTACAGGCTTCAAAACTCGTTACTATGAATTAGGTCTCGGCTGGCAGCACTGGTTGGGCAAAGCAATCACAATTCGTCCAGAAATTCGCTATGAGCGCGCTACAGATATTGATGCATACGACAATCCAACCGCAACAGCAGGTGGTGGTAAATTCAGTCAAACAATGTTTGCAGTGGATGCTGTAATCCATTTTTAACTGATATCAGGCAGTAACAAAATATCTACTTAAGCAGGTGTAATTAATCAAGTCTGAATAAATATTCAGACTTGATTCACGGTTTCAATCTAAGTCTAAAAATTTGGTTCATATAATATTTAATCGAAACTATTTCAGCTATATCAGTGCCTAGCAATGAACTAAACACCCTGTCATCATTAATACATATTAGTAACGTAATTTCACATAAATTTCACCCAAAGTCTTTGAAACATTTCGAAATATCTTTGTTATGGCATATCATATGAATGCCATAAATTCAGATCTTTTATCTCACTGAAATTGAGTATGATGCTGCCTCTAATAACGAATGAAAAAACGTTGTTAAAGATGATAAAAATTATTTTAGTTTGAGGCGCGACAGACGCTAAGTTAACTCTACTATTTTTAAAAGCAAAAACGCTTTTTTATCTCTAACTTTTACATAGAGAAACCGCAATGATTTCGTTTAACACATGGCAAGCCC
>JANXTO010000271.1 GCA_025352365.1 Undibacterium sp. | reverse complement strand
TGTTGGCGTATTAATCACAGGCGAATCTGGCTTGGGGAAAAGCGAATTGGGGCTGGAGCTGATCTCCCGCAGTCATGGACTGGTGGCAGATGATGCGGTGGAATTTTCGCGTATCGCTCCCAATATGATAGAAGGTCGCTGTCCGGAATTATTACAAAATTTACTGGAAGTACGTGGCCTTGGTCTGCTCGATATCAAAGCAATTTTTGGTGAAACCGCCGTGCGTCGCAAGATGCGCCTTAAGCTGATTGTGCATCTGGTCAAACGCAGTACGCTGGAAGAAAATTACGAACGTCTGCCGATTGATTCTCCTAGCCAGGAAGTCTTAGGATTGCCCATCCGCAAAGTCGTTATCCCGGTCGCTGCTGGGCGAAACATTGCGGTACTACTGGAAGCGGCGGTACGTAACACCATACTGCAATTACGCGGTATCAATACATTAGAAGATTTTATGGAGCGACAGCGTCGTGCCATGAATGAAGATTCGAATCAATCTTAACAAACCACAATGTTCGACATCAGCTCGACATAAGTTCAGTGCGAACACAGTACATCCCCGGGACAAGATGTAGTTAAATGTCAGATAACATTTGAAATCAGTGTCAAAATACAGACATTGATTTCCCCACCAATCTGACCATCATGCACATCATACTTATCTCTGGTATTTCTGGCTCTGGCAAATCAGTTGCGCTCAATGTTGTAGAAGATGCGGGGTTCTATTGTGTCGATAATCTACCACCCAGCTTGTTACCAGAGTTAGTCAGCACCCTGATTAGCGAAGGCATACAATCAGCAGCGATGGCGATTGATTCGCGCAGTGCCCATCTGCTAACCAGTTTACCGGATACGGTTCAAAAATTGCGTAGTGAAGGTCACATAGTCAAAATCCTGTTTTTAACTGCCAGCACCGAATCACTGGTAGCAAGATTTTCTGAAACTCGGCGCACCCATCCTCTTTCCCATCGTTTGCAAAAAGATCCTGCTTTAGGTGATCGCCTTAGTCTGATGGAATGTATTCAGGAAGAGCGCGAAATCCTGGCAACAGTTCAGTTTCTCGCACATGTTATTGACACCTCTAATCTCAGCGCTAATAAGCTGCGCGAATGGGTTAAGCATGTAGTCCAAATAGAACATGCGCCCCTGGTGCTGATGTTTGAGTCGTTTGCGTTCAAAGTGGGCGTGCCATTAGATGCTGATTTTGTGTTTGATGTGCGCATGCTGCCCAATCCTTATTACGATATGGATCTGCGCGCATTAAGCGGTCGCGATCTTCCCGTCATCAACTACTTAAATGGCCAGGCAGTCGTGCATGATTTGTATGAGGACATACGACAGTTTGTAGAAAAATGGCTACCCTCGTTTAAACACGATAACCGCAGCTATCTGACAGTGGCAATTGGTTGCACCGGGGGCCAGCATCGCTCGGTATTTATGGTGGAAAAATTAGCCGATTATTTTAAGAGTGCAGAGCAGGTTTTGGTAAGACATCGCCGGTTGGGTTAATCAAATCCAGCTTTTCCGTTAGTCCGCGATTACTCCATAAACGCAGATGAGATGGGCAATTTAAAAGAATAAAACTGCCCTGATTTAAGCGCAACGCGACAGCAGATTTTTTCTGCCAGTAATAAATACTCCCCGTATGTATTATTTATTATCCATATAATCATTGGACAATAAGCCATTTTATTGAAATTAATGGGGGAGTATATTGAATTAATCTAAACTACAGCCCTAAGCCATCACCACACGCCGCATTTTCTGCGCTACATACGACAAGCTGGCGATGGTCAAGGCAACACAAACCCCGAGTGCGATCATGGTCACGACCGTGCTCAAGGCCTCACCTTTTAAGACTTTATTCATCATCTGGTTTTGTGCCAGTACCGGAACCCAGCGGAACCAGGTCGGTTCGGGGCCGGTTGAGAATAACATCATCATCGGTACCATGTTCACCACAAGAATAAACATCTGATTACGGACTTGGGCTTCTTTATAGCTTTTACAATCTAGCGCAATCGCCACCTGTACTGCGGCGAGGCTGGCGGCTAAGGGCAACAAGACCAGTAAGAATCCTAGTGCATCTTTGATCCCAAACTGGAACAAAGCCCGCAAGGTCTCGTTGCGGATCAGCCATTGCGACGGAAAAAAACTCAAGACCGTGAGCACCACAACTAACATGCTGACCGTCGCCACTGCGCCCCATTTGCCGACCGCCAATTGCCAGCCAGAGACCGGATTCATCATCAAGGGCTCCAGCGATCCACGCTCGCGCTCGCCAGCGGTGGCGTCAATCGCGGCGTACATGCCGCCCATCAGAATTGCCATTAACATTGCCATCGGCAACATACTGGTGATGCTATCTTTACGCTCTTCGGGGCGACTTAAATAACGCTCTTTGACTTCAATCAATTGCAGTATTTCTGGCGATACACCGCGCATCATTAAGCTCATCACCGCACCTTCCTGGGCGTACGCATCCAAGATTCTTTTCAGCGGACGCAAACCAAATTCGGCTTGCTTATTAGATGTGTCGTAGGCGATTTCTAAAGTCACTTTTTGGCCCGCTGCCAGCTTTTCATCGAAACCATCCGGGACTAATAACACCGGCTGATCCAATTCTTTACTGCGGGATTTGGCGACATAATCTGCCGGCGCAGGCTTGACTTTATAACCTTGCCGCAAAATGAAATTTTCTAAGCTGGGCGCGTTGTTGATACCGACTACCAGCACCGATCTTTTCTCTTCTTGCGACTCCACTTGCGACAAGACCTCGGACATAATGACCAGCAGCATCGGCACTAAAAATAGCGAGCTAAAAATAACGATGAGCAAGGCACGGCGATCGCGCATAGCATCCATCATTTCTTTACGAAAAATAGCGAGCATGGCTTTCATCAGTATGTCCTCTCCGTCGCTATTGTTGAATTAATTTCTGAATTAATTTCTGAATTAATCGCTGGCTTAGTTGCTGAACTAATCGCTGGATTGGTCTCGCGATTTAAAAATGCTAACTTAACAAAGGCATCTTCAAAATTCGGCTCCTCCGCTTGCTGTAACAGTTCCGCCACCGTGCCTTTCGCCACATTGCGCCCTTGCGCAACGATTACCACCTGATCGCACAAACGCTCAACTTCTTGCATGATATGAGTAGAAAAAATGATGCACTTACCGCCACCTTCCGGCGACCTTAGCCAACGTAAAAAATCACGCAGTGCACGGGTAGCAACCACGTCCAGACCATTGGTCGGTTCGTCCAGAATAATATTTTTAGGGTTGTGAATTAAAGCCCGCGCTAGAGCAGTTTTCATTCTCTCGCCCTGACTAAATCCATCAGTACGCCTATCCAGTAATGCTGTCATCTCCAGCCAATGAGCAAGCTGATCAGTACGTTGTTCAATCAAACTGCGCGACATGCCATGCAAGGTGCCGTAGTAATAAATATTTTCACGTGCGGTTAACCGTGGATACAGTCCACGCGCATCGGACAATATACCCATATTGGATTGTGTGCCTTGCTGACCGGCTCTGACCTTAATACCGTCAACTGTAATCTCGCCACGATCAGATTCCAGCAGCGACGCTACCATACGCAGAGTTGTCGTTTTGCCGGCACCGTTAGCACCTAACAAGCCAGTAATCGCACCATCGCTTGCGGTAAAACTAACGCCATCAACTGCCTTCACCATTTCTTGCTGACGCTTACCAAAATTGAGGTTAAAGGCAAATTTTGGCTTACCCTGACGTACAAAGGCTTTGTGTAAATCATGGACGATGATCATGGCTTGGCTCCTTGCGGCGCTACTGTTTCTGGCATCGGCGTGGTGGGCAAAGTAATAGTCGGCGTAATAGTCGGAGCTTGCCAGGCTAACGGTCGCGGGATCTGGTGTACACATTTCGCATCGACCTTAATCGCGTCCTGATCTTCTTTGGCATTGAAGTAGCGATACACCACATCACGCACACATCCTTGCGATAACAAACCATGACCTGCATTGTCTATCGTGATGTGGCGAGCATTTGCACCAAGCGCTTTAGCGACGCTGTCGCCATGGCGGGTAGGGGTTACCGGATCGATGCCACCACTGAGCAATAATACCGGTGCCGGGCTGACGGGAATAGTATAAAAAGCTGGAGGAATTACGGCATGCGGCCAATTGGCGCAGACTGCCCCATACATGCCGTCCATGAGTTTTTCAAAATCATCGCTAGCGGGTTTCAGTATTGGATGAGCATACGCTTCACCACACCAGACTGAAAAATGCATACCATAAGCAATGCCCAAAGGAGAAGGCAATCCCAGCGCGCCACTTAAGGTAATCAGGGGCGCATAATTAGTTTGCTCGGCCTGCGTCAACGCATAGGGTATAGCGGCTGCACTGATAGGCGCATACAAAGTTTTATGCACCAGACTCAGCAAGGTATCGCGACTAATCTTGACCGGGATTTTGTTGCCCAAACGGGGATGTATTACCGTGACGGATTGCGGCAGACTCGCTAATAATTTTTTCCAGCGCGCGGCCAGATCAGGATAAGCCTTGTTGCAACGCGCATCTTTGGCACAATCTGTGAAGACGCCGTCTAGGGCTTTTTGCGCGTCGGCAGCAGGCAAGCGCATGTCGGGCGGCACGACGCCATCAATCACTAAACGCCGGACCGATTGTGGATATTGGCGCAAAAATTCTAAGCCGACTCGCGTCCCGTAGGATGCGCCGACCAGATTGATTTTTCCGTAAGCCTGGCTAAGCCGCACTGCCTCCAAATCTTGTACTGCAATGCTGGTACTAAAAAACTGCAGGTCGCCATAGGGCAAGGCCTGCAATTTCTTCATGCAGGCAAGTGCTAACTTTACGGTACCGTTGGTATCTGCCAGATCGCCACCGTTTTCTAGCTCTGGACATTGCAGCGGTGCGCTTTGCCCTGTCCCGCGCTGATCGACAAAGACTAAATCACGGCGACGATTTAAACGCCCTAATACAGTCTGCCCCCAAGCCGCGGCATTGATGGCACTTTGCCCCGGTCCGCCTGCGAGGACAAAGACCGCGTCACTTAATTTGTTTTTATCTTGCGAGGGCACCACAACGAAATGCACAGTAATTTTTTTACCTGCAGGCTGAGCAGGGTCAAGCGGACGTTGAATCTGGCCACATTGCACCTCTTGCGGATAATCAGCAATACGGCAAGAGCTGGTCTTGACTCTAGCGGTCACTTCAGCCGGAGTTTGTGCTGATACTTCAGCTGACACTTGCGCTGACAATTGAGCTGATGCAGCGATAGAATTCGCCAGCATGAAAACAAGGCCAAAACCCATACGACAACTGATATTAGCGACGGAGTTAAGCAAGTTCATCTGTTTTAAATTTCTAAAAATAATACTGTAAATATAGCGGCATTTGTAAAAAGCAAGGCTACAACATAGAGCACTTTTATTTGCGATTTTGTTGCACAAGACTAAGTTTGCACAACTCTTATTCAATTCGGCAAGCTTGCGATGAAATCTATTTTAATGTGATGAAACATCGTAAAACTCGGATCAAAATACTGGCATCAAAGTTCCAATAAATATTTTTTCACCGGCGCCGGTAAAGCGGCTTGTCCCACCTGCCTTAAATCCAGCCAGACATAACGCGATTCGGCGACTTGAGACGCGAGCTGCGCCAGATTAAATTGCAGCACTTGCGCATGTAATTTGAAGTGGGTAAACCCATGCAAAAATCCTGGCAATTGCCGGATATCTGTCACTTCCCCAAATTGATTTGCTACTTGTTTTGCCGCCAAACTTTGCTCTGGCAAAGTGCTGCTAAAGTCTAGCAAATCACCCATGGGACTATCGGGATTTAATTCCTGCATGCCGTCCAGTTCGGGCAGCGATAACAAGCCGCCCCAGATGCCGCTGTCAGGCCGCTGCTCTAGCAAGACTCGCCCCTGATGCCGCAATACCAGCATCAAAGTATGCTTTTTTTTTGGTTCTTTTTTCGGTTTGCGGGTTGGCAATTCAGCGGTGCGGCCTTGCGAATAAGCGACGCAAGATGCTTGCAAAGGACAGCGCGGGCAATCAGGGCTGCTGCGGGTACACAGCGTCGCGCCTAAATCCATCAAACCTTGTGTGTAGGCCTGGATATCCGTTTCTGGCAACAAGGCTTGCGCACGCAGCCACAAATCGTCTTCTATCGTCTTCATTCCCGGATAACCGGCAATCCCGAATACCCGGGCAAAAACCCGTTTGACATTGCCATCCATAATCGCCGCACGGGTGCCGTAAGAGAACGCCGCCACCGCTGCCGCAGTGGAGCGACCAATCCCGGGTAATTGCTGCAATAAAGCAGGGCCTGACGGAAACTGCCCGGCATAATTCGCCACCACATCCTTGGCACATTGGTGCAAATTGCGCGCTCGGGTGTAATAGCCCAAGCCACTCCAATGTGCCATCACCTCTTCAGCAGGCGCGGCGGCTAAGGCAAACACCGTCGGAAAACTCTCTAAAAACCGCTGATAGTAAGGGATCACCGCCACCACCTGGGTCTGCTGCAACATAATCTCAGACAACCAGACGCGATAAGCGTCCCGGCTTTGCTGCCACGGCAAATGATGCCTGCCATGCTGTTTTTGCCACGCAATCACGGCATGAGAAAAACTAGGGTCGTGGTACTTGGATGCTGCCTGATCCGGCATAGCCGGCGAAGTGGGCGGAATGGACTTAGCAGTGGTGCGAGGTTTCATTGAACTGGTTCTAAAAATAATCTGTGATGAGTATAAAAGCTTTTTTTGGAAACTTTCTGTCAAATGTAAAAACGATTTCCAACCGAGAATTTCTATTGGGGTTTGAGTTGATGACGGATACACTTTTGTAGTCAATTTACTTATCGCGGGTACGCTACTTCCTTGGCGGCTTTTTAAACATAGCTCTTGCAGACATATTAAATATACTCCCCATATGTATTTATTAATCGTCCATGTATTAATTGGACAATACGGCATTTATATTAATTTTTAAGGGGAGTATATTAAAATTCCCAACATAAAATGAATAAAAAAAACTAATCGTCAGCATAAGACTGCGCCAACAGTCAGCATAAGACTGCGCCAACAATTAGGTACAACTAGCCAGACAAGTTGGGCTAATCCAGTCAGCAGTCATAAGACTCGAGCAATTACCCTCCCCGTATCAAACCGGTGTTGAAACCATATCAAGTTGAGGCAATGGTCGAGTCAATTTCAGCCGATTACTGCCTGCGATGGCAGATGCTGAAAATAAAGGCAAATTTAGTCGAAAAATCAGCATCTCTGCTTGCAAAGAAAGATGAAGCCGAGGATAATCCGCGCTTCGATTCTCCAAGTCCTCGGATGAATAAAAAAGCCCGCTTTCATCAGCGGGCTTTTTTCATCTTTAATATCGTGGGCTTAGCAGATTAATAAGAATTTATTGCTGTACTAGATTTTGCTCAATGAAAAATAATTCAACTGACTCCACTCGTATCACTCTTCAAAAAAGCGCATCCACTCTCACGCTAGGCATTAAAAGCCGTCCTGCCAAGGACGCGTCAGCCATGCAACATCCGTGTTCGGCGCAAGTGCAGACCAAGATGATTGCGGTACAAACTGCGGTACACGAACAAATTCTTAGCGATGCCACACCGACCATTATCACGGCACCGGTGACTGTGATTACCAAACGCCGCTCGAAATTAGCGCCGGCTTTGCCGCAAGTATTATCGGAAGCAATCGCAGAATCAGAAGTGGTATTGGCAGAGTCAGAAGCAGAACATAGTGCCGCGACTGAGAAAGCCGCTAATGCTGACGTCGATGCAAACATCACCATCGTTACCGAGCCAACGACTGCGGAAGATGCGCCGTTACCAGCCAACATGGGGATGGCGGCCCAACTCATCGTCCCTGCACCAGAAGTCATCGCCGAGATTAGCGATGCACTTGCCATGTTTGAGCCTGCAGTAGCGAGCAGTTTGCCTGAGACCACGGCAGCCACGCCATTGCTGGCAGAACCAGCAGAAGCGATGGCGAAAGCAGTAACGGTCATTGACGAGCCGTTTGCAGATTACTACGCAGCCAGCACGACTTCAGACAACAAACCACCTGTCGTCGTAATCAAGAAATCGGGCTCACGTTTATTGAAAAAAACACTGGATAAGACTGCAGAAGCATCTGTATCGAGCGGACAAAATACAGAAAATCTTAGCGATCAAACCAGTGTAGAAATTAAGTCAGACGCTGCCAATTCCAATGCGATAGCAGGATCGACAACAAAACAGGGCGCGAGCAATGTCAGTATCAGTGAAAAACGTGCACCGCGTGTGTGGACCCAAGCGAGCCCGGCAAAAGTAGCAACGCCGCCAAAACCGGTCTTGCAGTCGATGTCAGATGGAAGACCCGATGCGAAGCGAGAAAAATTAGCCGTCGCACCAGTCACCATCATATCGCCGACCTCGGCAATGTCAGTAACACCGGCCGCATCTGTGTCGCCAACAGTATCAGCGGCATCGACAGTATCAGCAGCCTCAGCAGCATCCAAACTGTCCGCGTTAGAGAGCATAGATACCTCAAGCTACACCTTTCCAAGCGTCAAAGAAGCCGCTAAACGTGGTCGTAAGCCTAGCGAATTTCAATTCGAGAATGAAGAAATCCGCGCCTTAAACGCGGTTGAATCTGCTGAACTAAAATCCGTTGCCAGAGCCAAGGCCAGAAAAGCCGGCACCGGCAACTCTGGTAGCGCCAACGCGGCAAGATCAGCAGAACAGTTAGAGCATTATCGTAAAAAACTCACCAAGCTCATCAATATCGGCAAAGATCGCGGCTACCTCACGCATGCCGAAATCAATGACCATTTGCCAGAAGATGTGTCTGATCCAGAAATGGTACAGAGCATCATCAGTACACTCAACGACATGGGTGTGGCAGTGTACGACCGCGCACCCGATGCGACCTTATTGCTACTGACAGACAGCATCAACAATGCCGTCAGCGATGATGAAGCAGAAGCCACCGCCGCCGCAGCCCTGTCCACCGTCGATGCCGATTTTGGTCGCACCACCGACCCTGTGCGCATGTATATGCGTGAAATGGGTGGCGTTGAATTGCTGACGCGTAGTGGCGAAATAGAAATCGCCAAGCGTATTGAAGATGGCTTGAAAGATATGCTGCAAGCCATTTCTGCCTGCCCAAGCACGATTGCAGAACTGCTAGCCATCGCCGACAAAATCGCTAAGGATGAAACTAAGATCGACGACATCGTTGATGGCTTGATGGATCCCAACGCAAATGAAGATCTGATTCAGTCTGCCATTGTCAGCAACGTCAGCAGTGACGAGCAAGATGATCAGGAGGATGAAGACGAAGAGGACGCCGTCAGCAATGACGCTGTAAGCGAAGAGCAATTGCTGCAACTTAAAAATACCGTCTTGTTAAAACTTGCCGTGATCGCTGCTCAGTTTGAGAAAATGCGTAGTGCCAAGAATACTAATGATGCAGTCTATGTCAAAGCACAACAAAGCATCGCGCAAGAATTATTAGGTATCCGTTTTTCAGTCAAGACGATAGAAAAACTATGCGACACCTTACGCAAACAGATGTTGGAACTGCGTCAGATCGAGAAAAAAATTCAGGATTTATTAGTCAACAAATGTGGCATGCCGCGTCAGCATTTTATCGCCGGCTTCCTCGGCAACGAGACCAATACCCACTGGTTAGAGGATGAAATGGATGCAGGGCAGCCATATAGTCTGCTAATCCATCGTCATGTCCATGCTGCCAATGAGCTGCAACAAAAACTCATCACGCTGGAAGAAAAAGTCGCATTGCCTCTAAGCGATCTGCGCAAAATTAATAAGCAAATGATCGCAGGTGAGAAGCGCGCAGCCGATGCCAAGCGTGCGATGACTGAGGCGAATTTACGTCTGGTTATTTCTATCGCCAAGAAATATGTTAACCGCGGTTTGCAATTCCTTGATCTGATCCAAGAAGGCAATATCGGCTTACTCAAAGCGGTCGATAAGTTTGAATATCGTCGCGGCTATAAGTTCTCTACCTATGCAACCTGGTGGATACGTCAAGCGATTTCCAGAGCGATTGCGGATCAGGCGCGCACGATCCGCGTACCTGTTCACATGATAGAAACTATCAATAAAATGAACCGCATCAAGCGTCAGTTGATGCAAGAAAATGGCCTGGAACCTGACCCGGCAATCATTGCTGAGAAGATGGAAATGTCCGAAAGCAAAGTGCGCGAAATCATGAAGATCGCCAAAGAACCAGTCTCCATGGATACACCGATCGGTGACGATGGCGACTCACAATTAGGCGACTTTATTCAGGATAACAATACACTGTCACCGATGGCCGCCGCCATGCAAGCCTCGGTACAAGAAAAACTCAAAGAAGTATTAGACTCACTCAGCCCGCGCGAAGCCAAGGTCTTGCGGATGCGCTTTGGTCTGGAGATGGCAACGGATTACACTTTGGAAGAGGTCGGCAAACAATTTGAAGTCACGCGTGAGCGCATCCGCCAGATCGAAGCCAAGGCGATGAAAAAATTACGCCACCCTTCCCGCTCAGATCAATTAAAGAGTTTGCTGGAAAATCATTGATCGGCTTGAGATTGATGTTAAAACAGAGCTTGAAATTGCAGTTGAAATGGTTCTGTCGCATTAACTTTCAAATGTACGAGTTTGTACATGGGGAGAACAGGGGAAACGGAAAAAATCGTACGCTAAGGCCATGCGTCACGGCTGAACAGGGGGAACGACGCCGAATTCTGAGACGACTCCTGTTGGGTCTGTAAAGGCTCTATTGTTGTGGTAGATGTAGCAGGTAGTGGTGACAGGTCAAATAACTCACGATCATCGGAGCGGGTCAAATACTGCTCAAGCTGACC
>JANXTO010000262.1 GCA_025352365.1 Undibacterium sp. | reverse complement strand
GTATTGTTGCAAGATAGCCGCAACCGTACAAAAGAAGCGAATGAACGACGGGTTGAGGCTGGCGCACAAATGTTACAAGCGCAAAAGCAAGAGGAAGAAGCGAAAGCAGCAAACGATCAAAATCAGGCTGCGATTTTGCGACTGATGAATGAATTGCAAGAAGTTGCGGATGGTGACTTAACGATTCAAGCAACGGTATCCGAAGATATCACTGGAGCGATCGCTGACTCGGTTAACTACACGGTGGAAGAGTTGCGTGGACTAGTTGGTCGCGTAACGTCAACAGCTGCGCAAGTTACTTCAGCATCAAATCATGCACAGGGCATTTCAAACAATTTGTTGGAAGCATCACAGCAACAATCACGTGAGATTTCTGATGCGGGTCAAATCGTTGTGACCATGGCGCAGGATATTACTGACGTATCACGTTCAGCCAATGAATCCGCCGAAGTTGCGCGTCAATCAGTTGCTGCGGCAGAGCAAGGTTCTCACGCGGTTGAAAACGCGATCAAAGGTATGAACGAGATTCGCGAGCAAATTCAAGAAACATCTAAACGCATCAAACGACTGGGTGAATCCTCACAAGAGATTGGTGAGATCACGGAACTGATTTCCGATATTACCGAACAAACCAACGTTTTGGCGTTGAATGCGGCGATTCAGGCGGCGTCAGCGGGTGAGGCAGGCCGAGGCTTCTCGGTGGTTGCGGAAGAGGTTCAGCGACTCGCGGAACGTTCGGCTGAAGCGACCAAGCAGATTGGTGCCTTGGTTCGTACGATTCAAACAGATACCCATGATGCGGTTGCCGCGATGGAAAAATCAACACAGGGTGTGGTTGAGGGTGCAAAGCTGTCCGACGCTGCTGGTACTGCGTTGTCTGAGATTCGTAGCGTTTCTAATCGTTTGGCGGAATTGATTCAAGGTATTTCCTTGGCGACGGAGCAGCAAGCGACTTCTGCGAACGGCGTTGCACAAAATATCCAGCATATTTTGACGATCACCGAACAAACTCAGAACGGTACTCAACAAACTGCGCATTCCATTAGTGAATTGTCGATGTTGGCTGAAGAACTTAGAAACTCGGTATCTCGCTTCCGAGTTGCTGCTTAGTTACGTAACTAATTTAGTTCGCTAATTTAGTTAGCTAAATTATCCAGCTACTGGCTGTTTTATAAATATGTGCGTATATGTGCATATGCAGTCAAATCATAAATGCACGGCGATAAGCGAAGGTTTATCGCCCTTTGAGTTTGCGGGGTACGCATGACATCTGATTTTTCAAATTCGCAAGAAACTTCCCAAGAGCAGTTTGATATTGGCCCACTCTCTTGGGTCATGGGGGAAGTTCGCGAAGCCATAACCAGTGCCGGAAAATTGTTGTCGGATGCAGTTTCCCAAGACGACGACAGCAAATCTACTATGTTGCTTCATGCAAAAAGCTATTTGCATCAAGCACATGGTGCTTTGCAGATTGTTGATATTGACGGCGTCTCTATCGTTACAGAAACAATTGAAGATCTGGTCGAGCGCTTGCAAACAGGGCAATTGGAAATGTCCCAATTGCATGTTGATGTGATCAACGATGCTTTCCATGCCATTTTGCGTTATCTGGAAGATTTATTGTCTGGCAGTGCGCATCAACCTGTCCGTTTATTTCCTTATTACCGTGCTTTGTTACAACTTAAAGGCGCGGAAAGAATTCATCCTGCTGATTTATTTTTTCCTTCACTGTCGGTTCAAGAACATATCCCTGAGCTGACGCTAAGTTCCAAGATCGTTAAGGCTGATTACACTCATATCAGACAGCGGTTTGAGAAACTTCTGCTGGTGGTATTGACTAATAAAGATCATGCGCAGCAATTGCAAGCTGTACAGACTATGCATGATTTAATCGCTGAGATCGAGCAGGTACAAAGTACTGCACAGACAAAAGCCTTTTGGTTAGTGATGCGTGGCTTTGCAGAAGCAGTATCCAAAGGCTCGATCAAAAATGAACAGTATGTAAAACAGATTTTTGGACGCATTAATTTACAGATACGTCGCTTAGTTGATGGTGTCTCTAGTATTCCGGAGCGCTTATTACGCGATGCATTATTTTTCATTGCACAAGTTGATCAGCCTTCTGAATTTGTTGCACAAATTCGTCGTGCCTACCAATTAGATAATCAAGTTCCGCTCGATTATGATCAAAAGAATTATGGAAAAATTCCCGCTAATATTCTGGTAACTGCCAAAGAGCAAGTCGCAAATTTAAAAAATTTGTGGGGCAGGATTGCCAACGGCGATATGAGTGTTGCGGATCGTTTTTCGCAAAAAATGAAAGATCTGGCAGAGAGCGGTTCTCAATTGAACTCTCCGGCTCTGTCCAAATTGCTGCGCGAATTGAGTGGAATTTCGCGCCACGCGGCACATACTTCGGATAACAGTAAGATTGGCATGGAGTTGGCCACTAGTTTGTTATTCGTTGAGAATGCACTAGACCAAATTGCACGTCTGCCAGCACATTTCTCTGAGCGTGCCGATGAAATCACAACGCGTTTATTGTCGCTAGTGTCTGGTGACGAACCGCCGAATCAGGCTGCGTGGATGGGGGAAATTTCAAGAGAAGCTCAGCAAAGACAGACGATGTCGGTTCTGGTTGCAGAGATGCAGTCCAGTTTGCGCCAGGTTGAAAAAATCTTGGACGAATATTTCCGAGATCCTAATAGTTTAGATGTCCTGACGCCGGTCGATCCAATTCTGCATCAAATTGGCGGTGCGCTAGCTATTTTAGATCAAGATGATGTGATGCTTTCAGTAGAGCATACGCGTAAAGTGATAGGCCAGTTCGCCAGTATCGCTGGTACTGAGCATGCCGAAAATTCGTACCAAAATGTAGCGCAAAATATTGGTGCGCTATCATTTTTTATCGAAATATTGCAATCGCAACCAGATACCGCAAAGAAAAAATTCAGTTTTGATGCAGAGGCAGGCTTACTTCGTACGAAGCTGTTAGATAAAAATTCAGACAAAGAATTATTGCCGACTTCGCTAAATGCATCTTCATCATCTTCAGACATCAATATCACTAACGATATAGGTCATGCGGCAAGTCATACAACTGATACCGTGGTGACCGCTGAACAAGAGCTATTAAATCAGCAGCATCAATCCGATATGCTGGTCGCTTCATTAGTGGAGCAGCCGGGTAATTCTGAACTGCAAGCACAACTAAAAGATTCGCTCGAGTCGGAGCGTTCGGTAGCTACTTTGCTAGACGACGCAGAGGCTAATACTAGGGCCAAAGCGGCGATAGATTTGTTAGACAAGGCAGATGCGACGATGTCGCAAGATTCTTTGAACGACATCGTTGCAGCGACGACGCATGCAGTCACTGAATCTACGCCAACTTATGTACCTGAATTGCCTGAGGGTGATGAGGCAATTGATGCCGAGTTATTGGAAATTTTCCTGACAGAAGCGGATGAAGTATTAGAGTTTGTCCGCAAGACTGTGCCTCATTCCAGACTCAATCCAAATAATCAAGAAGACCTGACTAGCTTACGTCGCTCTTTCCATACTCTAAAAGGAAGTGGGCGGATGGTTGGTCTGACTATCTTTGGTGAGGCCGCCTGGAGCATAGAACAGGTGATGAATCTGTGGCTATCTGAGTCGCGCAACGGTAATGAAAATTTATATGCATTGCTTGATAAAGCTGCGGATGAATTAACTGTATGGGTAGAAGATTTAAAGCAATCTGGCTACTCAACGAGAAATGGTCATGCTGTTATAGCCGCCGCTGAGAGGATGAAGGCGGGACAAGATTATTTATATATAGAAGAGCAGCAAGCTACGCCATTAATTGAAATAGCAAATGAAGTAGTTGGCACGCCAGCGTTATACGAAAGTATCGATGCTGAGCCTGAGGTTTCTGAGATAGTAGCTACTCAGGTTGCAGAGGAAAATATATCTGCGACTGAACACGAGTCAGTAGAGGAAATAATCCAAGCGATCGCACTCGAGGATGAGGCGGACGATTTACATATTGAGGCATTGACCGAGCATGCTGATCTGGCCGCTTTTGTGGCAGAAGCACCTGCACATGCCGAGTTGCAAGAGCAGGACAGTTCAATATTAGACGAGCCTTTACATGATTTGCTAGTTGCGTCCCCGAATGCGGACAATCCTCCTGATTTAAATGTTGACGATGTTTTGCCTGTTTTGCCACTATCCGAACACTCGGACGACAGTAAGTTAGATTCGACAAGCTTAAATTCTGCCAACCTAGACGTAACGAATTTAGATGCGCCCGATCATGTCGCCGATACTCAAGATACTAATCAAGTTAGCGAATCTGCAGATACAGCTCATGCCACTGCATTGACTGATAATTTGATCGGCACTAGCAGTGCTCAAATTATTGAATTCCCTGATTTGTCCAAGCCTTTATCAACGCAAGATGATAATGTCAAACGTATTGGCGATATCGAAATTAGTTTGCCACTACACACGATTTATATGGCAGAGACGGATGAAATTGTTCGTTTCTTGGCGCAGGACTTTGCAGAATGGCGACACGAGCCACATCGCCCAGTATCTAAGCACGCAGTTCATGCAGCACATTCTTTGGCCGGTAGTTCTGCTACTGTCGGATTGAAAGCGGTGCAAGAATTAGCGCATGGTTTAGAAATGGTTTTGCAGCGCTTGGAACGCCACCCTGTCACTTTAGATAATGCTGAATATGACGTAGTAGATTACAGCGTCGATGCGGTTAAATCAATGCTGCAAAAATTTGCCTTATCAGAAATGGCTGAACATGCCCCAACTGAAGTGCGCCAATTAGAGAAATTGCTGCAAGCAATTATCGGGCGGTCAGATGTTGGTGCCGATGATGAGTTTATTACATCCACAAATGAAAAACTTGATTTAAACGATCTTAGCGAATCACCTGATATTGTTGAGACTAAGGATTTAGCTGCTCAGTCCGATTCTTTCGTAGAAAATTCAATCGATACTGCGGAAGATGTTTCTGCTGAAACCACTGAATTTGAAGCCTCTGAAGTACATGGAGAAAATGCAGATACTTCTCTTGTTGATATTTCGCAGCATGATGTCCCTGAATTAACTGCTCCTTTAGGCAATCAAGACTTAGTTGCTACTGAGTACCCCGTGTCAGAAGTTGCTGAGATGCCGGTAGTTGAGGATACTCATCAAGCCGCATTAGCTTCACCTCCAGTTCTGGAGTTGAGCGAGCCAGATCCAGAGCCGGAAGTTCAAATAATAGAAGTTATAGCGCAGCCGCTTGAGACGCCAGCTCCAGATCCAGCTCAGTTGTTGGCTGAAACAACCATTGCCAACGCATACGAACCTGCGGTATTGAGCTCAGATCCTGATCTACGCATTAAAGATGATCTCGATCTTGATTTGCTGCCAGTATTTATCGAAGAGGGTCACGATTTGTTGCCTATGGTTGGGCAGCTATTGCGTACTTGGAAGCAGCAACCAGAAGAGATCGCTGTACCACAATCTATTTTGCGGTTGATGCATACAATCAAGGGTAGTGCTCGGATGGCTGGTGCGATGGAATTGGGTCAGCATACTCATGACATGGAAACTCGCCTTGAAAACCTGATGCACGCAGGTGCTGGCGGGGTGGCACGATTATCCTTGATGGATGATCTGCTGATGCGACACGATTACAGCATGCAATTGTTTGACCGTTTGCAAAATCCAAATGCGGTCGAAGTACAAGCGCCAGCAGCACCACTTACAGCAGCGCAAGAGCTAGATCAGTTCCAAGAGACTTTGAGTGCGCCAGTTGCTGAAGTAGTGCAAACACCAAGAGAATTGGTAAGCCTGACCTCGATTTTACCGCTGCAGTCTTCCAGTCCGTCATTTAATAAAGCGGTCAGTTCCGCGCCTCGTACCACTATGCCAGCGGCTACAACACCCGCAGCACCGGTGCCGTTGGTGCGGGTACGGGCAGATATTCTGGATCGTCTGGTCAATCAGGCCGGTGAAGTTTCTATCTCTCGCTCCAAACTAGAAAATGAAGTAAGCACCTTACGTACTTCGTTAACTGAATTGACTGATAACGTAAATCGCTTGCGCGATCAATTGCGTGAAGTAGAAATTCAGGCAGAAACGCAAATTACATCGCGTATGGCGATGTCCGGCGATCGTGAATTTGATCCATTAGAATTCGACCGGTTTACCCGTTTGCAAGAACTGACACGGATGATGGCAGAGAGCGTCAGCGACGTATCTACTGTGCAAAATAACTTGACTCGTACGATTGACAATGCATCCAATGACTTGCATGTGCAAGCGCGCCTGACGCGTGATTTGCAGCAGGATCTGATGCGTGTTCGTATGATTCCGTTTGCTAGTATCTCTGAGCGTTTATATCGTGTGACACGTCAGACTTCAAAAGAGGTTGATAAACGCGTCAATTTAGATATTCGTGGCACTTCAGTTGAGATCGATCGTAGCGTGTTGGAAAAAATGGTTGGACCTTTCGAACATTTATTACGTAACGCTATTGTCCATGGCATTGAGTCACGCGAATCACGTCGTCAAAATGGAAAAGAAGAAACAGGTGAGTTGCTAGTTGAAATTCGTCAGGAAGGTAACGAAGTGGTGATCCACTTTACTGATGATGGCCAAGGTTTGAATCTGGCACGTATCCGCGAAAAAGCCAAAACGGTAGGTTTGCTTGGCTATGACGAAAGCGCTAGTGATGCTGAAGCCGTCAACATGATTTTTGAGCCTGGCTTCTCAACTGCCAACGAAGTAACTGAGTTGGCCGGACGTGGTGTTGGAATGGACGTAGTTCGCTCTGAAGCAGCATCCTTAGGCGGTCGGGTCGAAGTAACTTCTGTCGAGGGCAAAGGTGCACACTTTACTATTCACTTACCACTGACTTTGGCTGTGACTCAAGTGGTTATTTTGAAGTCAGGTGGAAAAACATTTGCAGTGCCGTCCGTCTTGGTAGAGCAAGTACAGCAGCTGAAATCGGCTGTATTAGCTAA
Source organism: Undibacterium sp. (assembly GCA_025352365.1). GTDB lineage: Bacteria > Pseudomonadota > Gammaproteobacteria > Burkholderiales > Burkholderiaceae_D > Undibacterium. Next base: position 1,464 of record JANXTO010000262.1, on the reverse strand, counting down.
TGCCTATAACGACGGTGCAATCATGTGGCAAGGTAATCGCGTTGCTATGCATTATTTGTCTACCTTGCTAGGTGAGAATGAAGTTGCACCGACTTCTCAGCAATACACACCTTTATTGATTATGAAGAGTGGTGCTGAGCGCGTTGCAATTCATGTTGACGATATCGTTGGTAACCGCGAGGTTGTGGTTAAAAATATTGGACCACAATTAGCGCGTATGGCAGGTATTGCTGGTGCAACGGTGTTGGGTTCAGGCGAAATTGTTTTGATCCTTAATCCTGTGCCTTTAGCATATAGAATGGAGCACGAACATGCTCGCCATCCTAGTGCAACACCAACGCCAGAAAATCCAGAAATGGGTGCTGTCGCTAATCTCAATACCGAGCCAAGTAAAGTCCAATCAGTTCCAGTACAAGGTTTGCGGACTCAGCACACCATTATGGTGGTGGATGATTCGTTGACTGTGCGCCGGGTGACGCAACGCTTGTTGACGCGTGAAGGTTATCAGGTTGTGTTGGCAAAAGATGGCATTGATGCGCTGGAACAATTGCAGTCAGTGACTCCCGATGTCATGTTGGTCGATATTGAAATGCCACGCATGGATGGCTTCGATTTGACGCGCAACGTACGCAGTGATGCACGTACCAGTCATATTCCTATCATCATGATTACCTCACGTACTGCGGATAAACATCGCAATTACGCGCAGGAGTTAGGTGTAAATGAATATTTTGGTAAGCCGTACCGCGAGGATGACTTATTGGGAGCGATTGTGCGCTTCGTCGGCAAGGAAGCTGTTGTTATTTAATTTTGTGTATCTCAGAAATTTAATTTAAGTTCAGTTTTTTGACTGAACTTCTCTAAAAAAATCTGAAGAATCTTAAAAATGCACCTTAATCAGGTGCATTTTTTTCATCCAATTTTTTCACAACAGCATAACGTGACAGTGTTGTCTTACGTGCCTGATCATGGGCAATCACCGGCATCGGATAATCCTTACCTAAGCGGATGCCGGCAAGTTCCAAGACCTCAGTGGTCTGTGTCCAGGGCGCGTGAATTTGCTTGTTACTAAGCTTGCTTAGTTGCGGTAAATACTTGCGAATGAACTTAGCTTCTGCATCAAATTTCTCTGATTGTGTTACAGGGTTAAAGATACGGAAATAGGGCTGCGCATCACAGCCAGAAGAGGCCGCCCACTGCCAGCCACCATTATTTGCTGACAAATCAAAATCATTTAAATGCTTCGCAAAATAAGCTTCTCCCCAGCGCCAGTCTATCCCCAAGTCTTTGATCAAAAAACACGCTGTTACCATCCGTAAGCGGTTGTGCATATAGCCAGTTTGATTCAGTTGCAGCATGGCAGCGTCGACTAATGGGTAGCCAGTACGACCCTCACACCATGCCGCGAATGAGGATTCTGCGTGAGCGCCACTCTCCCACTGGATGGCGTCATAATCAGGTTTA
>JANXTO010000170.1 GCA_025352365.1 Undibacterium sp. | reverse complement strand
GATATCAATCGTATCGCCACGCACCCGGAATGTGCCGCGGCCGAAATCAATTTCGTTCCTGGTGTATTGCATCTGAATCAGGCGCGCAATCAAATCCCGTTGGCTGACTTTATCTTTGGCGCGCAAAGTCAAAATCATCTTGTGATATTCGCTAGGATTACCGATACCGTAAATAGCTGAGACCGTAGCAACGATCACCACATCACGTCGCTCCATCAATGACTTGGTGCAAGACAGGCGCATTTGCTCAATATGCTCGTTAATCGCAGAATCTTTTTCGATAAATAAATCACGCTGCGGAACGTAGGCTTCTGGCTGGTAATAATCGTAGTAACTGACGAAATATTCCACCGCATTACGCGGGAAAAATTCGCGGAACTCGCTATATAACTGCGCCGCCAAGGTTTTGTTAGGGGCAAAAATAATCGCAGGCCGTCCACTTTGCGCAATAACATTTGCCATCGTGTAAGTTTTACCAGAACCAGTTACACCAAGTAAAGTCTGGAAAAACAAGCCGTCATTAATCCCTTCCAGCAACTTCGCAATCGCTGTCGGCTGATCACCCGCAGGAGGAAAAGGCTGAAATAGCTCAAACTGAGAATCTGGAAAAGTGACGAACTTGCCTTCCGGCAGATTAGTCGTATTGCTATTATTTTCAGCAGAAATTATCGGTACTACAGGCATGAGGCACTTACCTTTGTTAGAATGAGGTGATTGAAATTTCCAGCATGTACAGCTTGCCACCAATTGGCATTATTCCAACCTTTCTGTCAGAAATTTGACAGCTTATTTTTCATATTATCACGATGAACGCACCTGCCTCCGCCTCCCTGTTCTCTGCCATAGAAATGGCACCACGCGACCCGATACTCGGCATCACCGAGGGCTTTAACGCGGATAAAAATCCAGCTAAAGTCAATCTTGGCGTCGGCGTTTACTATGATGATAATGGCAAAGTACCATTGTTGGAATGTGTTAAAAAAGCAGAAGCGATTTTGATGGAAAAATTCGCGCCACGCACTTACTTACCAATCGAAGGCTTGGCTGCTTATGATAAAGCAGTACAAGAATTAGTGTTCGGTGCAGACAGTGCCGTTGTTGTAGAAAAGCGTGTCATCACAGCACAAGCAATTGGTGGCACTGGTGCATTGAAATTGGGTGCTGACTTTTTAAAACGCTTCGTACCGGATTCGCAAGTATGGATCAGTGATCCAAGCTGGGAAAACCATCGCGCTTTGTTTGAATCTGCTGGCTTTGTGGTCAACTCTTACCCTTATTACGATGCTGTGACTAAAGGCGTGAACTTTGTAGGCATGCTGGAGGCGCTGAAGGCAATGCCAGCAGGCGCAATCGTATTGCTGCACGCATGCTGCCACAATCCAACTGGCGCGGATCTGAGCGATGCACAATGGACGGAAGTCATCGCAGTCGTCACCGAGCGCAAGCTAGTGCCTTTCCTGGATATGGCTTATCAAGGTTTTGGCGATGGCATAGAAGCCGATGGCAAAGTAGTACGCCGCTTCGCAGAAACTGGATGCGCTCTGTTCGTCTCCAATTCATTCTCCAAATCCTTCTCTCTTTACGGCGAGCGCGTTGGCGCACTGAGTATTGCCGCCTCCAGCGCAGAAGAAGCTGCACGCATCATGTCGCAATTAAAGCGCGTCATCCGTACTAACTACTCCAATCCACCAACTCATGGCGGCCAAGTGGTTGCGACTGTGTTGTCAACACCAGAACTGCGCCAATTGTGGGAAGAAGAACTGGCAGGCATGCGCGTACGCATCCGCGAAATGCGCTCTGCCTTTGTTACGGAATTAAGAGCAAAAGCACCAGCGCATAACTTTGACTTTGTGACCCAGCAACGCGGCATGTTTTCTTACTCTGGCTTAACGAAAGAGCAAGTAGAAAAGCTACGCGACAACAATTCTATCTACGCTGTCGATACCGGTCGTATTTGTGTTGCAGCTTTAAACAAGCGCAATATCGATGTCGTCATTGACGCAATTGCTCAGGTTTTATAGACGTTTCAGGGTAGAAAAATTTTGACAGAACAGGCAAAGACGCATATAATCTTTGTCTCTGTTCCCTGATAGCTCAGTTGGTAGAGCGACGGACTGTTAATCCGCAGGTCCCTGGTTCGAGTCCAGGTCGGGGAGCCACAGAATTTCTAGCATGTTGCAAATGCAGTAAAAAGTTTAAGGAAGATTAATATTTCTTCTATTCCCTGATAGCTCAGTTGGTAGAGCGACGGACTGTTAATCCGCAGGTCCCTGGTTCGAGTCCAGGTCGGGGAGCCAGATAATTAAGGGGTCGCATGCAAATGCGATCCCTTTTGTTTTTCGCTCAAATATTATTCACATATGTTTGTAGGAAAACAATCGGTCAGTCTCTTTTTAAAATCAGACGTATAAATTTGCCTGGCCAAGCTAATCCAAGTTTCTAAAGAACAAAAGCCCGACATCAATCGGGCTTTTATTTTCAAGCATCCAAGACATCAGAAAATCAATCCGCGATCACACCATCATTAAGTGAGCTTTCTACAGCTTAACGAAACGCAAAGTAAAGCGGTCGCTCTCACCAATCTCTTTGTATTTCTGACGATTATTTTCTTTATCGGCGTAGGTTGGCGGCAATGTCCAAACACCTTTAACATAATCCTTTGTATCTTTCGGATTTGCATTTACCTCACTCTTCCCCACCAATTTAAATCCTGCTTGCTGGGCTAATGCGATGACATACTCCTCTGGTAAATAACCGGTATCAATTAATTTTGCATCTAAAGTTTTACCAGCAGCCGCGCGATGATCAACCACACCTAACACACCGCCAGACTTAAGCACATCAAACATCGCCTTGAAGGTAGGGACTTCTGTATGATCTCCGACCCAGTTATGCACATTTCTAAATGTCAGCACGTAGTCAGCTGAGTTTGCCGGTCCAAATTGAGGTGCGACTGGATCAAAATTAATCGTACTTGCTTTGCTGTAGCGCTCAGGGTCTGCAAGAAATTTTTTATTTTGTGCGTCTGCTGTTCTGGTCTGATACGCAACGCTGCTCGCTGGCACTTTAGTGCCGTCAATATTGGCGGCAATGTAATGGCCCTTCTCTTTTAAAAAAGGTGCCAGTATCTCGCCATACCAAGCTGATCCGCCCGGAGTAATTTCGATCACCGTCGCATTAGCTTGAACACCAAAAAATTCCAAGGTCTGTTTTGGGTGGCGATATTGATCTCGCGCGCGATTTTCATCAGAACGCCAAACACCTTTGATAACGGTATCTAAGCCGGAATCAACTACGTTAGTTTGTGCGATAACGGGGTTGAGCACGCTGCAAAGCAGAGCACTAATGTTCAGAAATAAACGTGATTTATTGATTAAATGAGATTGAGGGAAGTTCATGAATTATTCCTGGCATTTTTAAATGAGCATTAGCACTGCCTGGCTCCACTTAGGTTCAATAAGGAGATGGATCAGAGCTATCTATTTGAAACAGTAGATCAAGCATTGTCACAACAATTCTGCGTACATTGAATATATTTTTATGGTGGGCCATTCTCTGCAGAAGAATATACTCATAATAGTATATTTTAACTATCCATATATTAAATGGACAATAGACCAATTTAAAAAAATATAATGGGGAGTATATTCAATACAGTTAATATTGTATGCATCTAATCAAAACAAACATCCCTTTTTGTATGGCGCCCCCCATTAAGTAGGAACAAGCATGCCACATAAAACAAAAGCCAGTAATGATAGAAATTTTGAGATTTCTATCATTACTAGCTTAAAGAGTAGCGCTAAGGTATTCGATGTATCAACGCTAACAGCAGCATCAAATCAGCGCTTTAACAAATTGAGCACTGCATGCAGTTCTTCGCGAATCTGTAATAAATTAACCGGGATTGCTACTTCCATTTCATTCAGCTCATCTTTGATCGCTGCATGCAAATTCAATTTATTTCTTGCACCGTTGATCGTAAAACCCTGCTCATACAAAAGTTCGCGGATACGGCGTATCAACAAGACTTCGTGATGCTGGTAATAACGGCGATTGCCACGTCGTTTTACCGGTTTTAATTGAGTGAACTCTTGCTCCCAATAACGTAATACATGTGGTTTAACGCCACATAGTTCACTTACTTCACCGATAGTAAAATAGCGTTTCGCTGGTATCGGCGGCAACACAAAAGCATCGATCTTGATTTCGCTCATAAAGGAATTCAGGCAGCATGTGCAAGGGGTTGACTACCTGCAGCGTCGACCATTCCTTTAAGTTTTTGGCTAGCATGGAATGTCACAACACGACGCGCGGTAATAGGAATCTCTTCACCAGTTTTTGGGTTACGGCCAGGACGTTGGGGCTTATCTCGCAATTGAAAATTACCAAAGCCAGATAACTTCACCGCCTCGCCTCTTTCTAACGCATCACGAATCTCGTCAAAAAAAGTTTCCACCATATCTTTGGCTTCACGTTTATTCAAACCAACTTGTTCAAACAAGAGTTCTGCTAACTCTGCTTTGGTCAAGGTAGGTAAGTCTCTTTCCGCTTGTGAACGTGCTTTTGCTTCACGCATCGCCCGGTTCAAATCTGCATCAAGAACTGATTGCAGTTCGGCGGAAGTCACTTCATTCATTCTATTTCAATCCTACTTGCTGAAAGTCAAAGCGATCATCTTAAGCAGCTATGCAAAATGAGATCGCGATAATTTTATTTATTTAGACGCACTGTCAGGTACGTTGCGGCGGAGTTATCTCAACGTAATCTTGCTGAGAATTTACTTGCAGCTGCAGCCAGTAAAGATGCCATTGCGGCTTCCACTTTATCATCTTGCAGCGTATTTTGAGTATCTTGCAAGCTAAAGCGGAATGCAAGACTTTTCTCGTCAGATTCCAGTCCCTTACCACGATATTCATCAAATAAAACAACGGCTTGCAAGATTTTACATGTTTCGTTTGACTTCGCCTCAGCAAAGAAAACATCGAGTAAATCTTGGGCAAAAATTGTTTGTTTTACTAGTAAAGCAAGATCACGAGTGACCGCTTGAAATTTTGATATTTCTTGATAAACCGGTAGCATTACAGATTGCAGACTTTGCGCATCCACTTCAAAAACTATAGGTGCTAAAGGTAAATCATATTTTTGTTGTAAACGTGGATGCAATTCACCAATCACGCCGATCAATTTGCCATCACACTCAATACTGGCAGAACGTCCTGGATGCAAAGCTGGATGTTCAACCTTAAGAAAGCGCAAAGTTTTAGGTGCAAACAAGGCTTCTAAGTCCGCTTTCATATCAAAGAAATCGACATTGCGCGTTGCTTGCCCCCACTGCTCTTCGGCTACAGGACCATATGCCAATGCGGATAGGCGCTTAGGCTGGTCGTAACCAGCAATCGTTAAAGGGCCATCTGGAACGGTCGCACTACGCAAATAGATCGCCCCAATTTCAAAAATGCGCACACGACTCATCTTGCGATTTAAGTTATAGCGCGCATTAGCGACCAAACTAGCAATCAGACTGCTGCGCATCGCACTCATCTGACTGGCAATAGGGTTCAGCAATTTAATCGGGGTGTTATTACCCACAAAATCTTTTTCCCACGCTTCTTCTACGAAACTGTAATTGACGACTTCCTGATAATCCAAGTCTGCAATTTGGCGACGTACTGTAAATAAAGAGCGCTGATTTTCTGGTGCGATACGCATCGCATTGGCTGCGATTGGCGGCAACGCAGGAATATTCTCAAAACCATAAACCCGGACGACTTCTTCAATCAAGTCTTCTTCGATTTCAATATCAAAACGATAGGATGGTGGCGTTACTAGGAATTCACCTGGGGTCTGCGTAAAGGCCAATCCCAAACGGGTAAATATATCGGCGATCTGCGCATCATTCAATGCAACACCAATCACTTTAACCGCACGCGCTGTACGCAAAAGCACCGCAGGGCGCTTTGGTAAATTAACGATCAGGTCAGTGACCGGGCCGACTTTGACTTGCGTGCTACCACCACAAATTTCTACGATCAAGGCAGTAATACGTTCAATATGCTCGACTGTCGTCGCGTAGTCAACGCCGCGCTCAAAGCGATGTGCCGCATCTGTAGAAAAATTATAACGGCGCGCCCTACCCTGTATCGCTTGCGGCCACCAGAATGCTGCTTCCAGATAAATATTCTGCGTGTCGAGCGTTACGGCAGTAGAGTCACCACCCATGATTCCGGCCAAAGATTCAATCTCTTTGTCATCTGCAATGACGCCTATCCATTCATCTACTGCAACGGTATTGCCATTCAATAATTTTAACGACTCCCCCGTTTTCCCCCAACGTACCTCCAGACTACCGTGGATTTTATCCAAATCAAATACATGGGTTGGACGTCCAAGTTCTAACATCACGTAATTAGAAATATCGACTAAGGCAGTAATTGGCCGCTGACCGCTGCGCTCAAGACGCTGCTTCATCCAGTCTGGTGTCGGTGCTTTGGCGTTAACACCGCGAATAACCCGACCACTAAAACGCCCACACAAATCAGGCGCAGATACTTTAACGGGTAAGGTTTCTTGCAGAGTGACTGCTACCGGATGAATTTCAGGCAGCGTTAATACGGTACCAGTTAATGCCGATACCTCGCGGGCAACACCCAATACGGACAGGCAGTCTGCCTTATTCGGGGTCAACTTAATCGTGAATTTAAGATCATTTAATTGATAGTAATCCCGAAAATTTTGTCCAACCGGTGCGTCTATCGGCAGATCCAATAAACCGCCCTGATCGTCTGATAATTTTAATTCACGAGCAGAGCACAACATGCCTTGCGATTCAACACCACGCAATTTACCAACTTTGATCTCAAACGGTTTCCCATCGGCACCCGGCGGCAATACCGCGCCCGCCATTGCACACGGTACTTTCATACCGACACGGACATTCGGTGCGCCGCAGACGATATTCAGTAGAGTACCAGTGCCAACATCAACCTGACAAACATTGAGGCGATCAGCATCGGGATGCTTGGCAATCTCACGAATTTCTGCCACGACTACATTACTAAAAGGCGGAGCGACAGCTTCTACTTCTTCTACTTCCAATCCAGACATCGTGAGTAAGTGTGACAACTCATCCGAAGTCATCTCCGGATCAACCATAGTGCGTAGCCAGTTTTCAGAAAATTGCATAATTCAGCCGTGTAAATATTCAATCATTAATACGATTTTTTTGCAAAACCGCATAGGAAATTTGATGAGGAGATATAAGTTAAAAATCAAACGATCGTCATCGACTTCAACTTAATTAAACTGCCTCAGGAAGCGCAAATCTCCCTCATAAAATAAGCGTAAATCATTGATGCCATAGCGCAGCATTGCCAGGCGTTCCAGGCCGGAACCAAAAGCAAAACCGATGTATTTTTCTGGATCCATTCCCATATTTCTGATCACAGTTGGATGCACCTGACCAGAACCGGACACCTCTAGCCAGCGACCTTTTAATGGACCACTACCGAAAGCAATATCGATCTCCGCAGATGGCTCAGTAAACGGGAAGTAAGAAGGGCGAAAGCGCACTTGCAAATCATCCGTTTCGAAAAAAGCTTTGACGAAATTCAGATAAACACCTTTTAAGTCAGCAAAACTGATATTTTCATCGATCCATAAACCTTCGACCTGATGAAACATCGGCGAGTGCGTGGCATCACTGTCTACGCGATACGTACGACCAGGAGCGATCACTTTGATTGGCGCTTGATTCATACGCGCATATCGCACCTGCATAGGACTGGTGTGTGTACGCAGCAACAAAGGCTTGCCAGTGTTGTCATTACCGTCAATATAAAAAGTATCTTGCATCGAGCGCGCAGGATGATTCTCCGGGCTGTTCAATGCGGTGAAATTAGTCCAGTCATTTTCGATCTCAGGACCATCCGCCACATCAAAACCGATAGAGCGAAAAATCTCTTCAACTCGGTGCCAGGTACGCATCACCGGATGAATACCGCCCATACCACGGCCACGCCCGGGCAAACTAACGTCAATCGCCTCGGCATTCAAACGACTCTGCATTTGTGCATTAGATAAGGCATCACGTCTGTCTGTGAGCAGCTTTTCAATTTGTTCTTTTACTACATTGATAATCGCGCCTTGTACTTTGCGCTCATCTGGCGCTAGCTTGCCGAGACTCTTCATTTGCTCAGTAATCTGTCCGGTCTTTCCAAGATAAAGTGCCTTGGCATTTTCCAGTGCAGCAGCGTCTTGGGCGGCAGTAAAATCTGCACGCGCTTGAGTTACGAGATGATCTAAGGGATTCATGCGATTATTCCCGAAAGGGAAGTTGAAAATTGAACACTAAAAATAAAACGGGACACAGGATTCAACCTCTGCCCCGCTCATATTGCGGCATTGCTCAACCAGAAACTAGCGAGCAAACCGCACCTAACAATTACGCTGCCAGGTTGGCCTTAACTTGATTAACAATCGCAGCAAATGCTGGCTTGTCAGTCACTGCCATATCGGCCAAAACCTTACGGTCCAGTTCGATAGAGGCTTTTTTCAGACCATTCATAAACACGCTGTATGTCAGACCGTGTTGACGACTAGCTGCATTGATACGCGTAATCCACAAAGCGCGGAATACACGCTTCTTATTACGACGGTCACGGTATGCATATTGACCAGCACGCATAACTGCTTGCTTGGCAACACGATATACCTTGCTACGACGACCACGATAGCCCTTGGCTAAATCGAGAACTTTCTTATGACGGGCACGAGCTGTAACCCCACGTTTTACTCTAGGCATAGTAACTCCTTAAATAGTGAGTAGAGGTTAAGCTGTTGGCATCATGCGCATGACTGATGTTACGTCTGCTGCATTAACGTTCGTGATACCGCGCAATTGGCGTTTATTCTTGGTAGTTTTCTTAGTCAAAATATGACGTTTGAAGGCGTGACCACATTTAATAGTTCCACCCGGACGCACGCGAAAGCGCTTCTTGGCAGAGCTTTTTGTTTTCATTTTAGGCATAAAACACCTGTCTTTTTAGGACAGTTCCTTTTTAACATGATTGTAGGTGGCAACGATTACGATGCACTTGGATGCCTACTCTCACTTGTTAGAGCATGAAATCGAGTCCATACTCATCGCAAAAATCACCGATTTGCATCAACGATTTTCACAAATCTTATTTCTTCTTCTTTGGCGCCAGAATCATGATCATCTGACGACCTTCCATCTTTGGAAACTGCTCAACTTGGCCATACGGTTCCAAATCCAGCTTTAGACGTTCCAGCATACGCATACCAATCTCTTGGTGAGCCATCTCACGACCACGGAAGCGTAAGGTGATTTTGGTCTTATCACCATCATCCAAAAACTTCGTTAAATTACGCAATTTGATGTTGTAATCACCATCATCAGTACCAGGACGGAATTTGACTTCCTTCACCAGAATGACTTTTTGCTTTAACTTGGCTTCATGCGCCTTCTTTTGCTCTTGGTACTTAAATTTGCCGTAGTCCATCAATCGACAAACTGGAGGTTGTGCAGTAGGCGCAATCTCCACTAAATCAACATTAGCCTCTTCGGCAAAACGAAAGGCTTCACTTAGTTTAACGATGCCCAGTGGCTCGTTCTCAACACCAGATAAGCGCACTTCTGGCGCCGTAATTTCACCGTTGATGCGATGTGACTTGTCAGTAGCTATTGCAGTTTCCTTCAAAAATTAGATAATTTGGCTGTGCTCTTTCGCACAACAATCCTGATTAAGACTTCATTAAGATGTCATTTTTAAGACGATCTAAAAAAGCTTCTTGGGACATGACTCCCAAATCCAGATTGCCACGCGTGCGCACAGCCACTGTGTTTGCATCCCGCTCTTTATCACCGATTACGATGATATAAGGTAATTTCTGCATTGAATGCTCACGTATTTTATAGGTTATTTTCTCATTACGCAAATCCGTGTGCACTCTAAACCCTTGTTTCTTCAGGTTTTCTGCGACAGACTTGGTGTATTCCGCCTGGGACTCCGAGATATTTAACACTGCAATTTGTACGGGAGCCAGCCATAAAGGCATAGCGCCAGCGTGATTTTCAATCAAAATGCCAATAAAACGCTCCATCGAGCCAACAATCGCCCGATGCAACATCACAGGAATTTTGCGTGAATTATCATCCGATACATATTCCGCATCCAAGCGACCAGGCATCGAAAAGTCTACCTGCATAGTACCCACTTGCCATGCTCGCCCCAAACTATCCTTCAAATGATATTCAATCTTGGGACCATAAAATGCGCCCTCGCCTGGCAACTCATCCCATGTAACGTCGCATTGACGCAAAGCGGCGCGCAAAGCTTCTTCAGCTGTATCCCAAACCTGATCAGAACCAATCCGATTATCAGGACGTAAAGCGATCTTGATGAAAATATGCTCAAAGCCGAAGTCTGCATATACCTTCATTGCCTGAGCATGAAAAGCCGCAACCTCAGGCAAGATTTGCTCTTCAGTGCAAAAAATATGCCCGTCGTCTTGAGTAAAACCGCGTACCCGCATGATGCCATGCAGAGCACCTGACGGCTCGTTGCGATGGCACTGACCAAACTCGCCGTAACGTAACGGCAGCTCACGATAACTGCGCATATTTGCGTTAAAGATCTGAACATGTCCAGGACAGTTCATCGGCTTTAATGCATAGTTCCGGCTTTCAGATTCGGTGGAGAACATATTTTCACGGTAATTCTCCCAATGCCCTGTGCGCTCCCACAAAGTGCGATCTAGAATTTGCGGCGCCTTTACTTCTTGATAACCACAATCTTGATACACCTTGCGCATGTATTGCTCGACCTGCTGCCAAATACTCCAACCTTTTGGATGCCAGAAAACTAAACCAGGCGCCTCATCTTGAAAGTGGAACAAATCTAATGATTTACCCAACTTACGATGATCGCGCTTTTCAGCTTCCTCCAGCATATGCAAGTAGGCCTCTTGCTCCTCTTTTTTTGCAAATGCAGTTCCATACACGCGTTGCAGCATCTCATTTTTAGAATCACCGCGCCAGTAGGCGCCTGCCAGCTTCATCAGTTTAAAAACTTTCAGCTTGCCAGTAGAAGGTACGTGCGGGCCACGACACAAGTCAGTGAAGTTACCTTCTGTGTAAAGTGACACATCTTGGTCAGCGGGAATCGATTCTATGATTTCTGCTTTATACGCCTCACCAATTGATTTGAAGTACGCCACCGCCTCGTCACGCGGCAATACCTTGCGAGTAACCGGCTCATCTTTTTTCGCCAATTCCTGCATTTTCTTTTCGATTGCGACCATATCATCTGGTGTAAATGGGCGCTTGTAAGAAAAGTCATAGTAAAAGCCATTTTCGATCACAGGGCCAATAGTGACCTGCGCCTCAGGAAATAGCTCTTTCACTGCGTATGCCAGCAAATGTGCAGTCGAATGACGTATCACATCAAGACCATCGGCATCTTTGTCAGTCACGATCGCCAAATCAGCATCAGAGGAAATCAGGTAAGAAGTATCTACCAACTTACCATCTACTTTGCCGGCCAAAGCAGCTTTAGCTAAGCCTGCGCCAATACTAGCGGCAACCTGCGCCACAGTCACAGGAGCATCGAATTGACGCTGCGAACCATCGGGAAGTCGAACTGAAACCATTTTAAGTCTCCATGTCAGCAATATTTGCCGAGTACTTACAACGTTCAAAAGAAATTACAGAAAATACGGACGAAAAAAAACGCGGGCTAGCCGCGTTTTTTTCAATAATTACAAACGAAAAAGACCCTCGACTAACGTCGCTCACAAATTGCTGTGATCGTAGTTCGCGGTGTCATAACCATGATGCCTTTCTCGCTCTTACCTATGTTGCAACACTATGTGCCACATAATTAAATCTGGTGGGCGGTGCAGAATTCGAATCTGCGACCCCTTGGATGTCGACCAAGTATTCTAACCAGCTGAACTAACCGCCCGAAGAGCCAAAATTATAGCAAACCGCGCCGAAAACGTAAACATCTTTTACTTATTTTTATGTTGCTGTCCGCGCTTGCGAAACACGGCGCGCAATGTTATTCAGTCATTTACGCTGATTTTAAGCAAATAAGCCCGCATCCCGCTACACTAACGAAAGACTTTACTAACCAATATTATTTACAATTCCGAGCACTCATGCCAGAAAAAATAGCCGTCTCTAACAGCGAACATCTACACGCTCACCGTCATGGTGATGCCGAACATCGACACTTTTTTGAAAACCGTAGTCAAAAAATTCTAGCCTGGGCACTGGTGCTGACACTAGGATTTGCCGGCGTTGAAGTTGGTTTTGGATTTTGGTCTAACTCGCTAGCATTGATATCTGATGCTGGCCACATGGTGACCGATGCAGCCGCATTAGGCCTAGCGTTACTGGCACAGATGATTGCCAAGCGACCGCCAACAGCTAAAAATTCATTTGGTTTTGGTCGCGCAGAAGCGCTCGCCGCGTTTGTCAATGGTTTAATCATGTTGGCAGTAGTTTTATGGATTGCTTTTGAAGCAGCCCAACGACTGTCTCATCCCGAAGCAGTGCAAGGCGGCACCGTCATCCTGGTTGCCAGCATTGGCCTAGCGATTAACCTCATCGTTGCATGGGTGTTGTCGCATGACAAAGAAAACCTCAACACCAAGGCGGCGCTGGTCCACGTGATGGGCGACTTGCTAGGATCAATTGCAGCGATCGTGTCTGGCGCAGTGATTTACTACACAGGATGGATGCAAATAGATCCGCTGTTATCGATTTTTGTGTCGCTATTGATTTTAAAATCAACGTTTAGTGTGCTGCGTGAGTCGTATCATTTTTTGATGGAAGGCGTCCCCCGCCATATCGACTATCTTCAAATCGGTGAAGATTTAGAAACAATTGCCGGCGTTCTGTCTGTACATGACTTGCATGTATGGGAAATGTCGCCCGGTTACCCTGCATTAATAGGACATCTAGAAATTGATGATCTGACGGCATGGCCACGCATCTTACAAAACGTAAAAAATATGCTTTTAGAGAAACATAGAATCGATCACATCACCCTACAAGCAGAAGCGCCCGGCATGGCCGAGGATGAGATAGCTGGTGATTATGCTTGATAAAAATTAAAACAAGCTAATCGATATGCGGCACTAAGCGCCTTCAGCATATTTTTTGAATTCCCTAATTTCTACTCGTCCAATGATTCTGGGGCTTGCCGAGGTGTTTTGGCTTGAAGGCACTGTAATCATTGGACGTTCATTTTAAAGTCCCATAAGTATCAAACTACGCAACCTTGGGCATAAGAAAGTAGCGCTAAATAAATCGAAATTGACCAGCAGACTTTTTAAAAACAATAATGCGTCGGCTCGGTGCTGAGATTGCACTTGGTTCTTCTTGGCTGTTCTTGATTTTTCTTAATTATTAATACCGCCCGCTGTCTGGCTTTGATTTCCCCACCTGATTGGACAATATAATGAAACCCCTATCAACACGGACTCGCAATTACTTTCTTTCGCTGCTGATCGGATGCAGCGTTATCGCGGCTAGCAGTGCAGCGGCTTCTGCGGCGAGTTGTCCCTCCTGCGGCCCGTCAGGAGTTTCTGCTTTATCCCTACTTTCTGGCGCGTTATTAGTTGAAGGATCGGCAGAAGGTATCAAAGCATCTGGCACGCTGCTTGTCGTGTCGGTAGAAAAACTGGCGGATGGCGTGGTCATCGTATGTAAAGGCGCATCTGACGGCGCAAGCTACACTCTCAAACTCAGTGGTAAAGCGCTGGGTAATGTGTCAGTAGCCGCTGGCACCGTGGTAGAAGTCACTGCATTATCTGCTGGCACAATGCTGGTAGTTTCTGGCCAGGCAATTGCCTTTATTCCGAATGAAATTGGTCGTAGTTTGGTCTATCATACGGCCGCCAAATGAACGTCTTTCATCAATCAAAATCAGTGCTGGATCGTCTGCTAAAACGCGGTCTTAAAGCCGAGCTTTTACTCTTAAGCCTAGCTTTTATCGTATCGGCCAACAGCTACGCTGGTCGCTCATGCGAAGATCAGGCGCTCGATGCAAACGGATTGATGAAAGGTATGGAGCTGGCATTAAAAACTCGTAATGCATTGGACGCCAACGGCGCGCAAGTCGCACTGATTGCGCGGGTTGGTCAAGATTTATCTAAGTACCATGTACGCTACTCACACATGGGCATCGTATGGCGCGATCATCCTGAAGGACGCTGGTTGGTGGTGCACGAACTCAATGACTGCGGCACCGCTAACTCTCAACTGTACAACGAAGGTTTAGGCAATTTTTTTATGGATAGTCCATTTGCCTATGAGACTTTGATCGTGTTTCCAGATGCCGCTCTTCAGCAAAAACTGGCCGGTTTACTAAATTCTGACATGCCGAGAAAACTGCATGCACCCCATTACAATATGCTGGCATTTCCATTTTCAACCATGTACCAAAACTCAAATCAGTGGGTGCTGGAACTACTAGCAGCGGCAAGTGCCACCGATGTGCAAATCGACAATCGTACGCAAGCGCAAGCCTGGCTTACAATGGTAGCGTATCACCCAAGCACCTTGGATATTCCGGCGATGACGCGACTGGGAGCACGGATGTTCCGCGCTAACGTGGCATTTGATGACCATCCAATTGATCGGCGAATGGCAGGTCAGATTGACACGATTACGGTCGATTCAGTCGTACATTTTTTGGAGCAGCGACACACAGTTAGCAGTCAGCAGGTTTTAACTTACCCTTGATTGAACTTTATATACTCCCCATTTATTTTTTTAAAATAGTCGTATTGCCCAAGCAATACCTAGACGATTAAAAAATACACTATGGGAGTATATAAGCTAACAGGAGCTTTAAATACTGGAATTAATCGCCAGGCTGAGCATGCCGGTGGCTGCTTGAGTCTCTTTCACAGGCGGATTGAGCAAGGTGACCGTGGAAACTTATCAAACAAAATTGATCACCTTATTTTTAAGAAAAATGAAGCTCATCACGCAATATGCGCTCACTCTTCAGCAGCATCCAAGGATCGTAAATAAGCTAGCTTCTCGGCGATTCTGATCTCTAACCCACGAGGTACTGGCTGATACCAAGACTCGCCCTCCAAGCCTTCTGGCAAATAAGTCTCTCCCGCCGCATACGCCTCAGGCTCATCATGCGCATAGCGATATAACTTACCGTAGCCAAGCTCTTTCATCAGCTTGGTAGGTGCATTACGCAGGTGCTCTGGCACGGTACGCGATTTGTCTTTAGCGACCAAGGCTCGCACTGCGTTATATGCTTTGTACACAGCGTTGGACTTGGCTGCGCAGGCAAGATAGACCACTGCTTGTGCCAACGCAAGTTCACCTTCTGGCGAACCCAGACGCTCGTATGTTTCTGCGGCGTCCAATGCCAGTCGTAAAGCGCGCGGATCGGCCAGGCCAATATCTTCACTTGCCATGCGGACGATGCGGCGGGCCAGATAACGTGGATCAGCGCCACCATCCAGCATGCGCACCATCCAATACAAAGCGGCATCTGGATTAGAGCCGCGTACTGATTTATGCAGAGCAGAAATCTGATCATAAAAAGCATCGCCTCCTTTATCAAAGCGGCGTAAGGCATCCCCTAGACACTCGGCCAGTAGCGCAGTGTCAACTTCTTGCAAAGCTTTTGCAGAGGCAGCACGGGCAACGATATCGAGGTTGTTTAATAATTTTCGACCATCGCCATCAGCACTGCTGATCAAACTTGCCTTAGCATCAGGATGAAATTGCAAGCCATCCAATTCACGCTCACAAGCTCTGTCAATCATCGCCTCCAGATCGGCGTCAGTCAGCGATTTGAGAACATACACAGAGGCGCGAGATAACAGCGCGCTATTGACTTCAAACGATGGATTTTCGGTAGTAGCACCGATGAAGGTGAACAAGCCACTTTCTACATGCGGCAAAAAAGCGTCTTGCTGGCTTTTATTAAACCGGTGGACTTCATCAACAAACAAAATCGTACGACGTTGCGAAGTGGCCTGCAAAATTTGCGCCCGTTCAACGGCTTCGCGGATGTCTTTTACACCGGACAATACTGCAGATAATGCGATAAATTCTGAGTGAAACGCATTTGCCATCAACCTTGCCAGCGTGGTCTTACCAACACCTGGCGGCCCCCATAAAATCATAGAGTGTGGATCGCCAGAGGTAAACGCCGCTCGTAAGGGTTTGCCTTCACTCAGCAAATGTTGCTGACCAATCACCTCGTCCAAATTGGCAGGACGCATGCGCTCTGCTAGCGGAACGGGATTTTTGCGCGTTTTACTGGCGCTGCTGATATCGCTCATGGACGTAATACATCAACGCCGGCTGGTATGACGAATTTAAACTGATCCGCTTTGAGCGTCGGATTTTTTTCAATATTCTTTAAAGTCAGTAAAGAGATTTGACCAAAGCTGTCACGCAACTCTAAAGCCAAGGGCGCACCATCTTTCATGCCTATGCCAATATGCTCAAAATTGCTGTCTTTGTCTTTAGGGCTAGCTTCAAGCCACTCCAGACCTTGTTTAACGCCGACCTCACGCAGGGTAAAACTTTTTTCCAGATCACCGCTGCCGAACAAAATTGCCGCAGGGCTGGCACCTAATGCATTGCCTAATTTTTTTATCGTAACCTGGCTCAGATCTTTATCGAAGATAAACAACTGATCGCCATCTGCTTGCAGGACTTGCTCGTAAGGTTTCTGGTAGGTCCAGATAAATTTGCCAGGACGAGCGAAAATAAAAACCCCGCTGGAGGTTTTAGTCACCTTGGGCGCACCATCCACCATCTTGACTTGCTGTTGCAGGAACTCACCCTTGGCACTTTTTATGTTGGTGGCAAAGGCTTTAAATTGTTCAATCGCGCTGGCATTGGCTAACGCTGGCACTAGCATGCTGGCACTTAACATCATGCTAGCTACTAACTTTGTGACGCTACTAACTACTTTATTCGTATTCATTTTCAATGAAAGTTTCACAAAAATCCTGACTGATTTAATTAGTTGTCTGGTTTTACAGCCGCTTGCCGAACCGCTGCTTTCTGTCGCTGCTTTCTACCGCCGCGATCGAATCGGCTGAAGTCCAGATATTTATTCCGTATTCCCTGCTGGCACCAAAATCTCACGATTGCCATTTGACTGCATGGTGGATACCACACCGCTGGTTTCCATTTGCTCAAGCAAGCGGGCGGCGCGATTGTAGCCTATGCGTAGATGCCTTTGTACCAAAGAAATGGAAGCACGACGATTCTTGAGTACGATCGCGACCGCCTGATCATACAGAGCATCGGCCTCACCACCGCCTTCACCCGGTGGCGCACCTACTTCTCCGCCCTCTTCCAGTACGCCTCCTTCTAGGATACCTTCAATGTAGTTTGGTTCCCCTTGCGCTTTCAAATGCGTTACCACACGATGCACTTCGTCATCAGAAACAAAAGCGCCGTGGACGCGTATCGGCAAACCAGTGCCGGGCGGCATATACAGCATATCGCCCATGCCCAGCAATGCCTCTGCCCCCATCTGGTCAAGAATCGTGCGCGAGTCAATTTTGCTACTCACCTGGAACGCGATACGGGTAGGAATATTCGCTTTGATCAAACCGGTAATTACATCCACTGAAGGGCGCTGTGTAGCTAAAATCAAGTGTAAACCGGCGGCGCGGGCTTTTTGGGCAATACGGGCAATTAACTCCTCAACTTTTTTACCAACGACCATCATCAGATCAGCTAATTCATCGATGATAATGACAATGGTCGGTAATTTTTCTAAAGGCTCTGGAGCATCTGGCGTTAAGCTAAACGGATTAGGAATAAACTCTTCGCGCTTGGCTGCCTCAGCAATTTTGATGTTGTAACCGGCTAGATTACGCACACCCATTTTTGACATTAATTTGTAACGCCGCTCCATCTCTGCAACCGCCCAGTTCAAGGCATGTCCGGCCTGTCGCATGTCTGTTACTACCGGGGCTAACAGATGCGGAATTCCCTCATACACCGACATTTCCAACATTTTAGGATCGATCAAAATCATCCGCACATCATTCGGATCTGATTTATATAACAACGATAAAATCGTGGCATTAATACCGACTGACTTACCGGAACCAGTCGTACCTGCCACCAGCAAATGCGGCATCTTGGCAAGATCAGCAACAATCGCATTGCCGCCGATATCTTTGCCCAGCGCGACCGTCAAACTGGACGCACTATCGTTGTACACTTTGGAGCCCAAAATTTCGGTCAAACGTACGATTTGGCGCTTAGGATTTGGCAGTTCCAAACCCATATAATTTTTGCCGGGAATGGTCTCAACCACGCGGATCGACGTCAGAGATAAGGATCGGGCAAGATCACGCGCCAAGCCAACAATCTGGCTACCTTTAACACCTGTTGCGGGATCAATTTCATAACGAGTAATCACTGGTCCCGGATAGGCCGCAACGACTTTGGCGTCAACACCAAAGTCCGACAGTTTTTTCTCAATTAAACGGCTGGTAAATTCCAGCGTTTCTATACTGACGGTCTCTTGCGTCGGCGGTGCGTCATCCAGCAACGACAGTGGCGGTAATTTGCTGTCTAACATATCGCTAAACAGTGAGACCTGACGCTCTTTTTCTACCCGTTCAGATTTTTGTACGCTGATGACTTGTGGTTCTATACGTATTGGTGGCGCCTCAATAATCTTGGCTCTTTCGACGATGACAACTTCTTCACGCTTGACGGCGGCCGTTTGCCCGACCTTACGATCTTCACGCGCAGCATACTTGTTACCGATAAAAACAAAGACCGTTTCTAAAGCAGTACCAATTTTCTCTGCAATCTGCAACCAGGAGACATGAAAATATAAGCTGATACCCAGCGCAAATAACAAGAGTAATAGCAAAGTTGATCCGGTAAAACCAAAGGCCGCAAAGCTAGCGTTGCCGATCAATTCACCCAACACTCCTCCTGGAGCTCGCGGCAATTGCGCCTTAATTGAATACAGTCGCAGATACTCGATTCCCATACTGCCAGCCATCAATAGAAAAAATCCGCCTGCCTGAATAAATTTTTCATAACTATGTTCAGCATCTTGTTCTGCATTAACTGCCAGACGATTCGTTAGCTGGCGATAATCCTTCCAAACCAAACGGCATAGAACAACGCTCCACCACCAAGCAGATAAGCCAAAGATGTATAGAAATAAATCTGCAACCCAGGCTCCCACTTTGCCGCCGATATTGTGGATTTTCGGAACAACACTAGCGTGCGACCAGGCGGGATCAAGTTTGGCGTAAGTGAATAAAATTAAAATCAGATAAATACAAAGCGCCGCAAAGAGTATCCAGCGTGCTTCGATAAGCAAAATTACTAGCCGATTTGGCAACGGTGGCGCCGGCGTTTTATCGCGGTTGCGGGTGTAGGCTTCATTATTGGAAATAGTCATAGTGCAGAATCAGCAGCCCATTACAATCAAGTTCAATCAAAATCAATCAAGTCAAACGTACATTCAACACATATTAAACACTCATAAGATAGCATGTATGACAAGTGCAGCCAATCAGCCATCATCATAGAACCATGCAGACTCGGGGCAAATCAATCAATCGGCTGGCTATTCAATCAAAAACGCTTATTCGTCTATAATCTTGCCTGGGTAAAGTAAGACTTATTAGTGACGGATAAGTAAGAAGCTAAGTATGAAAGTTAAATATTAAAGACAACTGCTAAATTAGACAGTCGTTGGTTAATATTTAGCCAATACTCATCAGCTAATACTACGCCAGCAAATATGATTGAAATTTGCTGTTCCGTCGCAATCTGCAGCTTAGTTTATAGCTTCTTAAGGCAATTTAAATGGCATCAACTGTGCCGATTGCCATCATCATTCAATTTATTTTCTCTCGGGTCAGCTTATGTCAACTACCACTCCAAAACATGCACATGTATTGATACTCGGCTCTGGCCCTGCTGGCTACTCTGCGGCTGTGTACGCGGCACGTGCCAATTTAAAACCAGTATTGATTACTGGTGTAGAGCAAGGCGGTCAATTAATGACCACAACGGATGTCGAGAACTGGCCAGCAGACCCTATGGGTGTGCAAGGGCCAGAATTAATGCAACGCTTTCAACAGCATGCAGAACGTTTTAATACCGAAATTATTTTCGACTATATCCACACCGCCAAATTGAATGAAAAGCCGATCCGCCTGATCGGTGATCAGGCCGAATATACCTGCGATTCACTAATTATTGCGACTGGTGCATCAGCACAATATCTCGGTTTACCTTCGGAAGAGAGCTTTATGGGTAAAGGCGTATCTGCTTGTGCGACATGTGACGGCTTTTTCTACCGCGGCAAAGAGGTTGCGGTAGTTGGTGGTGGCAATACTGCAGTAGAAGAAGCGCTGTATTTATCTAATATCGCCAGTAAAGTGACTGTCGTACATCGTCGTGACAAATTCCGTGCCGAGGCTATTTTGATTGATAGGCTGATGGCAAAAGTAGCCGAAGGCAAAATCGACGTTAAATGGAATCACACACTGGATGAAGTAGTAGGCGATAGCTCTGGCGTGACTGGCATTAAAATCAAATCCAGTATTGACGGTAATGTGAGCGATGTCACCCTGCATGGTGTCTTTATAGCCATTGGTCACAAACCTAATACCAGCATCTTCGAAGGTCAACTCGATATGCATAATGGCTATATCAAGACTAAAACAGGTCTTGAAGGTATGGCGACAGCTACTAGCATCCCAGGTGTATTTGCCGCTGGCGACGTGCAAGATCATATCTATCGCCAAGCAATTACTAGCGCGGGTACGGGTTGTATGGCAGCCTTAGATGCACAGCGCTATCTAGAAGATTAATTGCAATTTAAAAACCATTCTTCAGCCTGTTGGCTCTTTTAGTCCTTGCTTATGCCCAGCTCCTTAAAAAATTTTGCTGATCTGAAAAATTTAGGTCAGCAATTAAAACAGCAGGAAGAAGTGCGTCTGCTGCAAGAAGCTGAGCGCAGTAAGCGAGAGAAACAAGCGAAGCTGGAAGCCAATATTTTTCGCAATAGCATAGGTGAAGTGGCGCCACTGAAAACGGTGCCCAAACACATAGTTCAAGCGGCACGCCCGCAACCGATTCCATTCCAGCATATTGCAGATGAACGTGCTGCATTACAAGAATCTATATCTGATGAATTTGACGCCATCACCTTGCTAGCCACCGATGATGGCCTAAGTTATACCCGCGCAGGTGTTGGCAGTGATGTCGTCAAAAAATTACGTACTGGTCATTGGACTATACAAGCACAACTAGATTTGCACGGTTTGCGACGCGATCAGGCGAGAGAAAGTTTGGGCGAGTTTTTGCGGAAATGCCAGCGGAACGAACATCGTTGCGTGAGGATTATTCATGGCAAGGGATTAGGTTCAATCAACAAAGAACCCGTGTTAAAGAATAAAGTAAAAAACTGGTTAATACAAAAAGATGAAGTACTAGCATTTAGTCAAGCCACCGCTGCAGACGGTGGCTCTGGCGCATTGATTGTCTTGCTCAAATCTTAGTACTCAAATCTTCGTTGCTCAAATCTGGATTACTCCAATTTCAACCCAAGAATTTTAATTCAAGAATTTGCCATCTTTGGTAATTACGGTCATATCAACGTATTTTGATCCGTTGTGACTAGTTGATGAAAAATTCACATCAAACCCGCCTACATCATAATTGCTCGTATTAATTGTCTCTAAGGAGGAGATTAATTTCTCACGCGACAAACTACGACCTGCACGGCGTAAGCCCTCTACAAATACTTTGGCGGCAATAAATCCCTCCAGACTGGAAAAATTCAAGTCCTTAATGCCCGCTTTTTGCATGACTTTGGTGTATTCATTGACCACGGGCGTTGATGCTTTCCAAGGGAATGGAACTACTTGCGAAATCACGGTACCAGGACCATCCGGACCTAAAGCATCTGCCAAGGCCTGGCTACCGACAAAAGATACGTTATAAAACTGTCCGTTATATCCTTCTTTGCGCATTCCTTTGATGTATGCGGCGCATGAGGAATAAGCACTAATCTGGATAATTACATCCGGACGTTTCGGCAAAATCTTAGCAATCGCCTTACTCACGTCGGTGCTATTACGTTCTACGGTCGCGGTTTCTACCATTTGCACGTTCATTTTTTTCAGCGCACGTTCTACACCAGCTAAACCAGCCTTTCCATAAGCATCGTTCTGATAAAAGACAGCGATATTTTTAAGACCTGTTCTGACTAATCGCTCGACCAAATGCTCAGTCTCATCAAAGTAACTTCCGCGAATATTAAATATCTGACGATTTAAGGGCTCGCGCAGCGACTGTGCACCGGTAAAAGGAGCGAAGAAAGGAACTTTAGCTTGCGTAAAAATAGGCAAAGCTGCGTTACTGGTAGGCGTACCAACATAGCCAAATAAGGCGAAGACATCCTCATTTTCGATGAGTTTTTTAGTATTAGCAGCGGCTAAATCGGCCTCGTATTTATCATCCATTTTGATGATTTCAATTTTGCGCCCGTGCACACCACCAGCAGCATTGACCTGATCAAAATAAGCCTTGGCACCGGCGTGCAATTGGATGCCCAGTTGTGCAGCAGGACCAGTAAAAGCAGCCGATTGACCTAATATGATTTTTTGATCCGTAATACCCTGATCCGCTGAAGCAGGTAATACGATGGCAGAGAAAGCCGCGAGCAGCGACAAGGAGAAATAACGACGTAAAGTTTGCATGATTTACCTGTTTAATCCAATTTAAACAGCATCAGAGCCGGTTTCACCTGTACGAATACGTATCACCTGCTCGACATTTTGTACAAAAATTTTGCCATCGCCAATTTTGCCTGTATGCGCTGCTTTAATGATGGCATCAACGATGTTATCGCAAATATTATCATCAACTACAACCTCAATCTTGATTTTGGGCAAGAAATCTACAACATACTCAGCGCCACGATATAACTCGGTATGTCCTTTTTGACGGCCAAAACCTTTAACTTCGGTAACGGTTAGACCTGTGACACCGATATCGGCCAGTGCTTCGCGCACTTCGTCTAATTTGAACGGTTTAATAACTGCGGTGATTTGTTTCATGTTGTCCTCTTGAAATTTTATGTGATTTTATTGTTTTATTTTCTAACTATTTAGTCACGGAATTTTGATGTAATAGGATAACGCCAGTCACGCCCAAATGCACGATGTGTAACACGTATACCGACAGGCGCCTGACGACGCTTATATTCGTTAATTTTGATCAAACGAGTAATACGTTCAACATCTTCTTCACGATAACCAGCAGCAACAATATCTGCTCTGCTTTGATTCTCCTCCATATACCGCTGCATGATGCCATCGAGTATCTCGTAAGGAGGTAAAGAATCCTGGTCTGTCTGGTCAGGTCGTAACTCGGCTGATGGCGGACGGGTCAATATACGCTCAGGGATGACGGGTGATAAACGATTACGGTAAGCACACAAACGATATACCAATGTCTTAGCAATGTCTTTAATCACTGCAAAACCACCCGCCATATCCCCGTATAACGTGCAATAACCGACTGCCATTTCACTCTTATTACCCGTAGTGAGCACAATTGAGCCATATTTGTTCGATAAAGCCATGAGAATGGTGCCGCGAATCCGCGCTTGAATATTTTCTTCTGTCGTATCCTCGGCTAAACCAGCAAACTCTTGGCGTAAAGTATCTTGAAAAGCGCTAAAACAGGCGCTAATTGGAATTTCATCATAGCGTACACCCAAACCCTGCACCATCTCACGCGAATCCAGCCAAGAGATATCGGCCGTATAAGGTGATGGCATCATGACTGCTCTGACTTTGTCAGCACCCAAAGCGTCAACTGCAATTGCCAATACCAACGCAGAATCAACTCCACCGGACAAGCCCAACACAATACTAGGAAAGCCATTTTTACCGACATAATCGCGCACACCCAACACTAGAGCTTGGTAGACCTGAGCTTCTATCTGTGCATCTGGACTGGTGTCATTTATCCCGTCCTTTGGCGCTGGTACTGTAGGCGTTGATGATAGGGGCGCCGCACCATCAAATTCAACAATCTGCAAATCGGCTTCACAATGTTTTAGCTGAACACACACTTCGCCAGCCTGATTCATCACAAATGAATTGCCATCAAAAATTAGTTCATCTTGTCCGCCTACCAGATTGGCATAGACCAAAGACATACCTTGCGACGTAACATTGGCACGCATCACATCAAAACGCTGATGCTGCTTATTCATATGAAAAGGCGACCCGTTAGGTACCAACAGCACTTCTGCCCCAGCTTTTTTTGCGATTTGCGGCGCATGTGACAACCAGGTATCTTCACAGATATTTACACCAAACTTGATACCCTTGACTTCAAACACGAGGGCATTATGACCGGATGAAAAATACCGTTTTTCGTCAAACACCATATCGTTTGGCAAATCATGTTTGTAATAGATGCCAATCAGTTCACCGTTGCATAGAACTGATACTGCATTAAAACGCACGCCGTTATTTTCGGTAGGATGTCCTATCAAAACATGCATGTCTTTTAAAACCCTCAAGCTCTCTGCAAGAGCGAATAAGGTCTCGCGCGTTTTTGCGTAAAATGCACTACGCAATAATAAATCTTCTGGCGGATACCCCACCAAAGAGAGCTCTGGCGTAACGACAATGTCAGCGCCTTGTGCAGCAGCTCGCTGAGCATAATCAAGAATTTGCGCGGCATTACCAGCAAGATCGCCAACAACGCTGTTCATCTGGGCTATTGCAACTTTTACTGTCATAGTGGCTTGTAGTAAATTTAAAAGAATTTGAAAATAAGTCTGAAGAACTAGGTCTCAATAAATTAATCTAATAAGTTGAGTTTGAATGAACAGGGATATCACGAGCATCATGACTGAAAACCAGCACGACCGGATCCAAGAAAATCTTCAAGAAAGTTCACATTATCGCACGCGTATCGTGACTTCATTGTCCGATGTCGGCGAGGCGCAGTGGAATCATTTGCTCAGCCTGCAAACTACTAGTAATCCATTTTTATCTTACACATTTCTGCACGCATTGCACGAATCTGGATCGGCATGCGCCAATACCGGTTGGCAACCGCGTTATATAACATTATGGGATGGCGGCATCTTAGTCGCTGCAATGCCTTTATATGAAAAAATGCATTCTTACGGTGAATATGTATTTGACTGGGCTTGGGCTGATGCCTACCAGAGAAATGGCTTTCATTATTATCCCAAATTACTCTCGGCGATTCCATTTACGCCGGTCACTGGCGGTCGTCTGCTAGCAAGAGATGTGCAAACACAAATCGCTTTATTGAATGCTCTCAAGGATATTCAAAAAAAGGGGGAATACTCATCTACCCATATTCTCTTCCCTCCCATAGAAGAGGCTCAATTACTACAAGCTGCGGGTTTTCTATTGAGGAGCGGTGTTCAGTTTCATTGGATCAACCGGAATTACTATGATTTTGAAGATTTTCTGTCTCAAATGGAGCAGAAAAAGCGTAAAAATATCCGTGCCGAACGACGTAAAGTAAGTGAGGCCGGCGTCCAGTTCCGCCAGGTTGCAGGGTCAAATATGGCAAAAGACGACTGGATATTTTTTAAGCGTTGTTATGACCACACTTACTCCGATCATCATTCCTCGCCTTATCTAAACTTAGATTTTTTTCTGAGAATAGGCGCAAGTATGCCCACTAATTTGAGACTCATTTTTGCAGAACGCAATGGCAAACCTATCGCAGCATCTTTATTGGTGCATGACGACGACACGCTGTACGGTAGATATTGGGGGTGCCTAGAACATGTACCTTGTCTGCATTTTGAGACCGCGTACTATCAGGCAATAGAATTTTGTATAGCAAAAAAAATTAAGGTCTTTGAAGGCGGTGCGCAAGGCGAGCATAAAATGGCACGTGGGTTTTTGCCCCAAAAAACTTGCTCAGCACATCATTTGGTTCAGCCAGAATTTTTTGACGCAGTTGCGCATTTCCTTGAGCGCGAAACCGATGGTATAGCGCACTATTTTAATGAACTGAATGACCGGATTCCATTTAAAAATCTAAAAAATTAACTGTGACAGGAAAGACTTGAAATTCTTCCTTGAGCAAGGCATCCTGTATAGATGACTCCATTATCCTCAACTCACCCAGCGTCTAAGCAAGGATTGCCAACGCGTCGTGTCGGGCGCTTCTACCTCACAGACAAGCTGGGTAAAGGATCAAATGGTGCCGTCTTTCTGGGGCATGATCCGGTCATTGATCGCCCGGTCGCAATAAAAATACTTGGCACTAGCCACGGGATTGCAGACAAAAAACAACGCGAACAGCAATTCATTAACGAAGCACGCGCTGCCGGACGCTTATCTCATCCCAACATTGTGACCATCTATGATGCCTCCAGTGAAAGCAGCACAACATTTATTGCGATGGAGTTTTTACAAGGTCAAGATCTGCGCGAGTTACTCGCTAGCGGCAAACATTTTGATAATATTGCGACCGCTAATATTATTCACAAAATCGCCGAAGCACTCGCTTATGCCCATGAAAATGGTGTAATTCATCGGGATATCAAACCTGCAAATATTTTTATCCTGCCGAATCAGCAACCAAAAGTAGTTGATTTTGGGATTGCCCGCGCACCGAATAGAATTCTGACCAATCCTGACAATCCAGCACAAACCTTATTCAACAATAATGTGCTCGGTACGCCAAACTATATGTCACCAGAACAGGCTATGAGCCAGCAAGTAAATGCACTGACCGACGTGTACTCGCTAGGTGCTGTGATGTATGAGATGTTGACGCAACAAAAACCGTTTCAATC
>JANXTO010000167.1 GCA_025352365.1 Undibacterium sp. | reverse complement strand
AATCAGTCGTGGCTTTTTTGGGAGAATTTTTGGATGAATTATTAGCAGACATAGCGGAGCGCATTATAATCTGCCCATGGAAAATCCTGTTCAATTCGTTCAATGGCTGCGCTCAGTCGCGCCATATATTCACGCCTTCCGAGGCAAAACCTTTGTGGTCGCCTTCCCGGGTGAGCTAGTCATGGCGGGCGCTTTGCCAGTGCTGGCGCAAGATCTGTCGCTGTTACATGCACTAGGAATCAAAATTGTCATCGTGCATGGCTCACGACCACAAGTGGCTGAGCAATTGGCCCTGCGTAGTGTGGAAGGCAAATTTCACAACGGCATACGCATCACCGACACCGCCGCGCTGGAGTGTTCTAAAGAAGCGGCTGGCGAATTGCGACTGGATATTGAGGCTGCGTTTAGCCAAGGTTTGCCAAATACGCCAATGGCACACTCCGCGATCAGGATCATCTCTGGTAATTTTGTCACTGCTAAACCGATTGGTATTGTGGATGGTATTGATTTTGGCTTGACTGGGATTGCGCGCAAAGTGGCGCATGACACCATCCACTCGATTCTGGCTGCGGGCAGTCTGGTGCTGCTTGGCCCCTTGGGATTTTCTCCGACGGGTGAAGCATTTAATCTGACCATGGAAGATGTCGCAGTGGCTGCTGCCATTGCATTGCGGGCGGATAAACTGATCTTCATCAGCGAAACACCGATGATGCTGGACAAAGATCATGATGAGCTACGCGAGCTGTCATCGGTACAGGCAGAGCAAGAAATCAAAGCGAATTATCTGCCAGCAGATTCTTCGTTTTATCTGGAGCACGCAGTAAAGGCATCACGTAGTGGCGTACCCCGCGTACATATCGTCCCGTACAAATTGGATGGTTCTGCCTTGCTAGAGTTATTCACGCATGATGGCGTCGGCACGATGGTCACCTATGAAAATCTGGAGAGCTTGCGTGAAGCGACGATTGAAGATGTCGGTGGCATTATTAAACTGATCGAGCCGCTGGAAGCTGACGGCACCCTAGTCAAACGTGGTCGTGAGCTGATCGAGCGTGAGATTAATTACTTCTCCGTGATTGAGCATGATGGTGTGATTTTTGGCTGCGCGGCGCTATACCCTTTCCCTATGGAGAAAATGGGAGAAATGGCCTGCCTGACGGTCAATCCCGATGTACAAAGCCAGGGTGACGGTGAACGGATTCTCAAACATATTGAAAAACGGGCAAGGCGAGCGGGCATCCATTCGCTGTTCGTTTTAACGACGCGAACTGAGCACTGGTTTTTAAAACGCGGTTTTGTCAAAGCGACCGTTGATGATCTGCCAAAGAATCGGCAAAAAATGTATAACTGGCAGCGCAAATCGCTGGTGCTGATTAAGCAGTTATAATCCCGAGCATTGTTGCAACCTAGGTTGTTATTTCTTAGGACTTACGCAAAATTGTATCAGCAAGGCGTAGCGACGAAGACAGTACTTTAGTACCTTATTTAGTACGAGCGGACGCTACAACGCAGCTGGGGCGATTTTGCGTCAGTCCCTTTTCAAAGATTGATAGGAGTTTTACCATGGCCCGTACGGTCCACTGCATTAAGTTAGACAAAGAAGCTGAAGGTTTAGATTTTCCTCCGTATCCGGGTGAACTCGGTAAGAAAATTTACGAAAGCGTATCTAAAGAAGCCTGGGCTGCCTGGCTCAAACATCAGACGATGTTGGTCAACGAAAACCGTCTAAATTTAGCGGATACCCGCGCCCGTAAATATCTGGCAACACAAATGGAAAAACATTTCTTTGGCGATGGCGCAGATGCCGCAACTGGCTATGTACCACCGACTGAATAAGCCCACCGGCTTAGCTGTCCAGATAAAACATATTAAGCCTCGCCTCCTTGCGGGGCTTTTTTCATATGCCTTACTACTTGAACTTCTTGTTTAAAACTGATCCTATAACTTTTTCTGCGAATACATTAAACCCGACCTCATGAAGCTCCGGCAAAAAATTATCCTGTTTGCAATCATCCCGCTGCTGCTTTCCTTGGCAGCGATTGCGATGGCGGTTTTTTATCAGACCACGTTGCTTGCGGAGCAGCAACGCACGACTGTAGAACAAGCTTATCTGGCGAGTAAAGAGATTGAGTTAAAACACTATGTCACCTTGGGTGCTGCTGCGATATCGAATTTATACAATGCAGAAAAACAAGATCCCCGCACACAAGAAGAAGCCAAGGCAATTTTAGCCAAGCTAGATTTCGGCGATGATGGTTATTTTTATGTGTATGACATGCATGGCAAAAATTTGATGCATCCACGTCAGAGCGATCTGGTTGGCCAGGACTTATGGAATATGAGAGATCCCGAGGGCAATTTCACCATAAGGAAGTTGATCGCTAAAGCGCAGGAAGGTGGCGGCGTAGTGCGTTATCTGTGGGAAAAACCCTCCACCCACAAGGTCGCCGCCAAACTAGGTTATGTCATACCATTAGAACGCTGGGGCTGGATGCTGGGTAGCGGTATTTATCTCGATGACGTGAATAATGCTTTGAATAAAATCGAAGTACAAAATACTAAAAATAGCCAAAGCACTCTATTCTGGATTGCCGGCATTGCCATCACCAGCGCCTTGTTGATTGCCGCTTCTGGCCTGGCATTAAACATTAGCGAATCTCGCGTGGCAGAGGCAAAACTCAAGGTGCTGGCGCAAAGTGTAGTCCGATCGCAAGAAGACGAACGCGCCCGTTTATCGCGTGATCTGCATGATGGATTGAGTCAGTTATTAGTCTCGGTCAAATTGCAAATCGAATCAGGCTTAGCCAAGCTGGATGCGGAGCAATTAGAACCCGTCTCTGAGAACGGGTCTAAAAATATATCTGCTAAATCCTCATTCATGCGCGCCACAACCCAACTCAACGATGCACTGGGCGAGGTCAGAAGAATCTCCCATGATCTGCGCCCTGCAATGCTGGATGATCTAGGACTCGCAGCAGCGTTTGAGCATTTAAGCGAAGAATTTACGCAAGACACGGGTCTGCCAGTTAATTTCTTATGCGATGGCGACTGCGATGGTTTGGACGACATCAGTAATACGGTCTTATTCCGCATCGCCCAAGAGGCTTTGACCAATATCCACAAACATGCTGGCCAGGTGACACAGGTGCAGATTACTTTGCGGGGCGACAAACATTCTGTCGATTTAATGATCGAGGATAATGGTGCCGGATTTGACGTACAAGGTATCGCCAGTCACCCCAAACGCGGTATAGGATTAAGCAATATGCGAGAGCGACTGGCAACCGTCAACGGCCAGTTAGAATTGCATTCCAGCGCCAGCGGCACCCAAGTTATTGCCCGCATCACCAGCATCGCAAGGAACTCATCATGAACACAGCAACGCCAGATCAGGCCACTACAAAATCCATCAATCTGCTGCTGGTAGATGATCATCCGCTAGTAAGAGACGGTCTTAAAGCCAGGCTGGAAACGATTCTGCATTTCCATATTATTGGTGAAGCGGCCCATGCTGAGCAGGCGCTGCAACTGGCAGCCAACTTGCCCATTGATCTGATACTGATGGATATCAATTTGGGGGCAAATTCTGCTAACGGTATTAGTTTGACTGCACAGTTAAGTAGGGATTATCCAAAAATCGCAGTGATCATGTTATCCATGCATGAGAAAGCGGAATATGTCAGCCAATCCATGCAAGCTGGCGCGCGCGGCTATGTTTTAAAAGATGCGCCAGCAGAAGAGATCATCGCGGCCATCCATGATGTGATGAAGGGTAAGCGGTATTTTAGTTCAGGCTTACAAAAACAACCCGCTGCGCCCTCGGCGGCGCAGATGCTGACCCAAAGAGAACAAGGCATACTCAAAAGCATTGCTACAGGCAAATCCAATAAACACATCGCCCGCGAACTCAACTTAAGTGTCAGAACGGTAGAAACGCACAGACTCAATATCAAACGCAAATTACATATTGAAGGACAAGCAGATTTGATCCGGTTTGCGCTAACTCAGGTAACTCAGACGCTGGATTAAAGCTGAGTCCTACACGCGCCAATCAAGAATCTGACATCACACGGCAACAAAATACAGTGCTGAAAGCGCATAAAACCAAGCCGATAATTAAACAAGACAATAATATACTCCCACTATGTATATTTTTAATGTCCATATAGTAATTGGACAATGCGGCGTTTTTAAAAAATTAAGATGGGAGTATATCAAATTAACAGGTTAAAACGCCAGATATTATCTCGGCAAAAACAATCTCTGATGCTATTCTCCCTGCCTGTGCTGTAAGACAACGCTGACAACATCCCAGGCTCTTTGCGTACAAAAGTACGCCCCTTATTCCGATGGCAACTCTAACTTTAAACACATAAAGTACAACTCAAGCACTGACACCAGACGTGTTGATGTTTGCAGCAAATTTGACCGAGTTTGATACGACTTATGTGATTTAAACGAGAGGCTAAAAATGACTCAATCCTTGCGCACTGAAATCTCCATCAAAGCAGATGTAGTACCACGCTTACAACGCTCTTTGCTGAAACATGATTTCGCCATCAATGCAGTATTGAATCCACGTCCTATCGGCCCAATTCAAAATGATTTGTTGGCAGCATTGCCTGCTGAAGAATTAGCCTTCCTTTTGCCGCACTTAGAATTTGTCGATCTGTCGTTTGATCAAAAATTGCATGACTACGGCGATAAGCTCTCTTATGTCTACTTCCCAACTACTGCCATCGTTGCGCTCTTATACGTACTGGCAGATGGTGGCGTAACAGAGATTGCCGTGACCGGTCATGAGGGTATGGTCGGCATTTCTGCACTGATGGGCGAAAGTGCCATGGGTACGGCGATGGTACAAAGCACAGGCTACGCCTATCGTTTAAAAACGTCGGTCTTAAAAGAAGCTTGCAATCAAGGCGACAAATTACAGTCTTTGATGATGCGCTATACCCAAGCGTTGTTCGCACAGATGGCACAAAATTCTGTCTCTGGTCGCCACTACTCTGTAGATCAGCAATTATCCCGTTGGTTGTTAGACCGGTTAGATCGTTTGCCGACCAATGAGCTGAAAGTAACGCATGAGTTAATTTCAAATATGCTGGGTGTACGCCGTGAGAGCATTACCGAGGCCGCCGGCAAGTTACAACACGCCGGCTTGTTAAAATATCGTCGCGGCAGCATCACGGTATTGGATAGAGAAGGCCTGGAAGCACATGCTGGCGAATGCTACAAAGTCGCCAGACATGCTTTCGATTTAATGCTGGCAAATGCGGCAATCAAACGATAGCCGTCAGATCATTTCGCTAGCAGGACTTTGTCCCGGGTAGGGAATACGCGCCTCAACTAATGTACCCGTATCGTCCTTACCTGGTTTGATCGTAAACGTTCCGCCCAATAGCAGAGTACGCTCACGCATCCCTAGCAATCCATGTGAGCGCGGCTTTTTAATAGCGTCAATAGAGATACCAATACCGTCATCTAAAATCTGTAAATACAGTACCGACCGCTCTCTTTTTAAACTGACTGTGACTTTTTTTGCTTTGGCATATTTGATCACATTCGTCAGCGATTCTTGCGCGATTCTAAATAAAGCGATAGACCAGGCTGGATCTATTCTGTCGATATCCTCATCAATATCCATCACCAGTTGCAAGCCAGCGATACGCGCTGCCTCGTCACAATAATTTTGTATGGATGCTGCCAGACCAAGGTTATCCAACATACTGGGACGCAGATCTTCGATAATGCGACGCTTAAGATCAACCACTTCTAACAAGGTGGTTTTTGCTCTTTGTAGCTGAAGAGACAAAGCTGGCTCTTTGATCTTTAATTTCTCCGTCAACATTGATACATCCATGCTGATAGCGGTCAGGCTAGCCCCCATTTCGTCATGTAGTTCTCGGGCTAATTTTGCTTTTTCTTCCTCAGATACACGCAGCAGATGATGCGACAAAACTGACAGCTGTTCAGTACGTGCCATGACCGTAGACTCAAGATTATCGTTTATCGTTTTTAATTCTGCCTCCACCTCTCTTTGTTTTGCAAAGCTCTTTTGTATCAGCCGATAAAAAAGCATTAGCACCAGAATGGCAATGATATTGATCAGATTACCTATCCATAGCGCCTGATTATGTTCATTAAAAAATTG
This sequence comes from Undibacterium sp., assembly GCA_025352365.1. GTDB lineage: Bacteria > Pseudomonadota > Gammaproteobacteria > Burkholderiales > Burkholderiaceae_D > Undibacterium. Next base: position 32,161 of record JANXTO010000167.1, on the reverse strand, counting down.
AGTACGGCGATTAGATAATAACTCCAACTCTTCTTTCTCCATGATGACATCCAACAGACGGATTTCATCCATGATTTCTCTACCCTCAACTAGCCGAATTACCTTAACAACCTCATCTAAACCGCCATCTTTATATAGCGCAATACCTTGATCAAATTTTTTCATTTTCCGGTCAAACATCTCGCGCAACTGAGATAGGTTTTTAATTTGAGCTGGATTATCTTTGACTAAACTATTCAGTAACAGAAATTCCTGATTAAGCTGAATAGCGGCATTTTTCTTCGGCCCTAAAAATACCTCATCGCCTGACAAGTAATAACCACGCATGCTGCTCTCGGCATCCATGATGAGCAAATTCACATTTTTTAAATGATCTTTAATATTCCAGGTGTGCTCGATCCAATCGGTATTATTTTTCAGCTTTTGCAGATTTTGATAATCAGATATCGCGTTACCAATCAAGGTAATTAAACAAACGACAAATAAAGCTGTGATGTACAGCGGCAGTGAAGTGGAGGAAGTTTTATTCACACGAATATCCTAATTTGCTATGGATGTGGCGACTGGTAGGCGTTTTTTTAAGGTTTTAGCTGGCGATTATTAATAAAACTAAGTACGAAATAGCACGAAAAATCTGCACGTAGGAACACGCCTACATCATCTTCAGTTTACGCTGATTGCAAGCACTTATCACCATGTTTACAATGACTCTAAAGCGAGATGATCAATGGAAATCGCGAATTGGAGCCGCAATACAGCAAATAACTGAAAAATCGTCAACATCTTCAGCGATGTTACGTGAGGTCGAAATTATGGATGTAAGGAAAAAACTTAAAGTGTTCTTGATAGAGGATTCTCAGCGAATCCGTACTGTCCTGATCGACATGTTGCATGACACGGAACAGATCGAAGTGGTAGGTTTTGCTGAGAACGAAAAAGACGCTTTAAAGCAATTGAGGGCTAGTGAATGGGACGTTGCGATTGTAGATATCAGTTTGAGCGAAGGTAATGGCTTAGCCGTGTTAGCCGCCTTACAAAATGATGCCCGTGATTACGGAAAGCGCTTTGTATTTACCAATCATCCGACGCCAGCATTGCGAACCCACAGTCTTAAATACGGTGCTGAAGATTTTTTTGATAAGTCGCGTGAGATGGATTTGCTGGTTAGCCGTATTCGGGACTTGCTACATTAAAGTCTTGAAAATTAATGGGAATCAAGCTTGCGATACAAGTAAATTTATTGAAATAGTTGACGATTTTTTTAAGTAATTTTTAATCCAGCAAATTGTTTTTTAAAGCGTAATACGTCAGATCACTGTTCGAATGCAAGTGCATTTTTTCCATCACGCGAGCACGGTAGGTGCTAATCGTTTTTACACTAAGTGATAAAACAAGCGCGATATCAGACACCGATTCTCCTTTCGCCAAGCGCAAAAATACCTGAAACTCCCGATCAGATAATTCTGTGTGTAAAGCTGCAGTGACATCCTGATCAAAGCCCTGCGCCAATATTTCTCCCACCTCTGCACTCACATAACGCCGTCCGGTAGCAGCCGTGCGAACAGCTTTAATCAGCTCATCGGTGTCACACTCTTTATTCAGATAACCGTTGGCACCCATTTTGAATAAATTGACCGCGTATTGCTGAGCTGGGTAACCACTTAAAATCAAAATCGGTAATTCTGGCTGCCCTTGCTTGATGGTACGCAAAGTATCAATGCCACTCTGATCTGGCATGCTGATATCGAGCAGCATGACGTCGCACAACTTATTTCGCGCAATATCCAATGCTTCTCTACCGGTACTTGCCTCAGCCACGACCTCAATATCGGCTACCTCAGAAAAAATCTGCTTAAATCCAGCACGAACAATTTGATGATCATCACAAATGGCAACACGTATCATTGTAGTCCTTGAGAATATTTAACCTATAGCAGACACCCAAGATTATGCACTGGCTGTCTTAGGGTGTGTTGGTCTATAAGCGCATAATCCTGTCCACATCTAATCAGATGGTGGACTTACCAAGGTCTTAAACATCACAAAAGCATCAACATAACCAAGTTGCCGGTGTTTAAAAGCGAGAGGCAGAGTACCAATCACGCTAAAACCCAGTCGCTGCCAAAGGCGCACGGCGCGCTCGTTGGTAGACACCACCAAATTAAATTGCATAGCAAGAAACCCCATCGCGATTGCCTCTGACTGCGAATGTTCACACATTGCAGAAGCGACACCCTTGCCTTGTACATCTGGCGCGACCACATAACCGCAATTGCAGACATGGCTACCTAAACCTGGCTGGTTGGGCTTGAGGATATAAGTACCCAATATCTGTCCATCTGCTGCGCAGGCGACATAAGTAGCGGCAGGTGTCTTAATCCACGCGCTATGTATCTCTGCCTCGGTGCTCTGAGTATCATAAGCATAGGTATCACCTTGCGCAAAAGTAGTCTGCAAGATCGGCCAAATGCTGTTCCAGTCAGTTGCAAGGTAGCGACGTATAGAGATCATCATTATTAAGGTCATTTAATCAAAAAATTAGTAACCGACATCCTACTGCATAGCGGCCGTACTTAAGCCAACATTGCGCCAACACCCCGCTAGGCAAGTTTGGCTTGCAGACTCCACTCAGATGCTGGTCTATATGTTCTTACCCAAGACTCTACTGTGTGCGCTGGCATGGGATGCGCAATGACATACCCTTGCGCATAATCACAACCAAGTCGCATTAAGGAGACGCCCTGCTCTGCTGTCTCAACACCCTCGGCAATTACCTCGCGTTTAAAAGCATCAGCAAGGCCGATAACCGCACTGATTAACGCAAGGTCTTCTTGGTCTTCTAGCATGTTTCTGACAAAACTCTGATCGATTTTTAAGGTATTGGTGGGTAATCGTTTTAGATACGACAAAGAGGAATAACCCGTTCCAAAATCGTCTAAGGCAAAACGCACGCCCAATTCTTGGCAGGCGATGATGACTTCACGGACATGCTGAATATCTTGAATCGCTGCGGATTCTAAAATTTCAATTTCTAAAGATTGTGGATTGACTTGGGGATAGTCGGCCAGAATGCTCGTCAATCTTGCCAAAAAATCGGGATGCTGAAAATGTCTTGCCGCTATATTCACGCTAAGCACCCAATGCGGGTAAGCGTCATACCAGAGAACTAATTGCTCCAAGGCCTGATGTATAACCCACTCGCCGATATCAACGATCAAATCGGTATGCTCAACTATCGGCAAAAAGTGTAGTGGCCCGACGATACCTTTATCAGGATGTTGCCAGCGTAATAGCGCTTCCATACCAATGATTTCGCCTTTTCGCATGTTGACTTTGGGCTGGTAATACAACCTCAACTCGCCGTCAATTAATGCACGTCTGATTCTGGTGCGCTGATTGTGATGTGTCCTGACCTGCTGATCTAATTGCGCATCAAAGACATGAAATTGATTACGTCCATTTAATTTTGCTTGGTACATAGCCTGATCAGCGCTACGCAATAAAATATCGGGATTAAGATCATCACGTGGATAAATTGCCACACCAATACTCGCTGTGATGGTAATTTCTTTTTGCTCCAGTTGATGAGGATGAGACAGCTCTGTCAGCAGCTTTGTCAACTTATCCTCCAGATCTGCGGCGCCGATCTGGACTTGGATTAATGCGACAAATTCGTCACCACCTAAGCGCGCAATGTAATTGCCGGAGTTAGCTGTTGCTATGCACGCCTCTAATCTTCCTGCGATATTTTGAAGTAATTTATTAGCGACTTCTTGTCCATATTGCTCATTAATAGTTTGAAAATGATCCAGATCAAGCAAGCATACTGCGAGCCAATATTGATCGGCATTTTCCTGCTCAATTGCCAGTTTAAAACGCTCAGTAAACAGGTGACGATTCTCTAAGCCTGTTAACTGATCATGACCGGCTTGCCAAGAAATTCTCTGGATTAAAAGACGCTTTTCGCTGACATCTCTAAAGACCAGAACGCAGCCAATTACGCTACCGTCTTTCCGCTTGATCGGAGAAGCAGTAAAGTCGATTTCATGTTGCTGACCATTTCTGTTTATCAGCATCTGACCCGAGGATTGCAGTACATCCTGGTTATCACTTTCAGCTCTATTTTTTTCGCTGCTTTCAAGCTTGTTTTCAACAACATGAATACCCTGAACAAAAATCGTTATTCTGCGTTGATCGATCGCATCCAGCAAAGTGAAGACGTCTTTTAAAGGTGTAGCATGCGCCTCTTGCTGGCTCCAACCCGTGAGCTGATGAGCGACTTTATTCAGGATCAAAACATTCCCGTCAATATCGGCACTGATCACGGCGTCACCAATGGATGCAAGGGTGGTTTCTACGATCTCCTTCTCGATTGCCAGCTCGTGTCTGCTGAGTTGCAAAGACTTAAAGAGTTGCTGAACTTCTTCCGTCATGCTGTTGAAGGTACTTGCCAATGCGCGCGATTCCACACTGCCAGCGACTTCCATACGGACGGAATGCTCGCCTTTTTTAAATCTGATGGTTGCAGTGGCGAGTTTTTCTAAGGTTCTGGCATTGGCGCGTAAAATCAAACTAAGCAAGAAAAAAATAGTAAAAATAATCGCAGCCGACAGCTTGGCTTGCGTACATACTTTGGCCCAGATAGCATCGATGACCGTAGCGGGCGAGGTCGTTAACTGGAGCGTCGCCATGGCACCATCTGACAACATAATCTGATGAACCTGCGACTCATTTTTTAGCAGGATAAAATGAAAAAACCAAGGCGGTGCAGTGCTGATGGTGTTGGCAATATTTTCTGCAACAAGCTGGCCGTGCTCGTCCTGCCAAGTGATCTCGGTAATCTGGTCACTGGTACTTATTTCACGCTCAATTAATTGTTTTATCTCAGCGGTTTGATGTTTTGCTAAAAGTTCTTTAATTACAGGTAGCAAAAAATGACTTGCTTGCCGCATCTCAGTAGAGGCGCGCTGCCTGACCTCAGTAGTTTCAGCCTGTATCAGCAAATAATAGCGAAACCCGCTTACGAGAATAATTAATAAAGTCAGTGGGACATATAGCCGCACGTACACACTTTTTTGTAACCATGCATGGAAATAATTTTTTAGCTTATACACGAATCAATAAGTATCAGTAGATATCAGAATAGGGATAACAGCTGCAACGTACCCCATTGGATAAACAGGGTGTCGAATGACGCAACGAATTTAAATAAAAACAGACCATAAATAAAAATAGACCCGTAAATGAAATCGCCGAAACCACCGAGCAATAGACTCTCAAGTTATGAGTCAATAAGCCTGTCGAATTCTAACCCGAAGACTCAAGTTTTCCCGCAGGGAAAGTTTATAGTCGGTCATCTGAGTGTAAAGTGCAACACGAAACTATCAGCTTTTGACTACCGATAAAATCCATAATGTCCTTGCATCGTCCTTTTTATTTAGTTTTTACTTTGCTCTTTACTCAGCTTTGCCATCGCCTTTTCTCAAATTTTCTTGCTTTTTCTTTTCTCCAGTCACTATCATTTTTTAGAAAAAAATAGCCATGCCAGCCTTCTATCATTATTCACTTGATCAACAAAAGAGATTCGGTACAATCCGGCATGCTCTCTGAATTCGACCTTATCCAACAGTATTTCGTCACACCCGCCAGCAGCGACCGCCGGATTGCGCTGGGGATAGGTGACGACTGCGCTTTACTCCAGCCTTCACCCGGTATGCAATTGGCGATTTCCAGCGATATGCTGGTGTCGGGCCGGCACTTTTTCCCTGACGCCGATCCGCGCATGCTGGGGCATAAATGTTTGGCGGTGAATTTGTCTGACCTCGCAGCGATGGGTGCCAAACCAGTTGCGTTTACCCTGGCGCTAGCCTTGTCAGAAGCAAAACCAGATTGGTTGACAGAATTTTCTGGCGGCTTGCTGGCACTGGCAGAGCAACACGACTGTGTTTTGATCGGTGGTGATACAACTAAAGGTCCGCTGACAATTTGCATCACGATTTTTGGTGAATTACCGCCCGGACGAGCTTTGCGCCGCGATGCTGCGCAGGTCGGCGATGACATCTGGGTTTCTGGTACTTTAGGTGATGCGCGTCTGGCATTGGCGCACTATTGGGGTGAGATGCGCTTGAGTGACGCCGATCTGGCGATCGCTGCACCACGCATGCATCAGCCTGCACCACGTATTTCGCTGGGCACGGCATTGCAGGGTATTGCGCATGCGGCATTGGATATCTCGGACGGTTTGATCGGCGACCTTGGGCATATTCTAAAAAAATCCGGTGTTGGTGCCAGCTTGACGGTGGATGATTTGCCAGCAGGTTTGGCACTGCGCAAACAAGATCAAACCAAGCGCCGCGAGTTTTGTCTTGCGGGTGGTGATGATTACGAATTATGTTTTACCGCCCCTGTTAGCCAACGTGATGCAGTTGCGGAAGCGGGACGCCACAGCCAGACTACGGTCACACGTATTGGCCGGATTGAGACTGATCTTGGCTTACGCTTGCTGGATGCCAGCGGGCAGCCGTTAGTTTTATCATTGACCTCTTTTGATCATTTTAGTAGTCCATAGCCGAGACAGAATCAGTCCATGAGCATATTTAACACCTCTAGCACTTATAGCACCTCTAGCACCGACGGCATAAAAACAGTCAAACCAAGCGCACGCTTTATGCTCAGCCATCCGGCACATATCCTCGCGCAAGGTTTTGGCAGCGGACTCTCGCCCATCATGCCTGGTACCAGCGGTACCTTATTCGCCTGGCTAAGTTTTAATGTGCTGAGCACTCGCTGGCCAGATTTATTCACGCCAAACTCATGGGCGTGGATTATTGTGCTGGGTTTTGTCGTGGGTGTATGGGCATGCCAGGTAACCGGGCGCAATATGGGCGTGGCAGATCATGGCAGCATGGTGTGGGACGAAATCATTGCGTTTTGGCTGGTATTGCTATTTGTCACGCCGGCCAGTTTTTCTACCCAATGCTGGGCATTTTTCTGGTTCCGGGTATTTGATATGGTCAAGCCACCACCGATAGGCTATTTTGATCGCCAGCTCAAAGGCGGTTTTGGTGTGATGTGGGACGATATTCTGGCCGCGTTTTATACCTTGTTGCTATTTGCTCTGTGGCGAGTAATCTGACGGCTTCATTGCGTTAAATTTCCCACTCAGTTAAATATACTCCCCCTTAATTTTAATAAATATGGCTAATTGTCCATAGATTACTTGGACAATAAAATATACTCACCACGAGTATATAAAATTATCTCAATCCAATCCCTGTTATAAAAACTAAAAAAAGTATTCCAAATACGCACTTTTTTTACGCTCTTTCAACATCTGCAGGCAAACTGTTTCAGCCAGTAGTGTTAGCTAAAGATCTGACCTTGCCCGTTTGTAAAAATTCACTTTACAAAGCTGAAACTTCATCAAGTCGCTATCAATGCGCATGGACAAAGTGGTAAAGTAATTCATCAACTTGATTCGTTTATTCGACTAATTGAGCTAATTCACCACAGGAGACCATGCCATGCTAACTACTATTCAACTCGCCACAGAAGTCGGCTCAGTCCTGCAATCCAAAAAACTTTTATTGTCGGTCGCAGAGTCCTGTACTGGCGGCGGCGTTTGCCAAGCCATTACCGAAATCGCTGGTTGCTCAGAATGGTTTGATTGCGGCTTTATCACTTACTCCAACTCCTCCAAAACGGAATTATTAAATATCTCCGACGCATTGATTGCACAGCACGGTGCGGTCAGTGAAGAAATTGCCGCGGCCATGGCAGAAGGCGCGCTAGCCAATTCTGAGGCCCATGTATCGCTCTCCACCACGGGCATCGCGGGTCCTGGCGGTGCAGTACCGGGCAAGCCGGTTGGCACGGTCTGTTTTGCCTGGCTGGTTGGAGGCACCACGCATACTGAACGCAAAGTATTTAGCGGTGATCGTCACGCTGTACGTGAGCAAACGATAGTGCATGCTTTAGATAAGTTGCTACGCTATGTTAAAGAAGCGTAGCAAAAAATTTTAAAGAACTTCGCCGGAATAATGTAGCGCAAGTCCTGTCAAAGATAGTGTGAAGGAAATTGATTTGTCTACGACTAATGTACACACTGATGCACTCACAACGAGCCCCAACGCCAGTAAAGCCCACTCGCAGGCAACGCTGCCAGAGCCGCACATTAATGCCTTGCTGGTCGATGATGATGCTGACATCCGTGAACTGTTAGCACGCTATTTAGAAAAATTTGGTATCCGCTGCATCACGGTCGCCGATGGTAAAGCGATGCGTCAACAATTAGCGGCTACTCAGATCGATATTATTTTGCTTGATCTGATGTTGCCTGATGAAGACGGCCTCTCTTTATTGCGAGGTCTGCGAAATAGCAAAGACAGCCAAATCCCCGTCCTAATGTTGACCGCACGCGGCGAATCTGCCGACAGAATTATTGGCTTAGAGCTTGGTGCAGACGACTACGTAGTGAAGCCCTTTGATACCCGGGAACTGGTATCGCGTATCCATACAATTTTGCGCCGGACACAGGTTGGTCAGATTAGTCAGACCAATCTGAGCAACCAAATTAGCCAGCACAATAACCGAACCGAAGAAGAAATTACGTTCCATGGCTGGCGTCTTAATTGCCACACGCGCCAGCTCAATACACCCGACAATTTAGTGGTGCCGCTGTCCAATGCAGAGTTCCGTTTGCTATTCACTTTTGTAAAGCGCCCGGGGCAAGTTCTTAGCCGCGATCAGTTGTTGGATATCGCACGTGGCAAATCGTCTTTGGCATTTGATCGTAGTATCGATCTGCTGGTCTCACGACTACGGCAAAAACTCAGTGAGGATTCGCGCCAACCATCGATGCTAAAAACTATACGCGGCGAAGGCTATATGTTTCAGCCACCGGCATCTGCATCTACATCGAAAACAGTTACAGCGACACTGCTGCCATCGCCATCCTTGCATCATCCTTCCTCGAATTAAATAATGACGACAACATCGGCAACAAGATTGGGATTACGTCGTTTTTTCTCTGATACGATTTTTACGCGTTTGTTCGGATTGGCAATGGGCGCGGTGATCGTCAGTCATATCATGACCTTCATCTTACTATTTGTATTTTTGGGTGACCGTTTTCCACATCCGCGTGCAGAAAACAGGTTACCGCTTTCTGCACAAATACAAACGGTACCGCCCGATAATCTGGCTCCGCTAAGGCATCTGCCGCCGCACGAGGATCACTTCCCGGGACCGATGTTGGGATTTTTTCTGAGTATGTCTATGCAATTTTTAATTCTTGCAATTGCTGCCTGGTATGGCTCACGCAACTTGGCTAAACCGATACAAAGTCTGGCACGTGCCGCAAGCCAGGTTGGCGACAATTTGAATGCACCAGCTTTGCTGGAAACCGGCCCAGCAGAAGCGCGTCAGGCAGCCAACGTGTTTAATAAAATGCGGGAGCGAATCCGGTTACAACTGGAAGAGCGTGGCCGTTTTCTAGCTGCGGTGTCGCATGATTTGCGTACACCTTTAACCCGCATGAAATTACGGATAGAGCATCTGGACGACGATGCCACCAAAGATAAATTGCAACAAGATATAGAAGAAATGCGCCTGATGCTGGATGCGACCCTGGAGTACCTGCGCAGCAATGGCAAAGCGACCGCATCGGGACAATTATTGGACGTGCAAGCCTTGGTGGAAGCCTTGGTTGATAATGCACAAGAGCAAGGACATCAGGTACATTTTTCAGGCGATGCTCAGCCACTCTTTGCGATTATTTCTGATTTGCGCCGCTGTATTTCTAACCTTTTAGAAAATGCCCTCAGTTATGGCAAAGAAGTCGAAATTATTTTGCACGATAGTCCTGATCAACTTTTAATCCAGGTTGTTGATGATGGGCCGGGTATTCCGCCAGATCATTTGCACCACGTATTTGAGCCATTTGTCCGTTTATCAGAATCACGTAATAGAAATAGCGGCGGTGTTGGCCTAGGCTTAAGTATCGCCAGAGAAATCGCACGCCAGCATGCTGGCGATTTAGTTTTGTTCAATAATACTGGCCGCCGCGGCCTGACTGCGCAAATCAGCTTGCCGAGAAAATTGCCTTTTTAGCAAAAAATTATTCTAATTAAATTCTATTGAGTGATTGCTCTGAACATACTCAACTTATTGTATTCGTTTTAAATATGTCGATTCTGATACAAAGCAGACACAGCTAAGCAACATCACTGCGAGACACTGGCACTATCCGTTTTTCTGCAGCACTTTGCTTACTAACGTCATCAATCAGAAGGGAGCGACATCATGAGTTCAATAGGAAGCATAGGCACTACCTCGGCCTATAATTATTCCAGCAGTGTACAAAGACAAAAGCCAGACCCGACGCAGATTGCGGACGATGTTTTTAGTAAGCTTGATACCAATAATCAGGGCTATTTAAGCGAAGCTGATTTGCAGTCGGCTTTTAGCAAACTATCTTCCTCGTCCTCCGCCACTTCCGCTACGACCTCCTCCAATACCACTACCGCTTCTGGCAGCAGCTCAAGCAGCACGACCGAGATTAGCGATCTTTTCAAAAAACTAGATAGTGACAGCGATGGCAAAGTCACTAAACAAGAATTCAGCTCTGGTTTGCAAAAACTCAGTGATGAACTAGAAAGTCAGTTCAACGCCCGCCGCACTTCTGGTGCAGGTACTAGCGATGTCAGCAATCAAGCCCCACCTCCAGCAACAACTCAAAGCGCAGGCTCTGGTCAGGCGCAATCAGCTGATTCTGGCGAACAAAGCGGTGGTGGCGCTGCCAGTGCAACCGCCAGCAGCAGTGCGACAAAAACCTATGACCCGGCAGACACCAATGAAGATGGCACGGTTTCAACCAAAGAGAGTTTGGCCTATGCAGAGAAACTGTTAGCCGCCGCCGAGGCAAAGCTAAACGTGACATCTAGCTCAGCAACGTCGGGGACCAGCTCATCAGGTACCGCCAGCAGCACCAGTACCACGGGCGTTACTGGAGTAGCGGCAACGTCGTCCAATGCAGCATCGTCCAGCACGGGATCGACCAGCACCAGTTCCGACAGTAGCGGCAACGCCAGCACCAGCAGCGATGCCACCTTATTCAGAAAGGCATTGCAGTTATTGCAAGCCTACTCCGATCCTTTTCAGTCTGGCAATACCGGCTCTGGAAGTAGTATTTCTGTCAGTGCTTAGGCTGTAGGTTTATTTTTAAGACCGATAAGCTGTAATGACAAAAGGGAGCCAGGCTCCCTTTTTAACTCTTTAATCAAACGCTTTTTACTTAAATACGACAGGCATTAATCGCATCTCTGGTTTCCATTGCAACCCGTCTCGCAGCTTGGCTATAGTTTTCCTCTGATTGCGGTTTGGCATACAAGATCGCTCGGGACGAATTGATCATCATCCCAGTCCCGCCAGCCGTTTTACCTGCGGCCACTGTCGCTGCAATATCGCCGCCTTGCGCACCGATCCCTGGCACTAGCAAAGGCATATCACCAATGATCTGACGTACTTGCGCCAGCTCCGCAGGAAAAGTTGCGCCGACGACCAAGGCGCATTGGCCGTTAGTATTCCATTTGTCGGCTACCAATTGAGCGACATGCTGATACAGCGGTTTGCCGCCGACATCTAAGAACTGTAAATCCGATCCGCCTGCATTGGAGGTGCGGCACAAAACGATCGCGCCACGGTCTTTCCATTCCATGTACGGCGCGACTGAATCAAAACCCATGTACGGATTGACTGTCACAGCATCGGCGTCATAGCGTTCAAACGCTTCACGCGCATATTGCTCGGCGGTTGCGCCGATATCTCCACGCTTGGCATCTAAAATAATCGGGATCGCCGGATACGTTGTTTTGATATAGCGGCAAATAGCTTCCAACTGATCTTCTGCCCGCAAGGCAGCAAAATACGCAATTTGTGGCTTGAATGAACAGGCCAGATCCGCGGTCGCATCTATCATGGCTTTGCAAAATGCAAAAATCGCATCTGGCTGCTGCGCGATCTCCGCGGGAAAGCGAGATACATCAGGGTCAAGCCCGACACACAACAAAGAATTATTTTTCGCCCACGCGGCGGAGAGTTTTTCGATGAACGTCACGATTTACCTTAATATTAAATAGTCTGCATTATAACGTGTGACATTATTAGGACTTACTCAAACCTACAGCTGCATCGTGGCAACGCTAAAGTCTTTATTTGATAATCTGACCCGGAGCGCCGATAATTCATGCACACTTTATGCAATTTCTGGCAAGACATGACATTCAGATCCACCATCATCAGCGTATTAATACAGCAATGAAAAATACCTCTAAAAATAGTTCTAAAGATATCACTACTGCTGGAGTCGATTTACTGGCGCTAGACAATCAATTCTGCTTCGCGCTGTATTCTGCGTCCCTGGCGATGACCAAGACGTATAAACCCTTGTTAGAAAAAATCGGCCTGACCTATCCGCAATACTTGGTCATGATCGTGCTGTGGGAGCATGATGGCATTCTAGTCAAAGATATAGGCGAGGCGCTATTCCTGGATTCCGGCACGTTAACGCCACTGTTAAAGAGGATGGAAGCCGCCGATCTGCTGCAGCGTACACGCGACGAGGTCGATGAACGCCAGGTCAGGATCACGCTAACTAAACAAGGTAAGCAACTAAAAAAAGCTGCCAAAGAAATCCCTCTACAAATTATGTGCTCCAGTGGACAAACTAAAGAAACCTTAATCAATCTGCGGTCTCAGTTATCACAAATCAGAGGTGATTTAACGGAGAGCAACTTAGGCTTACCGAGCAGTATTGTTCAACAAATATTACCCAAAAGAATTGCTTGAGATAGTTGTATGTTCAGATTTTTAAATATGATTTTTAAATACGGGTTTTAAATAAGTTTATTAAATATTTCTTTAAATTTAGATTGCGAACAATTTAATTGTGTACTATTATATTTTCACTGGCAGCGATAATGCCAAAACGACGTAGTTAGCATTTAGAGTAAGTAGATCAAACATTAGCCGCAGCAACATTTATTTCAGCTTGATCAATTATTTATTTGGACTAAACTCATTAGTCCAATCCAACAGGAGAATCACATGCAAGTACTTTACACAGCAAACGCAACAGCAACCGGTGGTCGTGATGGCAGCGCAAAATCTGATGATAATCACCTGGTAGTCAAACTCTCTACACCAAAAGAAATGGGTGGTGCGGGTGGCGATGGTACCAATCCAGAGCAAATGTTTGCAGCAGGCTATTCTGCTTGCTTTATCGGCGCGATGAAATTTGTTGCATCAGTGACTAAAATCGCTTTGCCAGCAGATACTTCAGTCAATGGCCTGGTTGGTATTGGTCCCAATGGCAAAGGTGGTTTCGGTCTGGAAGTTGCATTGAATGTGTCCCTGCCTGGTATGGATCGCGCTGCGGCAGAAGCATTAGTCGCTAAAACGCACGAAGTTTGCCCATATTCAAACGCGACACGCGGCAACATTGATGTGAAAATTACTGTGCTGTAAAAAGTCCATTTGACCGAATAGAAAAGTCTAGTTAAAGCCCGAGTTGTTCGGGCTTTTTTAATTGTCCGGTTTTTTTATTACCTATTTATTACCTACTTATTACTTATTCATTACCTATTCATTACCTGTCCCCCGGTATTGCTAGAATGAAGGATTACTGTCATAACCAAGGCGACTAAACCAATCGCCAAACAAGGCTGTCATCCATGTCCAATACCGAGTCCAATAAGATTCCCAGCACCATTCCCTACATCAACAAGCAAACTCTGCAACAGACTTTGACTTATGCTGATCTGATACCTGCTTTAAAACTTGCATTTGCCAGCAACATCATTGCGCCAAAAAGGCATGTATATAGTTTGTCTGAACAGCCGGTTTCTACTTTGCTGTTGATGCCGGTATGGCAGCCACAAGGGACGACCGGTGTGAAGCTGGTGACAGTGGCTCCGCAAAATACCTTGTTGCCCTCTGTGCATGCGGTATTTATCTTGTTTGATACCGTGAGTGGTGTACCGCTGGCATTGATCGATGGCGAGGAGTTAACCTTGCGGCGCACGGCAGCCGCATCTGCGCTGGCATCCAGCTATGCGTCACGTGTTGACAGCGAACATCTGTTGATGGTTGGTACGGGTAGCCTAATTCCTTACCTTGCCTGCGCTCACAGCCAAGTACGACCGATCAAGCAAATTACGGTTTGGGGACGTTCGGCGGATAAAGCAGCGCAGACCCTTAAGGCGATTCAAGCGCAGACAGAATTACCTGCGCATATCCGGCTTAGCATCGCCACCGATCTGGCAAGCGCTGTCAGTCAGGCGGATGTGATCAGTTGCGCTACCACCAGCACCACGCCGATTGTGTTGGGTGAATGGATCAAAGCCGGCACCCATATCGATCTGGTGGGCGGCTTTACTCCCGGTATGCGAGAGGTCGATGATCTGCTGATGTCTAAAGCGACTGTGTTTGTCGATACCTATGAAGGTGCGATTGCGGAGGCCGGCGACCTGACCCAAACTTTGAGCAACGGCAGCCTGCAACGCAGCGCCATCGTCGCCGAGCTGGCAGAGTTGGTCAGCCAGCAGCATGCAGGGCGCAGTGATGATCAGAAAATCACGGTATTTAAATCTGTGGGGACGGCGATAGAGGATTTATGCGGTGCTAATTTAGCCTGGCAAGTGCATCAGCGTGGTATCGAATAATTAGGAGCGAACTTTTGTCAGTGATGACGACAAGTTGTGTCACTAAAAAATCTTACTTTGGGGAGCGCAGCGATCACTAATTTTCGCTGATAATCCACACATACTGGATATTAGTATATTTACATTGCCCATATAATCTCTGGACAATAAGGCACATTTATAAAAAAATAAGGGGAGTATATTAAAATCTCCCCTTATCTTTATTACTCGCTCAATGCTTCTTTAGCCGCCTGCTCTGGCGTCAAACCATCAAAGAATAAATCAGTAAACCAATCGATCTCCTCTTCAATATGATCCTGTGCTTGGCGCAAAGTCGCGCCGCCTTTGACCAAAAAACCTTCAACCTCAGTACACCATGCGATGAGGGCAGCGGTTTCTGGATCTATTTCTTCTTTCTTTGCCATTTGTCATCACCCTTGTAGTCAAAATAAAACGTCCTATAAAAACAGGAAGTCGCTAAGACAGGACTCTAGCATGATGTTATCCGCACTCATCAACTCATTCTTGAATTCATTCCCTAGCCACCTACACAAATCCAAGATTACGCTTGCTCGCATCAAAGTTTTTAAGGTTCGGCAATAACGTTAACAAATCAGAATCCGACGCCCCCATCCACTTACCGAGTGTTGCCGCATATTGATCTACCGAGGTGCTTGGCAACAAGCGTCCCTGCCCTACATCGTCTGGCCCGTCGCTAGCAACAATCGGTGGTGTGCCATAAAAACTTTGGCCATTGACTGCGCCGCCCATCATAAAATGCATGCTGCCCCAACCATGATCTGAACCATCGTTATTACCACTTAAGGTACGTCCAAAATCAGAAGCGGTGAAACTGGTGACATTGTTCGCCACACCTAATTCTTGGGTCGCTTTATAAAATGCTGACATTGCATCCGCCACGCTAGTGAGCAAACCCGGATGAATATCGAGCAAACCATCATGCGTATCAAAGCCTCCCATAGACACAAAAAACACTTGCCGTTTTGCGCCTAAACTACTGGCAGCAGAAATCATTTTTGCCACCATTTTGAGCTGATCACCCAAATTATTATTCGTCGGAAAAACCGTCGTTAAAGCCGGCGCACCCGCTAAGGCGCTAGTCAGAATTTGGTTGGCATCCATAGATCGTCTGGTCACGCGGTTGTATTCCGTCGCGAATAAATTGCCGCCCGTTTGTGTCATCAGTGTTTGAAGCGCAGTAGAGCATGCGGCTGATCCAAACAAAGGTTTAGTACTGGCATTTAAGGGCACCGAACCCCTGGTAGAAACCTGGTATTGCACGGCCGTATTACCCGACAAATACACGGCGTTGCCAGATACGTTGACGCAGGTAAAAGTCGTATTGCCATTACTGGACTCAAACAGGTCTCCCATGCGCCCACCCCAGCCAGATACAGCGCCTTCGGGTGCGGAGGATTGCCATACCGATTGCTGGTCATTATGTGAAAATAATTTAGGTGGCAGTAGCACCGATTTATTGGTGTATTGCAGCTTGGTCGTGGGCTGTACCAAGGTGCCGACGTTGAGCATCACACCCATTTTTCCTGCATTAAAAATCGGTAGCAATGGTGCCAGCTCCGGTGCCAGCGCATATTGACGGCTGACGCCTACAGTGTCGACCGGAGCGACTTTGGGCACCAGTATGGTCGAGCTTAAACTGTCGCGGGCGTAACACAAGGTTGGGCGCAGTTGTTGGTACAAAGAGTAGTTGGTGGTGTCATACGGTATGAGCGTGTTGCCATAGTCATTGCCACCGTATAAAAAAATACAAACAGTCGCTTTGTAATCGGTCGCATTCGCGGCTGACGCCTCTGCCATTGCAGCTAAATTAATTGCCCATGGCGTAGCGACCCCGGCTAATGACAAGGCACTGGCCTTTTTTAAAAAGGCTCGACGTGATGCATCCATCCGAATAATGTTTTTCATGATTTCCCTTTTACTATTTTGAGATGGACTACTTTTGGACAATAAACTCTGGCGAGGCCAAGATCATCGTCAACGCTGCATAAATCCGGTTATACCGCACCGTATCGGTACCGCTTGGCATGCCATTAATCGCGTTGAGAATCAAGGTATATGTCGTGCTGCTCAACTGATTTGCAGCCAGAACCAAGTTCAATTCGTCGAGTAAGGATTGCGCGTTATCTGCCAATGGCAATAAGCTGCTGTAATCGGCTTTTACATCCCCAATCCCGGTACTGACCGCACGCTGCATATAATTGACATAGCCGATGACGGTTGATTCATTCGTGATCTGAAACTCTGGTGCGACTAAAGACGCACTGTCGAATCCGGTATTGGGTGGCACATAGCCAGGACGGAAAAAATTAAATACCGATGGCGAGCGCAACGGGCTTTGTCCTAAGGCAGTCGCCGGATTGGTGGTGTCGCCAATTTGCCAGGCATCGCTTGCTGAGCTGGCATTAAATGCTCTGGCCCAGGCGGTAAAGCGCAAAATCGGCTCACGTAATTTTCCAAAGTTGGGATCGGTAATCCCGGCATCACTACGCGCCTCGGTATCTAGCAAAACTGCTTTAATGACTGCTTTTAAATTACCTTTGACACCGGTGCCGTCATTACTAAATGCGGTCGTAACACGTTGTATATACGCGGCACTTGGATTGCTTGTAACTAAGCGCTGTATTAGCTGGCGACTGATAAATGGCGCAATATTGGGATGTGCGAAAATGCCATCCAAGGCCATTTGCAAACTATCAACACCATTGGTACCTGCCGGGATAGTGATGCCCAAAAAATCTTTTTCACCCAGCTCGTGACGAGCGGGTATTTGTGTCATAGGCCGGCGTAAAAAATCTGGCGTGGTGGTTTTCAACGCATCCAGATTAAAGTCCCAGCCTGTGAATACTCTTGCCAACCCGGTGATATCGGTCAGAACATAAGTTTCTTGCGAGACGCCGTTGACCTGCTGCACCGAACCATCCTGATTTAGCTTTAGCAAACCAATACTGAACAACTGCATTAATTCGCGTGCATAGTTTTCATCTGGCAGCGCACCGGTGGCCGGATTGTATTTAACGTTACCGCGAAAAGTCAGAAACTGTCCCATCGCAGCGCTGGTCGAAATTTGCTGCAACAAAGTACGATAATTACCAAACACATTGGCTTCTAATAAATCAAGATAGGCAGCCGCCGAAAAGGCGCGCCAGCCACCGCCGATCAAACCATCAATCGCCGCTACCGTGATTTCAGAAATAGCAAAGGTCAGGCGCTGTCGTAATGTATCGGGAGATGAAAGTAGCTTAGACCACGCAGCAGAATCAAAACCCGCTTCTGAGTTCTGATAAGTAGCGGCATTAAACCCCTTAGCTACCAGCCAATCAAACCGGGCAGTCGATGCAGGCAAGGCGAATTGCGCATCCAGCCAGCCAGAATAACCAAGTAGCTGTACCTGCGCTATTTGCGCTCTGTTCGCGCCCATCGACGCCTGCACTAAAAAGCGCGCAGCCTGCGCGGCAGTAATGCCGACGGGTGGTGTGACCGGCGGCGTTACTGGAGGAGTAACAGGCGGAGTGACGGGCCCAGAACTCGTGCCAGTAGATGTTGCGACAGCATCTGAGCCACCGCCACCGCAAGCGCTTAATGATAAGGCTGATAATCCTGCAAGTACGCCATTAGCAAGAGTCGTACTAGATAAATTTATCCGGGCTTTATTATTATCGTCCGTTGACTCAGGAGGGTTGTTTGATGCGATCGGCGCGGATGTATCCGCCAAACTCGTGCTCTCTGACATGTACTGCCTCCGTTGCGATGGGCTGTTTTCTAAAAGTTCCATTTGGGAACTTCGGTCTTAATCTCATACATCGAAATAATAGATAACTTGAACCTAATTGCCTATTCGCACTTTGTAAGTAGATGTCACACCGTTTTTAGTAACGGCTAGACAAGCGCAAATGCACTCTCATCGGTGATTACTTGATTATGTAAAGAAGAAATAACAAATGCGCGATAAAACTCGTCAAGCCTGCTTACGGAAGTCTTCATTTGTTACAAATTAGCAGGAACGTTTTTGGGTCAGATCAGCACGAAGGCCAGTCCGTAAGTCAGAAAGTATCAACTTTCTTAATATCATCAGCAAAGATTCCCAAACTAGCTCAAAATAAGCGTCGGTTCATCAACGACGCAGCCAGCCTTTTGTACTTGTCAGCGTGCCTTTTATCTGTCGCCTCAGTACAACTCCCCCGATATCAACCTAATGGAGAAGCAAGCCATGACCTCTCTCAATATCAATAACAAAGAACATATCCTCGATGCCGATCCCAGTACGCCGGTGTTGTGGGCCTTACGCGATTCGCTGGGTCTGACTGGCACCAAGTTTGGCTGCGGTCAGGCTTTGTGCGGCGCTTGCACCGTGCATATCAACGGGCAAGCTACGCGTTCTTGCGTCACGCCGATTTCTGCCGTAGCAGGACAAAAGATCACGACGATCGAAGCCATGTCCGGCGACAAAGTTGGCAAGGTAGTGCAAGACGCCTGGGTCAAGCACGACGTAGCGCAGTGTGGCTACTGCCAAAGCGGACAAATCATGAGCGCAACGGCGCTTCTGAAGTCGAATAAAAAACCGAGTGATGCCGATATTGATGCAGCAATGGCGGGCAATATCTGCCGTTGCGGAACCTATGTCCGTATCCGCGCTGCAATCCATGATGCAGCTACCCACCTTGCCTGAACCAGGAGACGATCATGCATTTTGATATCAGTAATGAATTACCAAAACAATTGCAAGCTATGTTCGAGCAAGAGTCTGGCGCAAACAATGCGATCAGCGCACACGCTGATCTGCCACGTCGCCGCTTTTTAAAAGTTGCCACGATCAGTGGTTTTGCTCTCGGCGTCTATCCGCTCATCGGCAACGCACAAAACAGCCAAGATCCGGCTACAACGAAAGCCAGCGGACTGAAAGCAATCGAACAACCAGCGGCGTTTGTCCGGATTGATAAAGATGGTACGACCACGATCATCATCAACCGGCTCGATTTTGGACAAGGTGTGCAGACTGGTTTGCCGCTAATACTGGCAGAAGAGCTGGATGCCGACTGGAACAAAGTCAAGAGTGTGCATGGCGATAGCAACCCCGCCTATGTTGATCCTGTGTTTGGGATTCATTTAACGGGCGGTTCCAGTTCGATCAAAAATTCTTACACACAGTACCGCGAACTAGGCGCGCGTACACGCGCCATGCTGGTCGCTGCAGCAGCGAAGCAATGGAATGTAGATGCCAGCAGTTTAAAAACACAAAATGGTTTCGTGATCGGTCCGGGCGGTAAAAAGCTAAGTTACGGTGAACTGGCAGAAGCAGCGATGAGCCAGCCTGTACCAGAAAAAGTGACGCTCAAAGATCCGAAGAATTTTCGGCTGATCGGTAAACCTACAGGTCGCCTCGATGCCAGAGCGAAGTCGACCGGTTCGCAACAATACGGGATCGATACCCATCTGCCCGGCATGTTGACAGCGGTGGTTGCCCGTCCTCCGGTATTCGGCGCCAAAATTGCCAGTGTTGACGACATAGCCGCCAAAGCAATGCGCGGCGTGAAGGCCGTTATCCGCATCCCGGTTGATCGTGGTGGCGAGGGTATTGCCGTGATTGCCGATGGCTACTGGTCTGCCAAGCAAGCCCGTGACGCACTCAAAATACTATGGGATAACTCGGCTGTTGAAAAAGCAGATAGTGCGCAATTATTGGTGAGCTACAAAGAGCTGTCGACACAAACTGGTAAGCTGAAATTTAACGACGATATTTCAAGCATGGCGGCAGCGCCTATGAAGATCGATGCTGAATTCATCTTCCCATTTTTAGCGCATACGCCGATGGAGCCACTCAATTGCACCGTGGCGATCAATGGTGATAAAGCGGAGCTGTGGGTGGGGACGCAAATGCCTGGCATTGATGGCCTTGCAGCATCAAAAGTACTCGGAATCCCACCGCAAAACCTCAAGGTCAATGTGCAAATGGCAGGCGGCGGATTTGGTCGCCGCGCCGTGCCAACTAGCGATTTTGTGGCGGAAGCCTGCACAGTTGCCAAAGCGGCCAAGACCGCAGGACTGACTGCGCCGGTTCGCACGTTGTGGAGTCGTGAAGATGATGTCAAAGGCGGTTACTACCGGCCTATGCATGTGCATCGGGCACAAATCGGTTTTGATGCCAAGGGTAAAATCGCCGGTTGGGATCATGTGGTCGTAGGACAATCGATTCTGGCAGGCACACCGTTTGAAGCCATGATGGTCAAAGACGGGATTGACTCCACCGCACTGGAAGGGATGAAAGAGCCATACGAAATTCCTATGCGTCTGTCAGTACATCATCCCAAAGTCAATGTGCCGGTATTGTGGTGGCGTAGCGTCGGTTCTACCCATACCGCTTTCGTAATGGAAACCTTGCTCGACGAGATTGCAACAATGACCAAGCAAGATCCGGTCGCTTATCGTTTAAGCCTGATCGGCGATCAGCATCCGCGTCATAAAGCCGCCTTACAATTAGCCGTCGCTCAGTCGGGCTATGGTAAAAAAACCTTAGCCAAAGGCCATGCGTGGGGCGTTGCCGTGCATGAGTCCTTCCAGACGGTCGTGGCCTATGTCGTAGAAGCCTCGGTTAAAGATGGCACACCAACACTACATAGCGTCACAGCAGGCATCCATTGCAATCTTGCCGTTAATCCTAAGAGTATCGAAGCGCAGGTCCAGGGCGGTGCATTGATGGGTTTATCGATGTGCTTGCCGGGTGCGGCGATCACTCTAAAAGATGGCGTGGTGGAACAAAGTAATTTCGGTGATTATGTCGTACCACGAATTACAGAAATGCCAAAAGTCAGCGTCCATATCGTACCAAGTGCAGATGCGCCGACCGGTATGGGGGAACCTGGATTGCCTCCGCTGGCGCCGGCTTTTGCAAATGCGATTGCTAAAGCGACTGGCAAACGCTTACGCGAATTGCCGTTTAAATTAGCGTAATTAGCTTAACAGTGGTGCCGTAAAGGAGTGCAATAAAAGGATGTCGTAATATCGGCGCAAATGAAACGGGAGGCTAATCTATGTGCTACTGCAGATTAGCTTTCCCGATTTTTAATTCACGTTGTAAATGTTATTTTTTACGCAAGTCTACTCAGGTTTAGCATAGGTATTTTGATGTCCACATATGGCAAACCATCTTTTGAATTAACGATCTGCCGTCATCACACTAAGTAATCAAGTGCATGCCGGATGTTGTTGCTGCATCAGTGTCAAATGTGACCGTGTATTGACAACCAAATTTATGTCCGGTTCGCTCAATCAAGCAATCAGCAAATCCAGACTTAGAGTCAGCAAACAATGAAAGTGCTTGTAAAGCGACTTCCGTATTTTCAACAATAAATTCTCTGGTTTGGAGCAGTAGCGTCAATATTTTAACTATGTCAGACTTCTTTATTTTATATGCCCCCTGCATCACCCACACCAATTCAATCAAGGTCACAAGCGAAACAAATCCTCGTTTTTTATCTCTGTCTTTATCCGATAGCGATTCGATTAATGTTGTGGCTTTAGCTGACTGTATTTGATGATCCTGTGCAAAGTAGCGGACTAGCACGTTGGTATCCAAGCCGATCATCGTTTACCTGCAGCATGCTCAATTGCGGCATTCATATCCTCAATTGATATTGATTTGGTTGGCTTGCTTAAGATACCTTTCAGCGCTTTGACGGAGCTTGTTGCCGGCACAATAGCAAACTGCCCATTGCCTTTATCGACAAACTCTACTCGACTTCCCGTATCAAGCCCAAGAGCAACACGCACGGATACTGGGATAGTAACTTGTCCCTTTGAGGTTAATGTTGCTGTTGCCATGATGAGCTCCTGTAGTTGATAATCCTTACTATATTGTAAGGAATTGCAATAATCAACTTAAATTATCCGAGCCAGCATCTGGCAAAATTTATTTTCTATGATTTTGCTAAATTCCACACTCAACATCTACGTGTCGATACTTGTTTGCAAGCTGATCGTTTGTAAGCTAATTAGCTAAACAGTCCACTTGCGCCATAACTCTGAGCCTCCCGTTGAGGTAAATCTACCCATCCAAATGCTGTGTTCAGGTTAAATTAAATCAATTCAGAGAAATCCAACTATGGATTAATCATCGATAAGCATCTGATTATTAGAGTATTTTTAATATTTCACTTCAATCAGCCTTGAAATAGATGTCTTCCGCCCATATAATTAGCACTCGTCGGGAGAGAGTGCTAACAATCTCTGACTTATACTTATTTTTTTAGTAATTATTATTTAAATATTATCTTTGTCCGTGAGACACCGGTAACGCTGCAGAGGATCGCAGCACAGTGTCTTACATTATTTTGTAAAACCATTGCTACTTTTAGCTAATCACAAGGAGTTTGTATGAACCTTCGTCCCCTGCACGACCGTATTATCGTCAAGCGTCTGGATCAAGAAACAAAAACAGCATCTGGTATCGTATTGCCTGACGCGGCGGCTGAAAAACCAGATCAAGGTGAAGTTTTGGCGGTTGGTAACGGCAAACAACTCGACGACGGCAAAGTACGTCCATTAGAAGTCAAAGTGGGCGACCGCGTCCTGTTTGGCAAATATTCTGGTCAAGCAGTCAAAGTTGACGGCAATGAAGTTCTGGTCATGCGCGAAGAAGACGTTTTCGCAGTCGTTCAGAAGTAATTCATTTTTTGTAATTCAGTCTGTTATTTACGATGTAATGCGGACTGAAAACAATATTCCATTCAAGATTCTGGAGATTTAACATGGCAGCTAAACAAGTAATTTTCGGCGATGATGCACGCGCTAAGATCGTCAATGGCGTTAACATCCTCGCTAACGCAGTTAAAGTAACACTGGGCCCTAAAGGTCGTAACGTTGTCCTAGAACGCTCTTTTGGCGCACCTACAGTGACTAAAGATGGTGTTTCAGTCGCTAAAGAAATCGAACTCAAAGACAGATTAGAAAACATGGGCGCGCAGCTCGTGAAAGAAGTTGCTTCACGCACTTCTGACAACGCTGGTGACGGTACAACAACAGCAACTGTATTGGCACAAGCGATTGTTCGCGAAGGTTTCAAATACGTCGCTGCTGGTTTCAACCCAACTGATTTGAAGCGCGGTATCGACAAAGCGGTTACAGCGATTGTTGCTGAAATCAAAGTGTTGTCCAAGCCAACTACAACCAACAAAGAGATCGCTCAAGTTGGTTCGATCTCTGCTAACTCCGATGCAAACATCGGCGACATCATTGCAAAAGCAATGGACAAAGTCGGCAAAGAAGGCGTGATCACTGTTGAAGATGGTAAATCTTTGGACAATGAGCTGGACATCGTTGAAGGTATGCAGTTTGACCGTGGCTACCTGTCACCGTACTTCATCAACAACCCAGAAAAACAATCCGTGATTCTGGAAAATCCGTTCATCCTGTTGTTCGACAAAAAAATCTCGAACATCCGCGATCTGCTCCCGATCTTGGAACAAGTCGCTAAATCCGGTCGTCCATTGCTGATCATCGCAGAAGACGTCGATGGCGAAGCATTGGCAACTCTGGTTGTCAACAACATCCGTGGCATCCTGAAAACTGCTGCAGTTAAAGCGCCAGGTTTTGGTGATCGTCGTAAAGCGATGTTGGAAGATATCGCTATCCTGACTGGCGGCCAAGTGATTGCTGAAGAAGTTGGTCTGACATTAGAAAAAGCGACTTTGGCTGATCTGGGTCAAGCTAAACGTATCGAAATCGGCAAAGAAAACACCACCGTGATTGATGGTGCTGGTCAAGCTGTTGGTATCGAAGCACGTGTAAAACAAATCCGCGCGCAAATCGAAGAAGCAACTTCTGACTATGACCGTGAAAAACTGCAAGAACGCGTTGCCAAGTTGGCAGGCGGCGTTGCTGTGATCAAGGTTGGTGCTGCAACTGAAGTCGAAATGAAAGAGAAAAAAGCCCGCGTTGAAGATGCGCTGCACGCAACTCGCGCAGCGGTAGAAGAAGGCGTTGTTCCTGGCGGTGGCGTAGCTTTGTTGCGTGCACGTCAAGCTGCTGGCGTCATCAAAGGTGACAATCCAGATCAAGAAGCCGGTATCAAACTGGTGTTGAAAGCGATCGAAGCGCCATTGCGTGAAATCGTTGCTAACGCAGGTGGCGAGCCAAGTGTCGTTGTTAATGCAATCATCAACGGCACAGGTAACTTCGGTTTCAACGCTGCTAACGACACTTATGGCGACATGATCGAAATGGGTATTTTGGATCCAGCAAAAGTAACACGCTCTGCTTTGCAAAATGCAGCGTCTGTTGCTGGCCTGATCTTGACAACCGATGCTTTGGTTGCCGAATTACCAGATGACAAATCTGGCGGCATGGGCGGCGGCATGGGTGGTATGGGCGGCATGGGTGGTATGGACGGCATGATGTAATTCCGCAAGGAATAACATCACTGAACGTGGCGTGCAATACGCCACATCAGTTAAGCAAAAGCTAAGTAAAAAAGCTTCACAGTGAAAACTGTGGAGCTTTTTTTATTTTGTAAGATTAACTGTGTACAGAGTTGGAGGATGGTACGAAGCCATACAACTGCAACCTAATAATAAATATACTCGTAGTAGGTATATTTAAATTGTCCATATAATCATTGGACAATAAGCATATTTTTTATAAATTAATGGGGAGTATATTTATTTTAGGATATTCCATGCCGTACCAGGCAAATCAAAAGAGGATAAAACTATTCAAGCAAGACAACGCATCTGTGTAAATACAACGTCAATCTGTGGAAAATAAATAATGTTCTTAGAGTAATATTCTTAACAGAGAAATTTATACTTGTACAACTTAAGATTTCTCTAATGCATTCTCATCCGTGTTCAGATGTAGGGCTTAAGCAAAGTTGCTAACCGAGTGACGCAAAAGTAGTTTGCTGCAAGTCCGGACATTATTTCAATAACGACTTACAAGACCATAGAGCCATGATGAAATCACTGTCAGCACGTCTACCCGCTATTAGTTACTTTCTATTCGCAGGTTTTTTAATTGCTACCGCTTTACGCACCCACAACGACACTACGATTGCGATTGTTTGTAGCTCTGTTCTCATGTTTGCAATATGTTGGGCTAATGCCATCCATTTGCTTGGTGCCAAAGCAGCACTCAAGTTTGTCGCGATTGCTCTGAGTTTTGGCTGGTTTGCCGAGCAAATGGGGGCATCACATGGCTGGTTTTTTGGTAGCTACACCTACACCGAGGTACTGGGCTGGCGCTTAGGTGATGTGCCGATGGTGATCCCGCTAATGTGGTTTGCGCTGACTTATTCTTGTTATGTAATCAGTAATCTGATTGTCTGGCGTACGCCGCTGGACACTTCCTCCGCTTCCGGCAATATATTGTTTATGTCGTTTTTAGCAGCGATGCTGGTCACCGCTTTTGATCTGGGTGCAGACCCGTATATGGTATTCGTACTCAAAGCCTGGATCATGACCAAAACTGATGGCTGGTGGTTTGGCGAAACCATACAGGGATTTTTTGGCTGGGTATTTGTGTCATCGATGATTTTACTAACCTTCCGCCTGTCCACCCGGGATGCGATTAAAAAGCCGGGTGTGGCCTTTAGTAAACAAGAGGCGCTGTTGCCGATGGGTTTATACGCCAGTGGGATGATTTTCCAATTATTGCTAGGCTATCCGGTAGAAATCCGTAGCATGACGGTGTTTGTCATGGGGATACCGTTGCTGTGTGCTTTTGCCGGCTGGTGGCAATGGACGATTGAACCTGTGCCGCCTTCCGAAAGTAAAGTAAGTGACGCCCAATTAGATCAAGCGCAGTATCAGGCCGACCCTTTAGCGGACAATACGATTGCTACGATTCTAGGTCCATGGGATGCATCGACTGGCGTCGATTTTTTGCGCGTACATGCCACGCACTGGCAAAAAATCGGCATCATCAACCAGCAGTTTGACCAATGGCAATCCAATGCCTCCATTTATAATTGGACGCCTGCCAACCCTGCTACCCCCGTAGAGATCAGCGCCAACTTACAAAGCTATCTGCACGAAGGGCGTGCGCTACCGCCATGGGCAGATCTGGCGCAAATACATCGTACCGAGACCTTGTTTATCGACTACGGTATGTTGTCGTGCTCTTTGCTTTTTTGCTCTAGCCTACCGCAATGCTATGTCATACCCGACCTGTCGACGGTGTTGCATATCGCAGGGCAATTAGAGAAACACACTGAGTACCGGGTACGCTCCACTGCTGCGATGATCTTCCCTGTCATGTTGGCGGGTGGGTTGACCAAACCAGACGGCAGCGGTGTCGCACAGATCCTTAAAGTACGCCTGATTCACGCCACCATACGTAACTTGATTTTGCATGGCAATCCCGCCGATCTGGTGCTGGCATTGGGCAATCATCAAAATCAAAATGGTGCCGGCGTCATACCGCCACTAGCCGCGGGCGCATTGCCAGAGACCTCCAACAATATGTACCAGGCACTGTTCTCGCATGGCTGGAGGTTAGGCGAAGACGGTCTGCCCTGTAATCAGGAAGAGTTGGCATATACCTTACTCACCTTTGGTTATGTATTTTTACGTAGTTTGCGTACGCTAGGTCTGGGATTGGCGTCAGAAGATGAACTGGCCTATTTGCATACATGGAATGTCGTCGGGCACATCTTAGGGATTCAGCGCGAACTCATGGCGGAGAATATGGAACAAGCCGAAGCCCTGTTCAATCAGATGCAAGCCCGTGGTCGCGCAGATCCGATTGACCCCGATCCTCGCCCCGGCCTTGGTATAGCATTAATGAATACGATGGAAGCAATTATCCCTATCCGCTTGATTAAACCTTTTCCGGTGTTAATGACACGTTATTTATGCGGCACCAGAACAGCAAAAGATATTGGTGTTGATGGTCGGGTGTCTTTGCTGTCGCGTATGGTGTTTAGTTTGGGTATGTTACTGATCAGGATGATCGATACCGTGGTGCGGCTGTTATTGCCAGAGTTCTCAATCTCACGCTTGATTACTCGCCTGCTGGGCAAGCAATTGATGAGCAAGATTCTGATGGATCAGACGCGTCCTTTAAAACTGCCTGAGCATCTTTTATATTCGGTAAATTCAACGATGGCAGACTGGCAAACCGACCCCAAAGCACCTGCATGGATGAACGCTTTAGAAGCGCGTTTGAGCAAACCTGCAACTAAGTAAGACACTAAAGTAGATACTAAGGCAGAAGATCAGTCAGAAACTAAGCCTGTAAATAAGCATGCAACAACAGATGCCGTCGACAAAGATCAGCCCCCTTCCACAGCAAGTTAAGTCAGGCTTTGCATAAACAGAGGGGCAACGCCAGGGAGACACGAAGAAGGTAAAAAAGGGGATGCGGAGCAATGCAAGTCAGGGCGAGACGGGCGAGATCAAGTAGCTAGATTTCGCCCATTCCCATATGCTAACAGTAGTAATTACTCATATACTCCCACGATTTTTTATGAAAAATACCTTATAGTCCAATGATTGTATGGACAATATAAATATACTCACCCAAAGTATCTATACAATCCGCAGCCTGCATCAAGATACGTTGCGTCATCCTGAGCAGAGTTGTGGAAGCGATTTTAGTTCATCCCAAAACATCTACAAGCGACAGAATGAACTTATTTTATCGACAAGGCTTTGAGGGATGACGAGTGGTTAACACGACAATATTCGCTGCGATTTTGGCAAAAATGCTGCTTGACAGAAAAACCTCAGCGACACGATACTCTTAACTTGGTTTTCCGCTGAACTGACGTACTTGTTCTCACTGGCCTTTTTGCCGCATCCATCTGCAACTCATGACAAGTAAATTGCATAGATTTGCTAAGTCCTTATTGCCTAAGCACCGGCATCCTTCAATGCACCAATTTCAGGTGCTGCGTCACTGTATTTTATTCATTTTGCTTGCTGCACTCAGCTTGGGCTATGTTGGTGACAATACCAATATAAGTTCGGCAGGCGCCATAAATTCCGCGTTTGCTCAGAGTCCGGCCAGTGACCCAGGCAAACTCAGAAAAACCATTAGCAATCACCAAACAACCCAGCAAACAGCACCGCTGCTGCTAACCGATAGCACTCCGCTGATCCATGCATGGTCTGCAATCACCTTCTTGCCAGATGCCAGCGGCAAACTAAGCCTAAATGACGTCATCGCGCTGAGCAATCAATTCACCATCCCCCTGACAGCAAAGGATACCCTGGGCTTGCGCAAAGATGTCGTTTGGTTACGCCTGCCCTTAACTGTTGCCGCCAATGGTGATGGCTTGTGGGCTTTTGACATTGACTATCCTGTCCTGAACAAAATTGATGTCTATCTGATGCAAGACCAAGATATGGTGCAACATCGGCTGCTAGGAAATATGCAACCCTATTCCCAACGCCCGATCACCAGCCGCTCTCACGCCTCCGATTTACGGCTACAACCAGGCTTGGACTACGTGATGTTTATGCGGATAGAAACGATAGGCCCGATGATCTTGCCGATCACCCTGAGCAAGCCCTCCACCTTCCATGCACGCGCAATGGACGAGCAAATGCTGCAAGGCATTTTGACTGGTATCGCACTTTGTCTTTTGCTCTACAGCGTTGCTCAATGGTTTAGTCTGCGCGAATATCTGTTTATTAAATACGCCCTGCTAATCTCCGGCAGCTTACTATTTTCTTTACTGCAATTTGGTGTGGGCGCGCAGTACGTCTGGACCGACAATGTGTGGATGGAACTCCATGCAGGCGGCCTATCTGCATTGATCGCTGCCTGTGGATCGTTTCTATTTATCGAGCAGGCTTTACAGAGTAAAGATCGCTATCGGCACTTTGGTTTTTTAATGAAAACAGGCGCGTGCCTGACCGTCTTTTTTGCCGTGCTTTACACGTTTGATCTGATCAATATTTACACGGTCACAGCCATCATCAGCACTTTAGGCCTAGCGCCCGCTGTACTTGGCATACCGGGCGCAATCACCCGTGCCCGCAGAGGCGATAAAGTCGGGATGTATTTCTTAAGCGGCTGGGCGGTTTATTTCATCACCACCGCGATCCTCATCGGGGTTATTCAAGGACAAATTCCGGCTAATTTTTGGACCATGCACTCATTCCAGTTTGGCGCAACTTTTGACATGTTGATTTTTATGCGCGTACTTGGCTTACGTACCAAAGCGATCCATATGGAAGCCCAAAACGTGAGTAAAGAACGTGACACCATGCATTCGTTAGCACATACCGATCCATTAACAGGACTACCTAACCGACGTGGCTTAAATACCAGCCTGGGCAACCTATTGCCACAAGCATCCGCAGAAAAAATTCTCGCCGTATATATGCTCGATCTGGATGGCTTTAAACAAGTCAATGATCAATACGGTCACGACATCGGCGACGAACTACTGATCGCTGTTGCCAAACGCTTGCAAGCTAATTTGCGCACCTCAGATCTTGTCTCACGACTCGGTGGGGATGAATTTGTGGTCATGTCGAGTGGGCTCAATAACGTACAGCAAGCAAACGATCTGGGACTTAAATTGCTGGATGCTTTTGACAGTCCGTTTATCTTAAGCGAGCAAACTTGCAGCGTCGGCTTAACCATAGGCTACGCGCTGGCACCACAGGATGGGCATGATCCGATCAGCTTGCTTAAACGTGCCGATGCCGCGATGTATGCCGGCAAGCAAGGCGGCAAACATTGTGTGCGCAGAGGTGAGGCATCAGAGGGATTAAATTAGCTAAAAACTTAA
This sequence comes from Undibacterium sp., assembly GCA_025352365.1. GTDB lineage: Bacteria > Pseudomonadota > Gammaproteobacteria > Burkholderiales > Burkholderiaceae_D > Undibacterium. The sequence goes on along the minus strand of JANXTO010000167.1, from coordinate 1,687 downwards.
ATCAAAACAGCATCGGAAGCAAAATTATGCGATGCCTTAAGTGCTTCTTGCTGCCCTACAAACCCATCAAATACATCCAGCAAAGGCTGGTACTTTTCCGATGTATTCTCCAACATCATCAATGCATAACAAGTCGCTTCCAAACTAGAAAGCTGATCCGGTTTATGTGCTTTGCGAATCCGGTATAACGACGTTGCCGTGTCCCGCAAAGGCAGACGAGGCAATGTTTGCAGCAGCGGATTAAGGTATAACATTTTTCGACTTTTACGCCAGGTGCCATCCAGCACGATCAAACGTATTTTGTCAGGCTGCGCCGATAATCTAACATCCAAAACACGCGCGGGCATCACACCTACTGTCTGATCTTGCGGCGTTTCCGGGTACAGCAATATGCTGTGTTTTTCGGGGGTATTCAATAAGGATTTGAGCAAAGATTCCTCAAATTTCTCACCGATACAAATTTGACTTCCGGTCAAACTTAAATGTAGCAAGCGTGCGCTACCTTTTGCATTTTGTACTTCTAGCGGATGCTGCAAAATCACGACCTCAACTTGCGGATTAATAGCGACAATCCAATGACAAATACAAGTGCTTTGCGGACGCAGACAACGCGTACAACTGCTACGCTTTGCAGTGTGGGTTGTACCTTGCTGGATACTTAATTCCAGTCCGGATTTAGTCGCTACATTCATTTTATTTTTATCAAATTTTGACTATTTTCAGACACATTTTTTTACAGCTCAACCCTCAGTCACTAAAGCTTGCAATGCATGGTCTAAGCCTGGATAGTTAAATGCAAACCCAAGTGCCTGCAATTTTTTTGGCACAACATGCTGACCACCCAACAGCAGCAATGACATCTCACCCATGGCGGTATTGAGCAGCCATGCAGGCGCAGCAAAGATAGCCGGACGATGCAATACTCTGGCGAGCGTTTGTGTAAATTCGGCATTCCTCACTGCATTCGGAGCCACCATATTAAACGCGCCCTCAGCATCAGGATAGGTCAGCAAAAACAAAACAGCATCGATGTAATCGGCGATATGTATCCAGCTCATCCATTGCCGACCTTGCCCTAGTCGTGTCGCCAAACCCAGCTTAAACGGCAGCAGCATTTTTTGCAGCATGCCGCCGCGCGCGTCGAACACCAGACCGGTACGCAAGAGTATTGTTCTGATCCCCATCGCACTGGCTTGGTTGGCTTCATGCTCCCATGCACTGCACAGATGGGCACCAAAATCTTGAGCGAGCTCTGCCGTTTCATCAATGATACGATCACCCGTATCGCCGTAATAACCAATCGCTGATCCGCTTAAAAACAGTGCTGGCTTTCGTGCGGCACGCTTCATGCAAGCGACCAACTCGCGGGTCAGCGCGACCCGGCTATCTAACAATAACTGCTTACGTTTTTCAGTCCAGCGCGCATCAATAATCGGCTCGCCGGCAAGATTGATGACAACATCAAAATGGACTGCCGGCGACCACTCCTGCAAAGACGCCATCGGCTTTACCGCAGCACCGCACAAACGCTGCACCTTTGCTGGACTGCGGCTTAATACAGTCAACTCATGCCCCGCTGCCAACAACGCTGGGCATAAGCGCTGCCCGATTACACCGGTACCACCCGTGATCAAAATACGCATCGTGATTGCCTCTTCTATTCAATCTGCCTATATTGCCATAAGAC
>JANXTO010000125.1 GCA_025352365.1 Undibacterium sp. | reverse complement strand
CCATACTGCGCTTTAATCAAATGACCTTGTCCGTCTTTTTTAGAAAATAGCGGCGGTGCTAAGTTGAACTTAAGGGAAAAGTCGCCTTCAAACTGCTGCTTGAGTTTGTCGGTAAATTGTCCGTCGGTGTACAAACGTGCTACCTCGTATTCGTCCTTGTACGCCATCAACTTAAATGCATACTTGGCGACCGCTGTTGCTAACTTATTCCCCGAGCCTAGTGCCGCCTCTGCTACGCGAACCTGGCTGACCAAATCCTGATACTGCTGTGCATAAGCGGCATTTTGGTAGGCCGTCAGATACTCGACGCGACGTTTGATCACGCTATCCAGGCTCTGCAGCATTTGCACTACAACGGGTGAAGTCGGTATGGCAATTTTTTCGACCTTAGCCAAATCCACTGCGGCACGACGTCCCCATAAAAAAGCTTTTTTATTAGATTCGATCGCAACCCCGTTCAATTCCACTGCTCGCATCAAAGCGGCTTCTGATACGGGGATGGCACCTTTTTGGTAAGCAAAACCTAGCATAAATAAATTCGTCGCGATGGAGTCTCCCATCAATGCAGTCGCTAATTTAGTCGCATTGATAAAGTCGACTTGATTGCCGACCGCTTCTGCAATGAGCTGCTCGACAGATTCAGCAGGGAACTGCCAATCAGGGTTCTTAGCAAAAGGTCCGGTCGGTTGTTCATGCGTATTCACCACCGCACGGGTACGACCAGCGCGCATTTTAGAAATCGCATCATGCGCACCGGCTGTCAACATATCGCAACCCAAAATCAAATCAGCTTCACCAGTGGCAATCCGCTGTGCGCGCAAACGTGCAACATTGTCAGCAATGCGGATATGAGATGTAACTGAGCCATTTTTTTGCGACATACCTGTCATGTCTAATACCGACACACCCTTGCCTTCCAGATGCGCCGCCATGCCAATTAATGCACCGATAGTAATTACACCGGTCCCGCCGATCCCATTCAGCAAAATGTTGTACGGCACAGCGCAGGTCGGCAAAACAGGAGCCGGCAAACTGCCGAAGTCGTCGGTCTTTGCTGTCCCGGTTTTAGACTTGCGCAAGGTGCCACCTTCTACCGTGACAAAACTAGGGCAAAATCCTTTGACGCAGGAATAATCTTTATTGCAGGAGGATTGATCAATCGTGCGTTTGCGACCGAATTCAGTTTCCAGCGGCATGATGGAAGTGCAGTTGGATTGCACGCCACAATCACCGCAGCCTTCGCATACGGCTTCATTGATAAACATGCGCTGATTTGGATCGGGGAACTCTTTCTTTTTGCGGCGACGACGCTTTTCCGCGGCGCAGGTCTGATCGTAGATCAAGACGCTGGCGCCAGTCAGTTCCCGCATGTCGCGCTGGACTGCATCCATGTCTTTGCGATCATGTAGCGTCACCAGAGCTGGCAAGGCAGAGCGGTCTGTATAACGGGATAAATCTTCGGTCACCAACGCAATCCGCTTGACGCCTTCTGCCGCCATTTGTTGCGCCATCATATGCACGCTGATCGTGCCATCAACCGGTTGACCGCCGGTCATCGCAACGGCGTCGTTGTACAAAATCTTGTACGTGATATTGACCTTGGCAGCCACAGCAGCACGGATTGCTAAATAACCAGAATGGAAATACGTACCGTCGCCCAGATTTTGAAATACATGCGGCAACGTCGAAAACGCAGCTTGTCCAATCCACGGCGCACCTTCACCGCCCATGTGCGTCGTCAGTTTATTAAATTCGGGATAGATGGCGGTCGCCATGACGTGGCATCCAATACCTGCCAGAGCAAGACTGCCTTCCGGTACTTTGGTCGAAGTATTGTGCGGGCAACCTGAACAGTAATAGGCCGGACGCGGAGGCGTATTCACATCCTTGTTCAGCACCACATCTTTTGCTTCCAAAAACGCCAGACGTGCCTTAATCAAATCACTAGTGTGGAAGCGTGCAATCCGTGCAGCAATGACGCGAGCAATTTGCGCGACTGAAAAATCAGCCTTGGACGTCAGTAACCAGTCGCCACGTGGATGTACCCATTCGCCTTTTTCATCGAACTTACCAATGACACGTGGACGCACATCGTCGCGCCAATTGTAAAGTTGTTCTTTAAGTTGGTATTCGACCATCTGGCGTTTTTCTTCCACCACCAGAATTTCATCGAGACCTTGCGCAAATTCGCGCACACCGTCCGGCTCCAGCGGCCACGGCATAGAAACTTTGTACAGGCGGATACCAATCTCGGCAGCAAACTTTTCATCAATGCCCAGCTCTTCCATCGCCTCCAGCACATCGAGGTAGGACTTGCCAGAGGCAACAATACCGAGCTTGGCGTTAGGACTATCAATCGTGGTGTGATTGAGTTTGTTGGCGCGTGCGTAGGCCAGCGCAGCATAGATTTTGTAATCTTGC
>JANXTO010000095.1 GCA_025352365.1 Undibacterium sp. | reverse complement strand
CACTACTTGCTTATCGACCAATTGATCAATTAATTGCTCGCCGACGCCATCAATATTCATGGCCTTGCGTGAAGCAAAGTGGAATAAACCACCTTTTCTCTGAGCAATACATTTTATCCACCCACCGGAGCATCTGGCAATCGCCTCGTCTTCCAGTTTAACAATTGTTGACCCACAGACAGGGCATTGTGTCGGCATTACAAATTCTATGGCATCAACAGGACGCTTTTCTAATACGCTGGCGACCACTTCAGGAATGACGTCACCAGCACGGCGCACCGACACAATGTCGCCAATGCGAATATCTTTGCGGCGCACTTCTTCCTCATTATGTAAGGTCGCATTAGTCACGGTGACTCCGCCGACAAATACGGGCGCTAAACGAGCCACTGGAGTAATTGCACCGGTACGCCCGACCTGGACTTCAATATCTAACACTGTGGTTAAAGCTTCTTGTGCCGGAAATTTATGTGCAATCGCAAAGCGTGGCGCACGCGATACAAAGCCTAAAGTATCTTGCTGCGCGAACGAATTAACTTTGTAGACAACACCGTCAATTTCGTACGTCAATTGTGATCGTCGTTGCTGTATCTGCTGGTAAAAATCTAAGAGCCCGTCCGCACCCCGCACGATGGCCTGTTCCTCACAAACGGGAATGCCCATCGATTTATACCATTCCAATAAAGCTCGATGAGAATATAGCTGCAAGCCGGACAAACTTGCGCCTTCCAAGGAGCCAATTCCGTAAGCAAAAAATCTGAGACTACGCTGCGCAGTGATTTTAGAATCTAGCTGGCGCAAACTACCGGCAGCCGCGTTACGTGGATTCGCAAATTCTTTAGCCTCGACTGCACGCTGACGTTGATTGAGTTTTTCAAAATCGCTTTTAAACATCAAAACTTCACCGCGCACATCCAATACTTTAGGTGGTTCTTTTATATTTAACCGTAGAGGAATACTGCGGATGGTGCGGATGTTTTCCGTTACGTCTTCACCTGTAAATCCATCACCACGAGTCGCTGCCTGCGTGAATACGCCATCTACATAACGAAGATTAATGGCAAGACCATCAAACTTCAGATCAATTGCGTATTCCACTGCTTGCTGTGTATCCAGACCATCGCTGACACGACGATCAAAAGCACGAATATCCTGCTCCTCAAAACCATTATTCAGGGATAGCATCGGTGTAGCATGCTGGACTTGCTTAAACTCAGGTAAAGGAGCGCCACCAACACGTAAAGTCGGTGAATCTGGCGTCCGTAATTCAGGGTATTCTTGTTCTAATGCTTGTAAGGCAGAAAATAATTTATCGTATTCAGCATCAGGAATAGTTGGCGTATCTAATACATAGTAAGCATGTGCATGCCGGTTGATATCAGCCCTTAACATTGCTGCAAGAGTGGCCGGAGTATCTACTGGCAAGCTAGAGTCAGATGAAGTAAATTCATCTGACCGAGCTTTTGACGGAGATCTGCCAAATAAGTCATTTTGCATGAGGTGAATTTAATATCTTTTGACGACGTTAACTAAATAACCGCTGCGCACGAGTCGAGCCAGCAGCGATATCTGCCTCCGCCATAGCGGCATAAAACTCACTGACCTGACCTGCAATTTCATCTAAGGCAAGCTTGGAAATGGCTTGATTACCGTCATCGACCACGGTACCACCAAGGCGTGTAGATAAGGATCTTGCGCAGGCAGCCATAGCGCCAAATCCATCGCGCGAAGGCGCAACACAAGGTACATCCAGTAATAAGGTGAGACGAGCGGTCACAGTTTCACTAACGCTCACGTTAGTTGACAGCGTAAATAAATTGCCGCCGTCGCCATCAGGCATCACCAGGCGACCATCTGGGCGTATATCAAATCCTTGTTTTTCCAGCGCCGACAACAAAGTACCCACTGCCCACGGTGCGCCGTTAGCTAATACATTGACACTCAATTGTGCGTCGTGCTCAGACACAAACTGATATAGTTCGCGTGCATTGGACATGACTTGATTCATATCAGGAATGTCTGAATGTGCATTCAGTCGGTCTGCAATTTCACGCAGCTTCGTGACAAATTCTGAATACTCCAATTCATTGATAGGTCCGCTACGATTGACCATTTGTACGCCAGCAAATAAGGCCGTATAAATTCCACCATGCGCGATCACATCACGTACGCCATCATGGCTTAATCCAATAAAATGCACTGGCTTTTTGCCAACATACTTAAGGCTTTGAACTTCATTCAATAATTTTTCGCCACGTACTGGTGCATCAAACTCCAAAGGAATAATACAATCGATCAATTCATCGACAGGCAATTCTTTTTCAGCAACAGCAGGTGATGAAATGGTGGTGCGATCAGTCGCAGTATTTTGCCTTATAAAATCTGAATTTTCTTCTGCAAAATCAGTATCCAAACTAGGTTCATGGCGCGGCGAATTGAATACATCTTCTTTGTATGTCTCTTCGTTAAAACGTGGCTCTGCCAATTTATCTGGATATTCTGGATAAGCATCCCGGTTCATCAAGACGTCATCGTGTCCTGCACCAAATGCCTGATCAACACTTTTCTTCGCTTTATATTCTTGCCATTTATTGTATGCAACGATGCCGACTAAAAAGGCGCCACCGGCTCCCATTAAAACAATTTGTAGATCTGTCATGCTGCTTGCGCCTCAGATGCGAAATGTGCGGCGGACTCCATATCCACCGCAACGATACGAGAAACTCCCTGCTCTTGCATAGTGACGCCTATCAGTTGCTGCGCCATTTCCATCGCAATTTTATTATGGGAGATGAACAAAAACTGTGTGTTAGCGGACATACGTTTCACCATGTTACAGAAACGTTCCGTGTTTGAATCATCAAGCGGTGCATCAACCTCGTCCAGCAAGCAAAATGGTGCTGGATTTAACTGGAACATCGAGAATACTAATGCCGTTGCAGTCAGCGCTTTTTCACCACCGGACAACAAGTGAATTGTGGCGTTTTTCTTACCTGGTGGCTGTGCCATCACCTGCACACCCGAATCCAGAATTTCATCGCCAGTCATAATCAATTTCGCTTGTCCACCGCCAAATAAAATCGGGAATAATTCGGCAAAATGGAGATTCACTTTATTGAAAGTATCTTGTAACAGATCACGTGTTTCAATATCGATTTTATGAATAGCATCTTGCAAAGTGGTAATAGCTTCGTTCAAGTCGGCATATTGCGCATCCAGGAAAGTTTTGCGCTCAGTCGCTTGCGCCAACTCATCTAGCGCTGCCATATTCACGGCGCCCAATGCAGCGATCGCATTTGTCAATCTGGTGACTTCACCTTGCAGATACGATGGTTTCATATCGTCATGCAATTTTTGTGAAAGAGCTTGTTCATCTACATCAAAATTACGCAATTGTTCTGCGAATTGCTCTTGATTTAAACGCGCCGCCTGCTCTTTGAGTTGCAACTCTACAATTCTGTCGCGTTGTGGTTGCAAGCTGCGCTCTACCTGCATTTTGCTCTCTTCTACCTGACGTAATTTTTGCGTGAGTTGATCAAGTTCATGACGTGCATCGGATAGCGCACGCTCTTGGTCGCTCCGTTTTTCCAACAAAGACTGTAAGCCAGCTTGTGCGGTCTGGTCATCCATTTCTTCCAACTCAAGATGACCTTGCTGCATATTTGCAAATAGCTGGGCAGATTGCTCTACCGCCGTGGCAATACTACGACGCAGTTCTTCCATTTTATTACGATGGGTTTTTTCTGAGAACGCACTTTCTTGTGCAGCTAATTCTAAATCGCGCAGACGCTGGCGAGCGTCCGTTAAATGCTGTTCTTTTTCGAGATAATTGGTCTGAGCTTGCTCATGATTTTCTTGCAGTTCGCCGAGCTCAATATCTAGCATCTCAAACTTCTCTTCGGATTCGATTTTCGCTTGTTGCTGTTCGCTTTCTTGTGCCGCGATTTCTGTCAGGTCGCTCATGATTTGCGTACTACGCTGATTAAAACGCGCTTGCACTTCTGACAGCTTCATAAATTCGATTTGTAAGCTATGCACCGTTTGGGTCAGGCTAGTGACCCGCTGGCGCAACTCTTGCAAGCTTTGCGCCGCTTGCGTGTAAGCAGATTCCGCCCGCACCGTACGCGTTTTGGATTCATCTGCCAGCATTTGTTGAGCACGAGATTGCTTGCTAATATTATCGATTTCTTGCTGACGCGCCAGCACACCGTCTTGTTCAGAATCCGCAGCATAAAACCGTACGCTAGTCTTACTAATAACATGGCCTTGCTTGGTGATAAAGCACGCACCTAATGGCAATTTATCCCGATTTTGGAACGCATTGGCAACATCATCAGACGCATACACTTGATGTAACCAGTCCTGCATTAAGCCGCGTACGCCAGCATCATTTAATTGAAGCAAGGATAGCAAAGGCTGCAAACCAGCAACTGACTCGGTTGTTGGCGTATTCACCTGCGGAGAATACAAAGCAAGCTTAGCTGGCGGTGCATCATTAAAGAATGCTTTAGCCCAATCAAGATTCGACATTTCCAACGCTGAGGTTCGCTCACGTAACACAGCCTCGAGCGCAGTTTCCCAACCTTGTTGAATGTGGAGTTTTTGCCAGAGCTTTGGCAAACCACTGAGTTCATGCTTTTCCAGCCAAGGTTGTACTTTACCCTGACTCAAAACCTTCTCTTGCAACTGTTTCAGCGCTTGCAGCCTCGCATCTAATTGTGCTGAAGCGGCGGCATCTTGGTTGACTTGTTGTTGCGCCGCGCGACGTTCTTCCTCAAGAATTGGCAAGCGCTCTTGTGCTTCTTCCAACTGCATGGACGATTCTTCGAGTACTTGTTTTTTCTCTTCCAATTGCAAGGACAGATTTTCCAGATGCACGTTATCTGGCATTGCCAAGCCTTGTTTTTCTTGCTGCAAACGTTCTTTACGGGTAGCCAGTGTGTTTAGAATATTAGAGGCATTGCGCTGATGTGCCGATTCCAGCTCGATCTGCTGTTGCAACTGCATGATCTTGGCACGCGACTCTGTGGTTTTGAGTTGCGCCTCACGCCAGACTTGTTCTAACGCTGGGAGTTTATCGTTCTGCTGCTGGGCGATTTCTTGCGCCTGCTCAGAACGCTCACTGAGTTCTTCCACATGTATTTCGGCTTCAGCCAGATCATCTTGAAATTGTTGCCCCTGACGTTGCCATTGATCACGCTGTGCCGTCAAAGAATTGAGCTGGCTTTGCAAACGGCTACGCGATTCAATGACAAACTTAATCTGCGCTTCCAGGCTCCCGATTTCAGCATTGGTCTGGTACAAATGCCCTTGTGCCTGATGCATCTTATCGCCAACCGCATAATGTGCCTGACGCATTTGCTCCAGTTCTAATTCAACATGGCGTAACTTGGCGGTTTGTTCTTCTAAATCTATCTGGGTTTTTTCTATTTCTGCGAAGTAGCGAGTCTGCTCATTTGCAGCTTCATTTTTACGCAATAACCAAAGCAGTTTTTGCTTTTCTTCCTGGTCGCCTTGTAACTCATTGTATTTATTGGCGACAACTGCCTGAGCTTCGAGTTTTTCTAAATTAGCGTTTAACTCGCGCAGAATGTCCTCTACACGCACCAGATTTTCATGAGTATCATGAATGCGATTTTCAGTTTCGCGGCGACGCTCTTTGTAGCGAGATACGCCAGCTGCTTCTTCTAAAAATATCCGTAATTCTTCAGGTCGCGCCTCAATAATCCGCGAAATCATGCCTTGACCAATAATCGCGTAAGCGCGTGGCCCTAAACCCGTACCCATAAAGATGTCTTGGATATCGCGGCGACGGACTGGCTGGCCATTAATGTAATAAGTTGATGTACCGTCGCGCGTCAGCGTGCGCTTAACGGCAATCTCTGCATATTGACTCCACTGACCTGCTGCTTTACCCAGACTATTATCGAAAACCAGTTCTACAGAGGAGCGTCCGGCAGGTTTGCGGTGGGTAGAGCCGTTAAAAATAACGTCTTGCATCGACTCGCCACGGAGTTCGGAGGCTTTTGATTCACCCAAAACCCAGCGTACTGCATCGATGATATTGGATTTGCCACAGCCATTGGGACCGACCACGCCTACCAGCTGGCCTGGAACCTGAAAGTTAGTCGGATCGACAAAAGATTTGAATCCCGACAATTTAATGGAAGTTAAACGCACGTTATAAAATTTTACTGTCTTTAATGTTCAGATTCCGCCTGAAAAATCATATCCAATTTGCATTTACAAGCAAAAATTGAATGGATTTTTTCCAGTCCCATGTTTTACACATTACTTTTTTGTTCATCATAACATTTTGAAGGGTTGAAATTCCGTTTTTGATGATGCCCAACGAGGGAGTTCCCTATGCCGCAATGCAACGTGGAAGGCTATAATGTAGTGCTGTTCTTTAGTTTTTCTAGCAAAAGATGATGAAAACATCATTTTTAGATCGCAATTCCACCACTACTCGTGAATTTACAGTGAATCCTTTCCTGCAAAAACTTCAGCCTTACCCGTTCGAAAAGCTAAAACTTCTGTTCGCGGATGTCAAACCAAATCCAGCCTACAAAGCAATCAGCTTAGGTATTGGTGAGCCTAAACATCCGACCCCGGCATTTATCCGTCAGGCCGTAACAGATCACTTAGACGGACTAAGCGCATATCCGTCTACTGCGGGTTCGGATGCATTAAGACTGTCGATTGCAAATTGGCTGGCGCGTCGTTATGCAATATCTGCTTTGGACGCTTCCACTCAGATATTGCCAGTGAATGGTTCACGCGAAGCGCTTTTTGCTTTAGCGCAAACGATCATCGACCCCAGCGCTAATCAGTACGGCAAACCTATCGTGCTTTGCCCCAATCCGTTTTACCAAATTTACGAAGGCGCAGCCTACTTGGCCGGTGCTGAACCTTATTTTGCCAACGCTGATCCTGAACGCAATTTTGCTCCCGACTATAAAAGCATTCCAGACGATATCTGGAAACAGGTGCAATTACTGTACATCTGCTCCCCGGGCAACCCGACCGGTGCCGTATTGACAATAGCAGACTGGAAAGAATTATTCGATTTATCAGACAAATACGGTTTTGTGATCGCAGCAGACGAATGCTATTCCGAAATTTACTTTAAGCCAGAAGCACCGCTAGGCAGCTTGCAAGCAGCGCATGCTTTAGGCAGAAATGATTACCGAGGCTTAATCACCTTATCCAGTTTATCTAAACGCTCTAATGTGCCTGGCATGCGCTCTGGATTTGTCGCTGGTGATGCAAGTATTATCAAAAACTTTCTGCTATATCGCACTTATCACGGCAGTGCGATGAGCCCTAGCATACAGTCGGCATCGATTTTGGCCTGGAATGATGAATTACATGTACATGAAAACCGAGAGAAATACCGTCAAAAGTTTGCGCAAGTCACTCCGCTTTTACAAGAAGTTCTGGACGTGAATTTGCCTGATGCCGCCTTCTATCTGTGGGCTAGGGTTGACAAACTGCTACCCATTTCAGATACAGACTTCGCTAAGCGCTTATACCAAGAATATAATGTTACGGTATTACCTGGCAGCTATTTAGCACGCGATGCACATGGTAGCAATCCGGGACAAAACCGTATTCGCATGGCGCTGGTAGCCGAGGTCGAAGAATGTATGGAAGCAGCACAACGTATTGTCGCTTTCACCAAAAAACTTGCCAGTCTTTGATTTACTGAATTGACTATTCGAATTAACTATTAATAGGACTTACGAAAAAATTATCCCAACAAGCCGGAACAACGACGACAGTACTTTAAGTACGGCTAGGAGCTGCAACGCAGCTGGGGCGATTTTGCGTAAGTCCTAACTAAAATATCGGTTCTTGTTTTTGATTTATTAATTCAATCAACGATCTACTCATTCACTCTCTTTTCTAAAAACTGAAAAAATAATATGACTCAACAATTACAGCAAATCATTGACCAAGCCTGGGAAGATCGCGCCAGCTTTTCACCTAAATCAGCACCTGGAGAATTACGCGAAGCCGTTGCCCATGTGCTGTCTCAGCTTGATGCCGGAACCTTGCGTGTAGCAGACAAAATCAGCGTCGGTAATTGGCAAGTTAATCAATGGGTTAAGAAAGCGGTCTTACTGTCCTTCCGACTAGAAGACAACATCGTGATGCCATCCGGTGATCACATGCAGTTCTACGACAAAGTACCGACCAAGTTTGCTGACTACACGGCAGAAGATTTTGTTAAAGGCGGTTTCCGCGTAGTACCACCTGCCGTTGCACGTCGCGGTAGTTTTATTGGTAAAAATGTTGTATTGATGCCGTCCTACGTCAATATTGGTGCATATGTAGATGAAGGCGCGATGGTTGACACCTGGGCCACCGTCGGCTCTTGCGCACAAATCGGTAAAAATGTGCATTTGTCAGGTGGCGTAGGGATCGGTGGCGTCTTAGAGCCAATGCAAGCTAATCCAACCATCATTGAAGACAATTGCTTTATCGGTGCCCGCTCAGAAGTTGTAGAAGGCGTCATCGTTGAAGAAAACTCCGTGATTTCTATGGGTGTTTATATTGGCCAATCGACCAAAATCTACGATCGTGCCACAGGTGAAGTCAGCTATGGTCGCATTCCTTCTGGTTCTGTTGTAGTCTCTGGAAACCTGCCCTCTGCAGATGGCAAATACAGCTTGTATTGTGCAGTAATCGTCAAACGTGTTGATGCGCAAACCCGCTCCAAAACTAGCATTAACGAATTGCTGCGCGG
>JANXTO010000060.1 GCA_025352365.1 Undibacterium sp. | reverse complement strand
AACTGCTCCAGAATCGCTGGATTTTCTAATGTAGAAATATCTTGCGTAATTTCTTCGCCTTTTGCCAACACGCGCAGCAAACGACGCATGATTTTGCCTGAACGAGTTTTAGGTAAATTATCGCCGAAGCGAATTTCTTTTGGCTTAGCGATAGGGCCGATTTCTTTGGCAACCCAGTTACGCAATTCAGTCGCAATTTGTTTGGCTTCATCACCAATCGGCCGAGTGCGTTTTAAGACTACAAAGGCACAAATTGCTTCGCCAGTAGTATCGTCCGGCTTGCCTACGACTGCGGCTTCTGCCACTAGAGGATGTGCGACCAGAGCTGATTCAATCTCCATCGTACCCATGCGATGCCCTGAGACATTCAGCACGTCGTCAATCCGGCCGGTAATCGTAAAATACCCGGTATCTTTATTGCGAATCGCACCGTCGCCTGCCAGATACATGGTGCCGCCAAACTCTTCTGGAAAATAACTTTTCTTAAACCGCTCAGGGTCGCCCCAGATGGTACGTATCATCGATGGCCACGGGCGTTTCACTACCAAAATACCGCCCTGCCCGTTCGGCAAATCATGTCCTGTTTCATCTACAATCGCCGCCATAATCCCCGGCAAAGGCAAGGTGCAAGAACCCGGCACCAAGGGTGTTGCGCCAGGCAATGGGGACATCATATGGCCACCAGTTTCGGTCTGCCAGAAAGTATCAACAACAGGACATTTTTCATTGCCGATATGCTTGTAATACCACATCCAGGCTTCTGGATTAATTGGTTCACCTACCGATCCTAACAAGCGCAATGACGACAAATCGTATTGTTTAGGATGGATTTTTTCATCACCATCCGCCGCTTTGATCAACGAGCGGATCGCCGTTGGTGCGGTATAAAAAATCGTCGCTTTATGTTTTTGTATGGTGTCCCAAAACCGACCTGCGTTAGGGAAAGTCGGGATACCTTCAAATACGATTTCAGTCGCGCCCGCGGCTAATGGACCATAAGTAATATAAGTATGACCAGTGACCCAGCCGATGTCGGCAGTACACCAGAAGATATCGTCCGGCTTTAGATCAAAGGTCCATTTCATCGTCAGGAGTGCCCATAGCAAGTAGCCGCCGGATGAATGCTGCACACCTTTTGGTTTGCCCGTTGAGCCAGAAGTGTAGAGAATAAATAAAGGATGCTCCGCACTGACCCACTCTGGCTCGCACACATCGGACTGAATCGCCACCAGATCATGCATCCACAGATCGCGCCCCTCCACTACCGGCACATTGCCACCAGTGCGTTTGTAGATCACGACATTACGCACCTTCTCGCAACCACCTAAGGATAAAGCCTCATCCACGATTATTTTTAATGGCAGATGTTTGCCGCCGCGCACTTGCTCATCTGCGGTAATGACCAAAACTGCACCCACGTCCACAATCCGCTCTTGCAGCGACTTGGCAGAGAATCCGCCAAACACCACTGAATGCGTCGCACCTATCCGGGCGCAAGCTTGCATGGCAACGACGCCTTCCACCGACATTGGCATATAGATGACAACGCGATCGCCTTTGCTGATGCCGAGTGACTTCAATCCATTGGAAAATTGACAGACCTTTTGATGTAATTCTTTGTAGGTCACTTTGGCCACATCACCATCGTCTGACTCAAAAATCACGGCGACTTTATCGGCGTTACCGTTTTGCAGATTAACGTCTAGGCAGTTATAGGACACATTCAATAAACCGTCTTCAAACCATTTATAAAATGGTGCTTCGGATTCATCCAACACTTTATTGAATGGTGTGTGCCAGTGCAGATTTTCTCGCGCCAATCTGGCCCAAAAACCTTCATAATCCTGCGCAGCTTCTGCACAGAGAGCCTGATAGGCATCCATCCCAGAAATAGTGGCATTGGCAGCAAACGCAGCAGGTGGTGGAAAAACACGGGTTTCGGCTTTGACAGCGTCGAGGTCAGACATGATTATCTCCAGCTTATTGTAATTAGTTGAGTATCGTTCTGGCTCAGTGTAAATTCAATTCACACTCACTGAGCTTGTTGCTATTGCCATAAATTACCTTCAATCAACAGGCTCACACATCAATGTCGATTGCAATATCTATTGCGGTCTTAACTGGTTTTATGATTGTAATGGATGCAGTCTCAAGCAGCACATTTGGTACATGAACAATCAGTAACAGCACTAACCATTAAGCATAGTAACTCTTTATGAAACAAGCCTTTGCAACCAATGTTAGCGTAACGACTACAGCCATGACGATAGTCCATACCATAGGCGCAGAGACTTACTGAAGCCTTACGCTCGTGCAATTTGCCTGCATCAACACTCACCATCCACGCTGTCGCCGTGTAAAATACGGGCTAATTTAGTTTTCTCCTCACCTGTGATTCTGACTATGTCAACACCCGACGCACCACATAAACTTTCCCCCATTGCTGGCATCATTTTTTTCAGCCGTTGGTTACAACTGCCGCTGTATTTAGGTTTGATACTGGCACAAGCAGTGTATGTATTTCATTTCTAGGTAGAACTTAGCGATTTAATCGGCGCTGCTTTGGGCAATCAATCTGCACTGGATCATATTTTGGATGCTGTCAGCGTTACCAATGCGACGCGCCCAAGCAAACTTAATGAAACCACGATCATGTTAGTTGTACTTGGCCTGATCGACGTTGTAATGATTTCTAACTTGCTGATTATGGTTATCATCGGCGGATATGAAACCTTTGTCTCGCGTCTTGGCATTGAAGGTCATCGTGACCAACCGGAGTGGTTATCCCATGTCAATGCGACCGTGCTTAAAGTCAAATTGGCGATGGCAATTATTGGTATCTCTTCTATCCATTTGCTGAAAACGTTTATTAATGCCTCGGCCTATGATGCAAAGACATTGATCGCACAAACGGTAATACATATTGCCTTTTTATTGTCAGCACTGGCAATTGCCTAGTGCGATAATCTGCTGACCAGGACTCAGAACGAAACGCATAAAAAACTCAGTCATTAAGTATAAAAATGCCTCAGTTATTATTTTCTGTCGTGTACATGGTGATCACTAAGCTGCCATGCGTGCGACACAAATGCGACACCGATACAACGTCAAAAAAGTACCAATACGACTTCACATTTTTACCTAACAATACCGATTTTCTTACTTAGCCAAGAGCCATATCATGACAGTCATTAAACAAGACGACCTAATCGAATCCGTTGCCGCTGCCTTGCAATACATCAGCTATTACCATCCTGCCGATTACATCGCCCATCTGGGACGCGCATATGAAGCGGAACAAAGTCCTGCGGCCAAAGATGCCATTGCACAAATCCTGACAAACTCGCGTATGTGCGCGGAGGGCCACCGTCCGATTTGCCAAGATACCGGCATCGTCAATGTGTTTATGAAAATCGGTATGGGCGTGCGCCTGGAAGGCTTCACCAGCTCCATCACCGATGCAGTGAATGAAGGTGTGCGTCAGGGCTATGCCAACGCAGATAACGTCTTACGCGCATCGATCGTCGCTGATCCATTGTTCGATCGTAAAAACACCAAAGACAACACGCCCGCTGTCATCCATATGGAGCTGGTGCCAGGCAATACGATTGATATTCAGGTCGCAGCCAAAGGCGGTGGTTCTGAGAACAAATCTAAATTTGTCATGCTCAATCCATCCGATTCTTTGATTGACTGGGTGATGAAGACCGTACCGACCATGGGTGCAGGCTGGTGTCCGCCGGGCATGCTGGGTATCGGTATTGGTGGTACTGCAGAAAAAGCCATGTTGATGGCAAAAGAATCCTTGATGCAAGACATCGACATGTATGAGTTAAAGCTACGTGGCCCACAAAACAAAACAGAAGAACTGCGCATAGAACTCTGCGACAAGATCAATGCTCTGGGCATTGGCGCACAAGGTCTCGGCGGATTGACTACCGTGCTGGACGTCAAGATCAATATGTACCCGACTCACGCAGCATCGAAGCCCGTCGCGATGATCCCTAACTGCGCAGCGACACGCCATGCGCATTTTGTAATGGATGGCTCTGGTCCGGTCTATATGGATCCGCCATCGCTCTCTACCTGGCCAAAAGTACAGTGGACAGCGGATACCGAAAAATCCAAACGCGTTGACCTCAACACCCTGACCAAAGAAGAAGTCGCCTCCTGGACGCCGGGACAGACTTTGCTGCTCAACGGCAAAATGTTAACCGGTCGCGATGCTGCCCATAAGCGGATTCAAGACATGTTAGCCAAAGGCGAGAGCTTGCCAGTCGATTTCACGAACCGTGTCATCTATTATGTCGGCCCAGTCGATCCGGTACGTGATGAGGCCGTTGGCCCTGCAGGTCCTACCACCGCGACTCGGATGGATAAATTCACCGACATGATGCTGGAGAAAACAGGCTTGATCTCGATGATCGGTAAAGCAGAGCGTGGCCCGGCCGCAATCGAATCGATCAAAAATCACAAGTCAGCCTATCTGATGGCGGTGGGCGGAGCGGCTTACCTAGTCTCTAAAGCGATCAAAACTGCGACCGTGGTCGGCTTTGCCGATTTGGGCATGGAAGCGATTTATGAGTTTGACGTAGTTGATATGCCAGTGACGGTTGCGGTCGATTCTAACGGTACCTCAGTGCACAACACTGGTCCGAAAGAATGGCAAGCCAAGATCGGCATTATCCCTGTCACAAATTCTTAATTTAAATCTCTCAAGTCAAAATACGCCTATGACAGTAAAAATTGATGCAGCCATAGGCGTATTTGATTCTGGTATCGGCGGTCTGTCGGTACTTCAGCATATACGTAAAGACCTTCCCAACGAACATCTGATCTACTTCGCCGATTCTGGATTTGCGCCCTATGGCGACAAACCGGAATCCCTGATTGTAGAACGCAGTCTTGCCGCCGCACAGTTCTTGACAGAACAAGGCTGTAAAGCGCTGGTAGTCGCCTGCAATACCGCCACTGCCGCGGCGATTAAAGCATTACGCCACACTTATCCCGATCTGATACTGGTTGGGGTAGAACCAGGCTTAAAGCCTGCTGCACAACAAAGTCAGAACGGCATCGTCGGCGTATTGGCGACACAAGCGACCCTGCAAAGTGAAAAGTTCATCGCCCTAAGAGATCAGTTAACGGCAGAAACCGGAACACGCTTTTTTTCACAAGCCTGCGTAGGCTTAGTCAATCAGATTGAAAAAGCTGAACTGTATTCAGCAGAGACCGTCCGCCTGCTGCACCAATACCTGACTCCGTTATTGCAACAAGGTGCAGATACGATCGTACTTGGCTGTACCCACTACCCGTTTGTCGCCGAGCTGATTTTAAAAATCATTGCTGAATTCAACACCAGTTATCCACAAACTAGCGTGAAATTAATCGATACTGGCAAAGCAGTCAGCAAACAATTAACGCGCTTGTTGGCGAGCAATGTTGAACACGCGACTGGGGCCATATCAGATTCAAAAGCAGCACCAGATTCGAACTCACACTCCATTATCGACACAGCAAACAAGTTAATTGTCTACACCACAGGCAGCTCAACGACATTGGCATATGCACTTGACCGACTGCTTCACATCAAAGAAAAAGACCGAGAAATAATGCATTTATCGGTCTCTTCCAAAATCGCTAAGGTCAATTAACCCTGATCATCAAGCGATCTAACCCTAGCGTAACTCCTTACGCTAGCAACGCTGGTACAGCTTTACCGTACTTAATCGTGGTTTCTGCCGGCAGCCAATTACCCGTTGACTCCTGGCGACCTTGCAAAACAAAGCGAGGATGCAGTTGAGCTAAATTGTCGGCCGCCTGTTTAGACAATTCTCCGATCTTGCCCTTTTTAAGCCGGTTCACGACCAGACTCAATTCCGTATCTGAAAAATCACGCAGCATATCGTAGTCACCGTCGCTATCGCCAGCAACAAAGATCGGACCATAGCCCTTCTTCGCGACCAGTTCCCGCTTGATCACCTCGGATTTTCCTGGTCCCCAATTAATCGGCCAATCCTTGCAATAGACATTTTTAAAGATCTCGCCGTCTTTCTCTAAACGCAATCCCAATACGTTCTGACGTTCAACATGAAAACCATATTTGGGCTGAGTCGCAAACACGGCAACAACGTCTTCCAACGAAGCGGTGCTGACATAGACGTCAATACCATGCGTGCGGAACGCGCTCATCAAACTGGCGATCTCGGTCGCCAAACGTATTCCATGAAAATGGCTGGTAGTAATCACACCGGCCTTGCCTGATAAAGTCACAGGGCTCGTATATTTGGTCTTGATCAGACTCATGCCAAGGTTAGCGTCGTTGGACGCCTCAGCCAATTTGCTCAGATCGGTGACACTCATATTGGTGAAGAAATAGATAATCCATGGATAACCGACGGCAACACCATGAGTATCATTAATTGCTTCGTACAAGAAATATAGCTTGGCGCGAAAATCCTGGAACTGTTCTGTCTGGGTAATTTCTTCCAGCGATTTATTGCCGTTCATGAGTTTAAAATTCGCATTCAAAAATGCGTAATCAGCATCCAGATCGCTGCAAATAGATTCTAAATCTACGACATTACCTGCGGCATTTTTATAGTCCGCTATAAATTTTCCGGCTGGGACATTTTGGCGAATAATCGCAGAGAATTCTGTCGGTGTCAGCTCGAAGGACAAGGTGTTGATCTGATACATCAACAAAGCCTCTTCACAATCATTCATGATGCTGGTGTTATCCCAATCAAATACGGCGTAAGGGCGGCGCTTGGCAGAATATTTTTTTGAGGTATTGCCATGCTTAGCGATCAGTGCTTCGATCAACTCTCTGTTACGCGGTGACCATTTAGCGCTATCGATACTGACTTCGGCGACCGCACGCACAGGTTTAGTTTGTGCTTCAGTGCTAGCGACCATGCCTACACTTGCCGCACCTGCCAAAATGCCTTGCAAGAGATGACGGCGTTGAATCGAAGGTTTAGATGTTGCTGCTGAAGTATACTGCGTTGTGGACTTAGTGATGTCTGGCGTTACCGATTCAGCGCTCGATTGATTGACTAATAATTTCGCTAGTTGACTTGGGCGCTTGAGCATAACGGTTCTCCACAGAAAATAAATATCTTAAGTGTAAGAATGATTTATGACCGGCTTACGACAATCGAAGCTTATTCCCGTACTTACTGCCTTTCTACACACCTAAATCTGAGCCGTACTGGCATCTGTAAAAATCAAAGGAAGTACCTCAGCTTAGTAAGCGCAAATTTACAGAAACTATATACTCCCCTTTATTTTTCTGATTTATGCCGTATTGTCCAATGATTATATGGATACTCTATATTTACTAGATGGGAGTATATTTAATTATATAGGTCGAATGACTGATCAAATAATTCTGTGAAGGTAGTGATTGAGTGTGAAACTTTATCGTCATCAAGGACAGATCACTGGATTTCAGCCTGCGCTAGAATGACACATGGGGGAATTTTTTAGCTCAATTTAACGAGCTATCCAGCTTTTGTTAAACGACCACCTACCTTGATATCTGATCCAACTATTAAGTCAGTATTACTTTGATAGCCAGTCAGCAATTTGCTGCATTACCCATCCTGCATCATCCAAAGGCAAATCATGCCCGGCGCTTGGATGCAGTCGAATTTCACAATCCCACAACTGCGCCAATGTGCGCGAACATGCAGGATTGACCAAGTCATCGCCCAAGCCTGCGAGCAATAAGGTTGGCATTTGTGGCGCGGCATAAGGTGCGCGATAAGACAGCGCCGCCGACAATTGCCGCAAGATATTTTTACGGCTAATCGGATATTCTTCTGCATAGCTAACCCACCGTTTCAACAATGCCGGAGCTTGCTGCGTGTCAGTTTGCTTGCTGGTAATCCGCATAATCAGTGCCTCGCGCTGCTCGACCGAGCCACGTAGTAAAGCACCAAATAAAGCAGGATAATTTTGAGGACGCAGGCGATGATAAAACGGATTATGCGGCGCCAGACTGGTGTTGATCAGTACCATCCTCTCGACTTCGCTCGGATACAACCGACTCCAGGCCACCGCCGCCATCGCGCCAAGTGACAAGGCGGCGATGTGATAAGGAGGTGCATAAGCTAATGCCAGCAATTGTGTGCGCACAGATTCGACCATTGCGTCTACGCTGGTCGCACTGGTTTGCTGGTACAAGCAACCATTACCAGGAAAATCTAAAGGCACGATGGCGGCATCGCCAACTACAGATTGAAACGCTTGAGGGAAATCACCCCAATGACGCGTCTCTCGCATCAAGCCGCGTAACAGCACCCAGCTTGTCATCTCGAGGATCGCTTCATGTGCCGCATCATGGCCGATACCAGCGCGCTACAGCACGCTCTTGCACACGGCAACGGGTTGGCCCCTTGGTCAGCCAATGCTCATGCCCGCAAGTCGCCCGCATTAAAAAATCCAGCCAGACTGTATGGCGACGCAACACCCTTTGCAGGCGATGCTCGGCCACCGGATTAAACATGCCATGCCGCGAAAATAATTGGCGCGGATTTTTCTTCACCCACAACCACGACCCCATCTCTAAAGTAAATGGCAAAAAAGTTTTGGACGGATCTTGCTGTGCCTGCAGATACAGATAATCCCAGATATCACCGTGGGTTTGGTATTGCAGACTTTGCGGCTCAAACAGGTAACGGTGATTGGGATAAGTTTGCTGAAACAACTCTTCCAGCGAGAGAATATCGGCGATGTGCTCAATCGGATGCACGCTATGCGCATGCGGAAACCATACCCGGTCACGCAAACCAAAACCCGAATGACAATCAACCGCAATACTAAACTGGCGGCTCAATAATTCCTCTTCAACGATTTTGCAGAGGGCTTGATTTTCCAGCTCCATCTCCGCCCCGGCAACGCCACGATACCAAGGTAAATGGCGGCTAATACGATGCCCGCCCAACAAAAACGGGACTTTATCTGCTGCTTCAACCGGTGAATTGCGCATCAAGTCCACACCCTGCGGATTGCAACGCGTTGCCTGCCACATTCCACCCGGATTAATCAAGGGCATAAACACCAAGCGCACGTCTTGCAACATATGATGCAGACTTTTATCCCACGCCAGCCGCGAGATCAGACCACGCAAAAAACTCAGCAAGACCTGAGTGCCGATCCGCTCCAAACCATGAATGCCACCAAAAAATCCTATCGCCGGCACACCAGGATCAGGATTACCCAGACAAAGTTTGTAGACAGGAAAACGCTTATGTTTGACACTCACCTCGCAAGCAACCGACGCCTCCAGATGCCCCCGACCAAGGGTCAGGATGCGTTCCAATTCTTGCATTTCAGGCAGAGCAGGCATGATAGTAGCGGCAGCGATGGCGGTAGAAATAGACTTTGCGATGCTAGTGGACAACTGGGAGGAAAGCAAGGCGAATGCAGAAATGGCTGCTCATCGGCGGATAAAGTAAAGATCACTCCAAAAAAAATTAGCGAGTCTCAGTTCTGATCTGGCGTAGTTTTGATGCCCTCTTTAACCTGCTTCGTCATTTTTCTATTTTGATTCTCGAAATCTTTAACCAGCGTATTGCAAACGGCTTTCTTCGCCTCGCACAACACATTCATCTCCACGTATAGATCGCCGTTTGAGCGATTCTTTAATGTTCGCTTTACGACTGCGGGATACGCAGGGTACGTTGATGGCGTAAATGACCAGATCGTCATGCCATCCGCCTCAGTAATGATCGTCCATGCTTCAGGTGTTGTATTGACCGACACATCCGACTTAGCATTGAGCGCCTCTAATGTGGATGCAACGGTATTAAACCCGATACCAGATACTTTAGACGACCCTGTTTTGGCTACGATTTTTTCAGTCTGTGCGAAAGCAATTGAGCCCCAAACAGATAATCCAATCAACAATGCAGTACGAATGACGAGTTGCGTGACTCGTCGTGTCATTAGTTGAACCATTAGAAGCTCCTCAAAGTAATCGAAATAAATACGAGCAGGTTTTTACATCAAGACGCTAATTTATATTATCCAACATCATAGTACGAATCTTGGGGAGCAAGCCAATTTGAAACCTGTGAGAATTTTAAAATGTCACAGTAAAAAAAAGCTCGTTTAATTTCTGAGGCGTCAATAAACTTAGATCACTTTTCTAGTGGAAGTAAGACATCCGTATGGTGGTGTCCCGAAATGGCAGAGAACAGCGTCCCTTGAAGTTGAACTTGTGTGCCTAGTCTAGGACGTAATTGTTTTTATTGTGACTGATTCAGCACCAATTGAATTTCTCTCACTGAGGCAAACGCTGTCTGTTCACTCCCCAAAGTACTGACCGTACAAATCGGATGTGTCAATGTCAAATAAAATCCTGTCTCGGGTGTATCACCATCTTGAATGCTCTCAAAATTCGGTGCGCCGGGAAATGTCGCACGATGCAACGTACCGACAAGTTTGACCTTGGCGGGTTCATAGGAAAGACAATCAGCAGCATAAACCGACGTGCTGATCAATAAGCTGAAGAAGAGAAATGACCTCAAAAATATTTTCATTAAACAAAATTCCTCAGTCCATTAGGTTCGCTTAAATAACTTTCTTACTATCGGTAAAAATCTGTCACTGATCCGGCCATTTAAACGCTAACGCCTGCTTGCTCAAAAACCGTTTGACTGCATCGCGATGATAGCTGGTGGAACGTGCCAGGCCTTGGCCTGTAGCTTCCATTTCTAGCATCGTAGTTAAATTACTCCCTAAAGAGGCATTCATCGCGCGCTTGGTCAGGCTAATCGCTGTTTGTGATCCCTGGGTAAAGCTGAGCGCCATTGCATGCGCGCGTGCGGCTAATTTTTCTTCTGGCTGTATCTCGAAAACAATCCCCATTTGCTGAGCTTCTTCAGCAGTGATTTCTCTGGCAGAGAATGCCAGTTCTTTTG
>JANXTO010000195.1 GCA_025352365.1 Undibacterium sp. | reverse complement strand
CAAAATCATAGTGATGATTTGCAGTTTGACGGCATCAAACTCAGTGTGTTGCCGCGACCCTTATTGGCAGAGGAAATCCATTTTGCGGTTCGCGCCGATAAGGACAATGGGATTATTCAAAAGTTGAATGAGGTAATCTTAAATGGCAGAAAACAAGGTTTTCTTGATCCGCTGCCGGTCAAAAGCAGTTTCATTCTTAACTCAAATTTGTGAATCTTCATTTCGAGGCTGCGTGTGCTAGTTACCAGAAGCTAGCTGTCAGATACTGGCGTTAGATTCAGATACTCACAATATTGCAGTAGACCTTATTTTCAATTTCGGTTGCGCGTCAAATTTTTGTTCATTAAACCCCATAGCCTGGCAATACTGGTGTGACGATTCGCTTGAATTAACTGACGTTTTCGCCAGACATGCGGCAGTCCCTTGACGGCATCGAATTTCGCTTTACGGATAACTTTACCTTTGCCGTGCCTTGCAAAATAAAGAATGCTGGCCAGATTAAGTAGCAAATGCAAGGGTAGTAAAAGCCAAAACAAGATGCCGGGCATGTTCTTGACAAAGGTCCATACCAGATTGCGATGACCGTGATAAATAGAGAAGTCGCTGCGTTTTCCCGTCAGCGCTGAGCCGACATGGTTCGCGACTGAATCAGGCACGTACAGACATCGATGGCCCAGCAACTGGTAGCGAAAACCAAGATCTACGTCTTCCATATAGCAAAAATAGTCTTCGTCAAATCCTCCGATTTGATCGAATGTGTCGCGTCGATATAAGCCTGCGGCAGCACAAGTCGAAAAAATTTCTTTTGGCTCTAACATCGTTGCTTGCAATACTTTGCCATGAGCTTCGCGCCATGCCAGCCCGCTCATATGGTAAGTATCACCGATACCATCAAGCAAAGTCTTTGAGTTGGCATCCATCAGACGACTGCCAAATATCGCAAACTGTGGATTACTGATTGCGGCACTGACCAAGGCTTGCAACCAGTTTAGCTCAGGAAACGCATCAGGATTAAGCAAAGCAATCCAGGTACTTTCTTTACTGGCTAAGCTGACTGCCAGATTATTTCCTGCTGCAAATCCTAAATTACTACCCGCGTCAATCACACGTATCTGTGGGAATCGCGTTGCAGCGGCTTGCCCCGACCCATCTATACTGGCGTTGTCGATCACGATCACTTCGTGTGGCGTGTAAGTCTGCACAAGCAAATCACTGAGGCAGCGAAGCAATAAATCACCACCGTTCCAATTAACAATGATGACGGTGACCTTTGGATTATTGGGTATCAGAATATCTTGCATGCGCTGGGGTTCGATGAATCGCCTTGTTGATATTGTCTTAGTCGGTAATGACATGAGCTAATAGTTTTTGAATCGCTTCTTGTACCTCTATCACGCTAGCTGGTGCACCCTGATCCCCAAGATTAATAATTTTATCTGACCAATTTCCCTCGGTTTTCCAACGAGGAGAATCACAATAAATTTCTATGGTTGGCGTCTCGTAAGCTGCGGCGATGTGAGTTAAGCCAGTATCAACACCGATGGCGATACGTGCAGTCTGTGCCAGGACGATGGCATCTTGCATAGAGAGTTTTGGTAAGGTAATCGCGTCGGGTATGCGCGATGCCATTTGCTCAGCCTCGACTTTTTCAGCGGCGCTGCCCCAGGGTAGCAGAATTGCTAAGTCGCTAGATTGTAAGCTTGCCGCGAGTTGAACCCAATGATCTTGCGGCCATTTTTTGGACGCTCCAGCGGTGCCGTGAAAGAACACCGCATACGGTTTGGATGGCATCCATGCCGGACGCGGCTGAGATTCTGTGTAGAGTTTATTGAGGCCAAAACTGGCAGGCGTATCCACTGTATAGCCACCGGCATAAGCCGCGACTAAGCGACCACGTAAGACCGCGTGTGTACGACGGTCAACAGCTACGCTGTCTGTATGAAAAATCCTTGAAATACCCTCGTAGCCCGAACCCTCTGTGCCATTGGCTAAGCCTATTTTTTTGCCAGTTGACCTGATACGTGCCATGCCCATGATGATGCCGGTCTTGAGCAAACCTTGCGTGTCGAGCACGAGATCGTATTCTTGTTCGCGTAGCTGGGTGAAAAAATGCTTAATTTCTTGCCTTGTCTGGCTGGTGAACAAGCTTTTACGCCAGCGTCGTAGTGCGAAGGCGAATATCTGTCGCACGCCGGGATTGAGCTTGACCAGATCTACATAGGCTTCTTCTACCACCCAATCAATTTGCGCATCGGGAAAGTGACGCAGCAGGTCGTCCACAATCGGCATATTGTGTAGTACATCGCCTAGCGAAGAGACGCGGATGAGGAGGATTTTCACGAAACGAATTTACTTACTTAATAGATGACAGATGATCGATGACTAGGCTGAGTTGATATGACTTAGTGTGAATTTGAGTGAGATTCGGCGAGCTAGGTTTGATGTAAATTTATACCACTACATCGCATCGTTTTTCTGCTTGATGTTCGCTTACTGTTCGCTTGTAATTCGCTTTTTATTCATATACTCCCCCTATTTTTTATAAAAAACCCTTTATTGTCCAAGTATTCTTTGGGTAATAAAATATACAGGTTGGAGTATATATTTTGGCTATTGCAAACCTCTGTTGTAGCTACTTTAAATTACGCTGGATTTTTAGGATCTACGCAAAACTTATGTAAATCCTATTTTCATCCAAAATTTTTATTTAATACGGTAATTGCGCATCAGGTTTTACTGCCAGTACTGCTTGTTTCAGCGCGGCTTGAATACGTGCCAAAGCTGCCGGATTCTCTGCCTCAAACCGCATCACGATGACAGGTGTGGTGTTGGATGAGCGGGCCAGACCAAAACCATCTGGGTACTCTACGCGCAAGCCGTCTATCGTAATAATTTCATCAGCGCCTGGGAAATCGGCGTTCTTTTGCATTTGCGCGATGATGGCAAAGTTCTCACCTTCTTCGAGTTGTAATTGCAATTCTGGCGTGCTGTCCGATTGTGGCAAACTATTTAATGTTGCAGTCATATCGCTGACTTTGCTGAGAATTTCCAACAAACGCGCACCAGCGTACATGCCGTCATCAAAACCATACCAGCGGTCTTTAAAGAAAACGTGGCCACTCATTTCGCCGCCGAGTGGTGATCCGGTCTCGCGTAGTTTTGCTTTGACCAATGAATGTCCGGTTTTCCACATCAGTGGTACACCGCCACGGGCTTTGACCCAGGCGGAAATATGCCGAGTACATTTAACGTCATACAAAATTTGTGCACCTGGATTGCGGGTGAGTACGTCTTCTGCGAACAGCATTAACTGACGATCTGGGTAAATAATTTGTCCGTCTTTGGTGACGACGCCAAGACGATCGCCGTCGCCGTCATATGCCAGACCAATTTCTGCATCGCCGCTTTGCAAAGCGCGTATTAACTCTTGCAGATTCTCCGGGTGTGCCGGATCAGGGTGATGATTAGGGAAGTTGCCATCGACTTCACAAAATAATTCAGTGACTTCACATCCCATGCCACGATACAGATCACCTGCAAAAGCACCGGCCACGCCGTTACCGCAATCAATCACGATCTTGATCGGACGCGCTAGTTTGACATCGCTGATGATGCGTTCTAAGTAAGCCGCTTTAATGTCATGTGTTTTATAACTGCCGCTACCTTGCCTGAAATCTTTATTGACAATCGCTTGATACAGTGACTGGATCGCATCGCCATAAATCGCTTCGCCTGCCAGCACCATTTTGAAGCCATTGTAGTCAGGTGGATTGTGGCTGCCGGTGACCATAATGCCGGATGCTGCGCCCAAGGTATTGGTGCCGAAATACACCATCGGTGTGGCGACGATGCCAAGATCAATCACGTTGACGCCGGTAGCTTGCAGGCCGCTGGCAAGTGCTTTAATTAAATCAGGTCCGGACAAACGGCCATCACGACCAATCACAACGGTTTGTTCGCCTTTGGCAAGCGCCGCGCTGCCGAAGGCCTGGCCAATTAAGTAAGCGACATCGGCATCCAAGGTTTTATCAATAATGCCGCGAATGTCGTAGGCTTTAAAAATGCTGGGGGAGAGAAGGGACATGTGGCTTCCTATTTATTGAGTCAATTAATTAGTGATATCTGTTACGTTGATGATATTAGCTGTGGTAGCAACTTCAGTCGCTGAATTATTGGATTTGCTGGCTTGCTGTGCTTGCCATAGAAAATCTTCAATACCGCATTGTGGCTCGTATTCTGCCACTGTTTTTAGCAAGATAGTACGTACTTTTTGATAATCAAATGCCTTACACGCTGCATCTAATTGTTGCAATAAAACTTGCAGTTCTGCCCACGGGATTTCTTTTTCTTGCGCCCGCATAATTAATGGGTGGCTGGTACCTTCTACATTGTCTCCGATGAGTAATTCTTCATATAATTTTTCGCCGGGACGCAAACCCACGTGATGGATTTCTATGGTGCCTTCTGGTGTCGCGTCACTTTTGATTTCTAAGCCGCTTAAATGCACCATGCGTCGTGCCAGATCGATGATACGGACTGGCTCTCCCATATCCAGCACGAAGACATCTCCGCCGCCATCTGCTGTCATCGCACCTGCCTGCAATACCAATTGCGCTGCTTCTGGGATCGTCATGAAGTAGCGGGTGATCTCTGGATGTGTCAGCGTGATGGGCCCGCCTTGCATGATTTGTCGGCGAAACAGCGGAACTACCGAGCCGGAAGAGCCGAGTACATTGCCAAAGCGCACCATACAAAAACGAGTGTGATTTTGTTCCCGGGCAAAGGCTTGCAAGATTAATTCTGCTAGGCGTTTAGTCGCACCCATTACGTTGGTCGGGCGTACTGCTTTGTCCGTAGAGATCAGCACAAAATTACTGACTTTTGCCTTGATTGCAGCGCTTGCCAAAGTTAACGATCCGAACACATTGTTACGAATGCCTTCAATCGGATTATGCTCAACTAAGGGTACATGTTTGTACGCTGCTGCATGATAGACCGTATCTATCTGGTAGGTATGAAAAATTCTGTCCAGTTTGGCACTATCGTTGACTGAGCCTAAAAAGGGCAGTATCTCGCATTGCAGAGCCATTTCTGTGCGTAAATTACTGAGCTCTTGCTCTATCGCGTAGAGTGCGTATTCCGACATCTCTAGCAGGATGAGTTGTGCCGGTTTCTGATTTAAAATCTGGCGACATAATTCAGAGCCAATGGAGCCACCGGCACCGCTGACTAAGACATTTTTATTCGTGATGCAGGTTGCCAGTAAACTTGGATTGGGCTCTACCGCATCACGACCAAGCAAATCTTCAATCCCGACTTCTCGCACATCTTGTACCCGTAGTTCGCCATTAACCAAACTTTTTATTGAGGGCGTGACTTTAATTTTGAGTTTGTATTGTTCTAGATCATCGAGAATTTGCTTTTGCTTTGCTTTAGGAATCGAGGGCATCGCCAATAAAATTTCTTTGATCTGGTGTTGCGGAATTAGTTTGTGTAATTCACTTGAACTACTTACTTTAATGCCTGCAATCAAAGACGCTTTTTTACTCGGATTATCATCAATAAAAGCGACACAGATATATTCGTCACCAGACCGTAATGCGGTCGCTAATTGCACACCTGCTTTGCCAGCACCATAGATTGCGACATTGATCGCATTCTCATTGCGATTCACACCCAATAAATACGAGCGCGCCAGTAAGCGGCTAGCGCCGACATATAAAATCGCCCCAGCCCAATAAATCCCGAACACCGCACGTGATAAGGCCATGATATGCGTCATCACGCTGATAAACGCCAGAAATAAAACTGACATCGTCACACCAAGCACGACGATATAAATAATTTTTTGATCCAGATAACGGATCACTGCGCGGTATAAACCAATCCGAATAAAAATCGGGATAGAGATGAGCGGAACCGCAGTGATGAGTATGGCGTAATGGGAGAGTACGTCAAAAGTCAATCCGTCATACCGTAGCCAGATCGCCATCACAAACGTCAGCGGTAAACAGACTGCATCTGCCAGCGCGGCGATAGCTTGTTTTTTTAAGCGGGGAAGCGCGAGAAGAGATTGCATGTGGAGTTCTTTTATTTTTTAGGATTTACGCAAAATTGTCCCAGCAAGGTGTAGCGACGAAGACAGTACTTTGGTACGGCTAGGCGCTGCAACGCAGCTGGGGCAGTTTTGCGTAAGTCCTTTTTTCTTTTTAATTGATTTAATGTGTAACACCATCACGTTTGATGACTTTAAAAAAAGTCAAAAACAGAATGCGCATATCCAGGAGAAATGTCTGGTGCCGCAGATAGTACACATCCAATTCTACTTTGTCAGGTATTGGTAATTCATCACGCCCATTGATTTGCGCCCAGCCGGTAAGCCCCGGCAGGATAGTATCTACTTGCTTTGACGAGCGTAAGGCGATTAAATCGTCTTGATTATAAAGTGCGGGACGAGGACCAACAAAGCTCATATCGCCTTTGAGTATGCTCCATAATTGTGGCAATTCATCCAGACTCGATTTTCTGAGAAAAGAGCCAATCGGTGTCAAATATTGATCGGGGTTGCCAAGCAAATGGGTTGCTACAGCAGGAGTGTCAATGCGCATACTGCGAAATTTAGGCATTTTAAAAATTTTATTGTACCGACCGACTCTGTCAGACCAATACATGATAGGTCCGGGTGATGTCAGTCTTACGCAGACGGCGACGATTGCCACCGGAAGCAGCAATATGCATGCCGCAACGAGAGCGAGACTGAGATCAAATACACGTTTCAACGTTTATCCTTTCGATTTACTATTTTTAATGGCATCTGCCGTTGCTTGTAAGCCCTGTTGCGCGGTGAACGGAGGAGTCCAGCCCAACAAAAACCGTGCTTTCGAAATATCAACTTGAAGAGACTGACACAGACGTTCTGCGACTGATTTTTTACCCGCTAAACTAGCAGCATACAGTAG
Source organism: Undibacterium sp. (assembly GCA_025352365.1). GTDB lineage: Bacteria > Pseudomonadota > Gammaproteobacteria > Burkholderiales > Burkholderiaceae_D > Undibacterium. Next base: position 6,639 of record JANXTO010000195.1, on the reverse strand, counting down.
CAATTTAGGTGGAAAAGGCCAAAGTCTGGACTGTACATGCAATGCTTTTGCACAGCATTGTAATAGCTGCGCAGTCGATAAATCCTGTCCATCGGAGACTAAAAATACTTGTTGCGCTGTTTTCGGGTGATCAATACACGCCAGAATCAGACTGACCAGATTATCTAAGTACACAAAGCTGCGTCGATTGTCTATGCTGGCGAGCGGTAGTGGAACACCTTTCTGTACCCAATTCAGCATGCTGAGGAAATTAGCTTTGACTCCGGGGCCATATACTAGTGGCGGGCGTATGATGGTAATTGCCATTCCAGTTTCGCGCCCCAAAGCTAGCAGCGCAAGCTCTGCTTCGTATTTCGAAATACCATAAGCATCTTCTGGCTGGGGTTTGCTATTCTCAGTGAAGGCTTGGTTATTGGTGGTATGTTCGCCATTAACTTTGACTGAACTGATAAAGATAAACTGTTTTACTCCGGCGTTCGCTGCCTGACGCGCGAGATTGATAGTCGCATCTACATTGACTTGGCGAAATAGCGTCAAGGGATCAGTTGCAGTTTCATTCATCACATGGACTCTGGCGGCACAGTGGATAACATGCGTTAATCCTGATAACAGTCTTCTCCAGTCGGTGTTTGCACTTAAGTCAGGGATGCTTTCATAGCGAGTGTGCGTATTTGCGTGGGTAGTTGCTTGTGCCTGGCGACTAACGCAAATCATTTCCTCACCTTGTTGTTGTAGCTGATCTGCAAGTCTCCGTCCCACGAAGCCAGTCGCACCAGTCAGCAAAATAGTTCTTCTCATATTGCTTATTTCACCAGAGGTAAGCTTGCTACCGGTTTTTGTCGAGAATAGACAAAGTAGCGTCGAGATAAAAATTTCAAGAAGCTAGAGATAAACCAATAAGCATGCTTGGAAATAAGCTGACGATTTTTATGTGCTGCCAGATGAATTGCCTTAAATTGAGGGTAGTACAAGACGCCTTTACCTATTATTTTTAGAGACCGATAGCAAATATCAACGTCTTCAAAATACATAAAATAGGCTTGATTAAAACCATCTAATTGGTTGTAATGCGCTGCGTCAAAAGCCAGAAACGCTCCTGATGCCCAGTCAACATAACAAGCTTGCATGATGGAGTTTTTATCGTAATGCTGGGTCAGCGACTTTGCCGTCATCAATTTTAGTAATGACTTATATGTCGGAAAGTAGCGGATATTGGCGTCAGTTAGTTTGTGCTCGGTATCTTTGAACAAGTTAATGCTGGCGATTACGCAGGCATCCTTTTTCATTTGTGTTACCAGTGCGCGTATTGTTTCCGGCGTAGTACTTAGATCAGGATTCATCACAATAAAGTAGTCGCCTGGTTGAATACCGAACTCCGTACTTACTTTTTTAAATAAGAAATTATTATTTTCGCCAAAACCCAAGTTCGGTGCTAAGTTTGTATAACTAATCCCATAATGCAAACAATAATTTTGTAGCTCTGCGCTGGGTCGGTTCTCTTTGATCCAAACCTTAATATCATCGCCGCTGTGTTCGCTATGTAGTAAACCGCCAAGCTGGCTGGCGATTAGTAATTTTTCGTGTCCGTGGCTGATGATGGCGACATGGATCATATGCTCTTGCATCCTTTGTAGAGTATTTTTGATCCGGTGATACAAATCAAAACTTAATTGCGATGGTTATTTGTAATAATAGGACTTATGTAACACTTCTCATAGCCTGAACTGTATGACCCGATAGTTGCAATTTGCGGTAGTTAAACAATCCGTGCCCTGAACCATTAATAGTGGCGTTTTGGACCGCAGATCTATCTGGCCGCGGAAAGTAGTTACGCTACACTTGCAGTAAATGACTGGGACAGCGACCAGGCGAGTTATTAGACCAATTATTGAACCCAATATTAGCCTGAGTGTTGTATTGCATATGTTTAACTTAGATTTACTTAGAACTTATGAAAAATTGGTTTAACTGCGTTGCATCTCTTTGTCGTACGTTGTAATGTCTTTCTCAATTGCATTTTTGGAAAAATTCGCGCAAGTCGAACTAAAAAATCATCTCCCTTACAGTTCAAAATAAATGACCGGCATTACAAAAAACATATTTTATTTAATCTTGGTCCAGGCGGTGATTTATCTTGCTCCACTCATCACACTACCTTATTTAACTAGAACTTTAAACGTTAGCAATTATGCTGCGCTTGGTTTTACTCAATCGATAATCCAATATTTTATTCTCATCACAGATTATGGCTTTGGTATTACTGCAACCAGATTAATCGCCATTAATAATAGTGATAATAAAAATATTTCCTCCATCGTTGCAAATACCATTGCGATCAAACTCTTGCTCGCCGGTGCCTCGGCAATATTTTTGCTAGTTCTGATTACTTGTTTTTATGATATTCGCGAGAATACTGCGCTTATATTTGCTTGCTTCCTCGGCGTGATAGGGAATGCACTTTTTCCAACCTGGTTGTTTCAAGGTCTAGAAAAAATGCGGATTCTGGCGCTAATTACAGGTGTATCCCGTATCATCCCCTTGCCACTATTTTTTATCTTTGTAAAAAATACTGATGATGTCGTCATTGCCGCTATTTTACAAAATATTCCTGGTGTAATTGCTGCGATATTTTCTTTTTACTATATTTATTCTAAGAATATTTTTATAGAAACTAAGGTTAGCCTGAGCAGTATTAAAACCTTACTAAAAGAGGGATGGCCAGTATTTTTATCGAATATCTCTACGAGTTTTTATACAACAATTAATATTGTTTTATTGAAGATTTTTGCTGGTACTGATCAGGTTGCTTATTTTGCAGCAACAGATAAAATTCGTATCGCTGCACAAGGGTTTATACAACCGATTGCATCCGCTTTATTCCCAAGGATTGCCGCTTTAAGCCAGGACCCACGTAAAGCAGAAGAGTCAAAGGCGTTGATTAAAAGGGGCGCAATTTTACTCGTCGGCCTGGAGTTTTTTTGTGGCTTCGTGATGTACTTTTTTGCAGAAACGATTGCAGAGCGCTATTTAGGTAAGGCCTTTTTACCTGCGGCCTTCTATCTTAAATCACTTGCGTTTTTACCCGTGATTATTGCGATCGCGACTATCTTGTCTCAATGGCGGTTTTTAGCTTTAGGCGAAAGCAAAATTCTCAGCAAAATATACTTAATTGCGGGGCCATTACATGCTCTGTACGCGACCTTTCTGACCTATCAGTACCAATCAGATGGCTTAATTACAAGTCTCTATATCACTGAAATTTCTATTACTATCGCAATGGTAGTGGTTGCGAGAAAGAAGAATATTTCGCTACTGTAGGTCATATTTTCTACCAACATTCACACCATTTTATAGTTTTTGAAATATGCCGAAAATTGATATTGCGCTTGCTTCTTATAACGGAGAAAAATACATTTCCGATCAAATCGCTTCGATTTTAGCTAATGAAATTGTGCTCAAGGATTTTTCCTTGGGCGACATTATAATCTCTGACAATATGTCAACTGATGTCACAGCGGCTATCGTGTCTGAGATCGCCAGACAACATCCCAATGTACGATTACTGATAAACGAAGAGCGCGGTGTCATTAGTAATTTCAACCATGCAATCAAGAACTCGACCGCAGAGTACATCATGTTGTCAGACCAAGACGATATTTGGTTTAGCAACAAAATACACAGAACAATTGAAAAATTACTTGAGGTCGAGGGCGATAGAGATCAATCAAGTCCGGCTTTAGTATTCACCGATCTGACTGTCACTGATAATCAATTAAATACGATCAGTACTTCTTTTTTTCAATCTCAAAAAATCAAGCCAGATGGCTACAAAGCAGCCAAGAATATATTTTTCTCGAATGTTGCTCCAGGATGCACGATGGCGTTTAACCGACCGCTTTTAGAGCTGGCGCTGCCTTTGCCTGAGCAGGCGGTAATGCATGATTGGTGGTTGATTTTGGTAGCGAGCACTTTTGGTAAAGTGGCGCATATCAACGATCCGACGATCTTCTATCGCCAACACGAAAACAATCAAGTTGGAGCGAAAAAGAGAAGATATCGAGATTTACTATTTTCTCCAAGGGTAAAGTATGCCCTTGCCAAAAATAGCCTTAACAACGTGGCGAAACAAGCATCGAGTTTCAAATACCGTTTTAGTGTAATACCAAAACACAGTGCAGAAGCGATTGATTTTTTGATTGAGTTTGGTGGTATGTCAAAGCTAAAACGATTAGCTGGACTTAAAACAAAAAAAATTGAAAACCGAACTTTTTTCGGCACTGTCATTTTGTATTTACTAGCGTTGACAATGCCGACGGTAAAACAAATTAAGTAACCACTTAGAATGCTAATTTGATAAATTTAATTGTTAGCAGATACTAGGCAAGCAGCGAGCGCATCTTGCCAAGTAGGTGGTTGTATGCCGAACTTATCTCTTAATTTACCACTCGATAAAATAGAATTAACGGGTCGCTTGGCAGGTGTTGGGTAGTCTGCCGAAGGTATGCCCAATACAACTGGAGCATTTTTCTTTAGCAATCCCTTAGCATCCGCTTGTGCCATGATCTCTTGGGCAAAACCACACCAGTTTGTAGCACCGCCAGAAGTAAAATTATATGTTCCACCTTGCTCCTCCCACCAATCCTGAGACATACCAGCAAGTTGCCATTGACTGACAATATCCGTTGTTGCTTGAGCGATCCAGCCCGCCCAAGTAGGTGCGCCCCACTGATCATTGACGATTTTTAATTCTTCTCGTTCATTTGCTAAACGCAACATCGTCAGTAAGAAATTTTTACCGAATGTAGAGTAGACCCAGCTGGTACGCAAGATCAGATGATTGCAATTGTTTGCAATGATTGCTTGTTCTCCAGCAAGCTTAGTCGCTCCATAAACATTGACCGGCGCTGTCTGATCTTCTTCTATGTATGCGATCAAGCTGTTGTCTTTGGCGCGCTTGCTTCCATCAAACACATAATCAGTCGAGTAGTGAATCAGTGCTCCGCCTATTTTTTTGACTTCCTCTGCCATGAGGCCTGGAATCTCACCATTTACAGTCTGCGCCAGATCAGCTTCGGTTTCTGCCTTATCCACTGCTGTATAGGCAGCAGGATTAATGATTAAATCAGGTTTGATATCTCGTACCAGCTGACGAATTTGATCTGGATTATTTAAATCCATTTGAGTCCGTTGTGGTGCAATGATTTCAGTTTGATGCAAGTGCTGCAGAGTACTTAATAAAGCGTTTCCAACCTGGCCAGTCCTACCTGTCAGTAAAATTCTCATGCAAATACCTCTGTATCTGCGAGTGTTTTACCTACTTGATCTTTAGTAGACATCACTGGCTCGGTCTCTAATGGCCATTGAATACCAATTGCAGGATCATTCCACTGCAAACAGCGTTCATGCTCTGGTGCCCAATAATCGGTTGTTTTGTAAAGAAACTCTGCTTTGTCGCTGGTAACTAAAAAACCATGAGCAAAGCCTGGAGGTATCCATAGTTGACGCTGATTAGAGGCTGATAAGCTAACGCCAGTCCATTGACCAAAGCGCGGCGAGCTTTTACGTAGATCAACAGCAACATCAAAGACTTCGCCGGAGATGACCCGTACTAATTTACCTTGAGCTTGCTGGATTTGATAGTGCATGCCACGTAGGACGTTTTTTGAAGACATAGAATGATTGTCTTGTACGAAATTTGTTTCCACGCCAGTAAGTTCTGCAAATTTTTTGGCGTTAAAGCTTTCGTAAAAAAAACCGCGATCATCACCAAACACGCGTGGCTCAATGATCATTACTTCAGGTAAATTAGTTGGGGTAACTTTCATAATCTCTTCTTAACTTGAAATGTATTTAGTACGCTTTGTTATTGAGTAGTTGAAGAAGATAGCGACCATATTCATTCTTTTTAAGCGGCTGCGCTAATTTTTCTAATTGAGCTTCGTCAATATAACCGCGGCGGTAAGCAATCTCTTCCGGACAGGCGACTTTGAGACCCTGACGTTTTTCGATGGTAGCGATAAATTGACCTGCATCTAAAAGGGATTCATGTGTGCCGGTATCTAGCCATGCCATGCCGCGTCCCATTAACTCCACTTTAAGCTGCGCTTGCTTTAAGTAAACATTATTGACGTCGGTGATTTCTAATTCGCCCCGATGTGACGGTTGTATATTGGCGGCGATATCTACCACTTGTGTATCGTAGAAATATAGCCCGGTAACAGCGTAGTTAGATTTCGGCTTTTCTGGCTTTTCTTCTATGCTGATGGCTTGCCGATTTTGATCAAAATCAACTACGCCGTAACGTTCTGGGTCATGTACGTGATAGGCAAATACCGTTGCGCCATATTGATTACTATCGGCTTGTTTTAGCTGGATTTCAAAATCATGACCGTAATAAATATTGTCGCCAAGGATGAGTGCAGATGGCGAGTTGCCAACAAATTCTTTGCCAATAATAAATGCTTGAGCCAATCCGTCAGGACTAGGTTGAATCGCGTATTGCAAGCTGATGCCCCATTGCGATCCGTCTCCCAATAACTCCAGGAAGCGCGGTGTATCTTGTGGTGTAGATATAATCAAAATCTCTTTTATACCGGCCAACATGAGTGTAGTCAGCGGGTAGTAGATCATCGGTTTGTC
>JANXTO010000033.1 GCA_025352365.1 Undibacterium sp. | reverse complement strand
TTTGCCTTGCGTTATCCACTTCTCAAAAATCTCAATGTCCTTACGTAACAGTGGCACGACTTTTTTACGGATATCTGCGCCGTAAATTTTTGCTCCGCCAATTACTTCCATGGCGTACACGCGCGAACCCCAAGGCTGTTCGCGTGAAAATTCGAGCTTGGCGACGATGTAACTACGCAGTAGTTCTTCTGGCTCACGGCTATCATCGGCCAGACTATTCATGCGCTCTAGCCACACGTTCAAGACATCATCTAGTACCCGTTGATACAGCACCGGCTTGCTAGGGAAGTAGTACAGCAGGTTTTGTTTGGACAAACCCACTTGCTCGGCAATCGCTGCAATCGAAGTGCCTTCGTAGCCACATTCCGCAAATAGCCGTACCGCTTGCTCCAGGATTTCTGTTTCTAATTTGTCCCGATTGATTAGTCGCCGGTTGACTTTGGTCGTAGCAGATTTGGATTTTCCGGCGATAGATTTTTCAGTGTCCAAGAGTGTCATGGCAATTCGTCAAAAAAGTACTGAGTTGTTCGGATTGGGTATAAGCCACGTTGAAGCGAAACCAGATCGTAGTGCATGCATCTAGCGTAAAAAATTCACCGGGCGACAACAGGATTCCCGCTTTGAGTGCCTGATCGGCAATCAGTTTGCCATTGAAGCTAAGTGTGGGTGTCGTCTCCCAGCCGGCACTAATAAACATCCCGCCGCGAGGTTTAGCCAACACCGTCATGCCGGCTTTTTGTAAGTTGCTAATACTGCTCTCGCGTGCGGTATCCAGCTGGCTGATCAGCTTTTCCAGCATACGCCGGTAGGGACGCGCAGTGATGGCGTATAGCACCGCGCGCTCATTGATCTCTGATGTGGTCAAACCCGTCAACATCTTGACGCGGACCAATTCAGAAATGAGTGATGCCGATGCTGCAATCGACCCTACCCGCAAGGTCGGAGATAGCGTTTTGGAAAAACTGCCGACGCGGATTACCCGCCGTAAGCCATCCATCGCTGCCAGAGAAGGATCGCTGCGCGCACTTAGGTCGCGGTATATATCGTCTTCCACCACCCAAAAATCAAAACGCTCTGCCAGTCCCAGCAGACGATGCGCCTGCGCGTGACTGAGCGAGGTACCAAGTGGGTTTTGTAATACCGTATTGACGAACATCAGTTTGGGCTGATGGCGGGTCGCTTTCTCTTGCAGTACATCAAAATCTAAACCGTGTTCGCCACGCGGAATACCAACGGGGATGCATCCATGATGGCGTATCAGTGACAATAAATTGCTATAGCCGGGATCTTCAACAAAGACGCAGTCACCCGGTTTGGTCAGGGTGCACAAGATCAGATCAAAGCCGTGTGTCGCACCGTGGGTCAGCACAATCTGATCGGGCTCGACGGCGAATAGTTCATCCGCCAGGGTGCTTGCCAGATGTTGTCGCAGGCTGGGAAATCCAAGAGGATTGCCATAGCCACGCAAGCGAGAAGCAGGAATACGCATCGCGTGACGGATAGCGTCCAGAATCGTCGATTCGCCATACCATTCCGGCGGCAGCCAGCCAGAACCGGCAGGTAGGGCATCCGACACACCGGTATATAAATCGGGACTGAGCGCGTCAATATTGAGTAACAGCGGTGGTGGCAAAATTGATCGTACTGCAGGGATTTCACTGCGAGCCACAAAATATCCAGAGCCACGACGCGAGGACAACAAGCCTGTTGTCACCAAGCGATCATAGGACTCCACAACAGTAAAAGTGCTGATGCTGTTGGATTTAGCAAATTGCCGGACAGAAGGCATTTTGGTTCCAACACGCAGCTCGCCGCTGTTCACCAGCTGCGTAATCGACTCCACAATCTGGTCCACCAAATTGCCGCGCCTGGTCCGGTCCAGAGTCAGGATGGGCCAGGGTGATGCAATACTGCGGGTGGTACATGGCGTAGACAGATTGTCTGGCTTCGCCACTCGTGCATCTTCCATCTTTCGCCTCCATTTTGATCGGATAAGTCATTGCAGCACCAGTTTTCAGGAAATAGCTCCCTGAATTTTTTTAAAATCCACGCTTAACTGTAGTGCCACGTCAACCTGTACGGTTGCTACTTTTTAAGCAAGCTGTATCTGTCGGGATTCTCATCCTGCCGCCTAGTATTGCATCATAGTTTTACCACATGGTAAATAGTTTTTCCAAATTCAGGAGTGTCTTATGTATGAATCCCGCCCTAATGATATGCATCCATTTTGGATGCCGTTCACAGCCAACCGCGATTTTAAAAGTAATCCCCGTTTGATGGTCTCAGCTAAAGGCATGCATTATCGCGATGTCGATGGCAATACGATACTGGATGGTACAGCGGGTTTGTGGTGCGTACCGTTGGGACATGCACAGCCTAAACTGGTCAAAGCGGTACAAGATATGGTCGCTCAACTCGATTTTGCACCGACCTTCCAGATGGGGCATCCCTCTGCATTTGAGCTGGCAGAGCGCTTGATGACTTATACCAATCACCGGTTCGGTCAGGTGTTCTATACCAATTCGGGCTCCGAGGCAGTGGATAGTGCCTTGAAGATGGCGCTGGCTTACCACCGCGCTCGCGGAGATAGCACCCGCACGCGTCTGATCGGACGTGAGCGTGGTTATCACGGTGTCGGATTTGGCGGTATGTCGGTGGGCGGCATTGCGAATAACCGCAAAACTTTCGGCAGCCTGTTGCCTGGGGTAGATCACTTACCACACACCCACAATCTGGAAAAAAACGCCTTCACTCGCGGTGAACCTGAATACGGTGCGCACTTAGCAGACGAGTTGGAGCGCATTGTCGCTTTGCACGATGCCTCCACCATTGCCGCTGTGATTGTTGAGCCGCTTGCCGGTTCGACTGGTGTCTTGGTTCCACCCAAAGGCTATCTCAAACGCTTGCGCGAATTGTGTACCAAGCACGGCATTTTATTGATTTTTGACGAAGTAATTACCGGCTTTGGCCGCCTGACGACGCCGTTTGCATTTGACTACTTTGATGTCGAACCAGATATGGTGACAGTCGCCAAGGGCTTAACCAATGGCGTCGTACCGATGGGGGCGGTATTTTCTAAAAAACATATCTACGACACCATGATGCAAGGGCCGGATGGCATCGAGTTATTCCATGGCTATACCTATTCCGGCCATCCTCTGGCATGTGCTGCCGCACTGGCGACATTGGACATTTTTGAAGAGCAAAAAGTGCTGGAGCACGCCAGTAGCTTGACCAGCTATTGGGCTGATGCAGTGCATTCCCTCAGAGGTTTGCCTCATGTAATTGATTTACGCAATCTGGGCTTGATTGCCGGTATTGAGCTGGCGTCTATCCCAGGCAAGCCCGGCGCACGTGCTTTCAATGCTTTTAAGCAGGCATTTGCCGATGGCATTTTGATCCGCACTACTGGTGACATTATTGCCTTATCGCCGCCGCTAGTATTAGAGAAATCCCATATCGACGAGTTGTTTGGCAAGCTTGCCGCTATTTTAAAAACCTTGGAGTAAGTATGTGGACATTGCCCAACAAAGTTATTACGCAACACGGGCAGGAGTGACCATCCTGCGGCGCAGCAATAGTGCAACAGCGATGTACTCAGTTGGTGCGAGGCAAAGAATGTATGTATCAAAACAAGGCAAAAATTTCTCAAAAATGGCGCAAAGCAGCAGAGATTTTGTTTTTACCAAGTGGTAAATATTGGCACGAGGTTTGCTAGTAATCTGATATAAATCGGTATGCGCAATCAGATTTCTGATTTGCCCGATCGGCCTTTGTCCAACTCTGTAAAAACGCCTGCTACAGACCCTAGTACAAACGGAAGTACTAATAATTAGGAATGCAATCATGATTGAAGTCTTAAGTAGGTTGACTAAGCTAGAGCATCTCGGACATCCGACTACCAGCAAAGAAGAGCTGGCAAGTCGGTTCACGGATCTGGTACCCGCACTGACAGCGCGCCAGGCGCTGATAGAAAGTCAGCGCTGCCTGTATTGTTACGATGCACCATGTACCCGAATTTGCCCTTCAGATATTGATGTCGCTAGTTTTATCCGTAATATCGCTAACGACAACATCAACGGCGCAGCAACAACTATTTTGCAAGAGAATATTTTTGGCGGAAGCTGTTCGCGTGTTTGTCCTACCGAGATTTTGTGCGAGCAATCCTGTGTGCGTAATCATGACGCTGAGGCACAGCCAGTCAAAATTGGTCTTTTACAGCGTTACGCTATCGACAATATGCAGTTTGAGCACCATCCTTTTGGGCGCGCAAAAATCACCGGACGCAAGATTGCGGTAGTCGGTGCGGGACCGGCAGGGCTGTCCTGTGCACACAGACTGGCAATGTTGGGTAACGATGTCGTGGTGTTCGAGTCACGCGCCAAGGCCGGTGGTTTGAATGAATACGGCATTGCTAAATACAAGTTGCCAGACGATTTTGCGCAGCGCGAGGTCGATTTTTTATTGGACATTGGCGGTATCACGATTCAATACGGACAGACTCTGGGAGGTAATTTAAAGCTCTCCGATGTGCGTCAACAATATGATGCGGTATTTTTAGCACTGGGACTTGGTGCAAGCCGAGAGCTTGGCCTGACCGGTGAAGATGCGGCAGGATTACTCTCCGCAGTCGACTATATCGCTGAACTCCGTCAAGCCGATGATTTGAGTAAATTGCCACTGGCCTCCCGTTGCCTGGTGATTGGAGCAGGTAATACCGCAATTGATATGGCGGTGCAGATGGCGCGGCTAGGTGCCGATGACGTGACCGTAGTTTATCGACGCGGTGCGGAGTCCATGTCCGCTACCGGACATGAGCAAGACATTGCCAAAGCACATCAAGTGCGTCTGAAAACTTGGGCGCAACCGCAACAAATATTACTGGATGACGCGGGTCGTGTACGCGGCATGCGCTTTGAAAAAACACGCATGGAAGGCACCCGCCTGATCGGTACTGGAGAGAGCTTTGATATCGCTGCCGATGCGATTTTTAAAGCGATCGGACAATCGTTAACTACTGCATCAATCAGTGATGCCTTGGCGATGGAGTTGCAAAAGCAAGGCGATAAAATTTATGTGGATGACAGCTTCCGTACCTCGGTCTCGGGCGTCTATGCTGGTGGTGATTGTGTCGCACCCGGACAAGACTTGACAGTACAAGCGGTGCAGCACGGCAAGCTCGCCGCAGCCGCAATTCATCAAGACTTATCGTCCAACTCACTTTCTAAAAAAGAGGCTGCATAATGGCCGATCTCAGCATTAATTTCGCCGGTATTAAATCTCCTAATCCATTCTGGCTGGCATCTGCGCCACCTACTGACAAGGCGTATAACGTGATCCGCGCTTTTGAAGCAGGTTGGGGCGGCGTCGTCTGGAAAACCTTGGGCGAAGATCCCGCACCTGTGAATGTCTCCTCCCGTTATTCCGCCCACTTTGGTAAAAATCGCGAAGTCATTGGTTTTAATAACATTGAACTGATTACTGATCGTAGTCTGGACATTAATCTACGAGAAATTACCCAAGTCAAAAAAGACTGGCCAGATCGCGCCATGATTGTTTCCATGATGTATCCATGTGAAGAAGCGATATGGAAAACAGTGTTGCCCTTGGTCGAAGCGACCGGCGCTGATGCGATAGAACTCAATTTTGGCTGCCCACATGGCATGCCAGAACGTGGCATGGGGGCAGCAGTTGGGCAAGTACCTGAGTATGTAGAAATGGTCACGCGCTGGTGCAAGCAATATTGTTCTTTACCTGTCATTGTCAAGCTCACCCCGAATATTACTGATGTCCGCATGCCTGCGCGCGCTGCACACAATGGTGGTGCCGATGCTGTGTCTTTGATTAATACGATCAACTCCATTACCTCAATCGATCTGGATAGTATGGTGGCACGTCCTATTGTGGGCGGTAAAAGTACACATGGCGGCTACTGTGGATCAGCTGTCAAGCCGATTGCACTGAATATGGTCGCGGAAATCGCGCGCGATCCTGCCACCCATGGCTTACCGATTTCTGGTATCGGCGGTATTGGTAACTGGCGTGATGCGGCGGAATTTATTGCCCTCGGCGCGGGTTCTGTACAAGTTTGTACTGCCGCAATGCTGCATGGCTTTCGTATTGTTGAAGACATGAAAGATGGCCTGTCGCGCTGGATGGATGAAAAAGGCTATGCGACGATAGAAGATTTTCGCGGTAAAGCTGTTGCCAATACGACGGATTGGAAATATCTAAATATGAACTTTAAGAGCATTGCTCAGATCGACCAGGATAGTTGTATCCAATGCGGTCGCTGTTACATCGCTTGCGAAGACACTTCACATCAATCCATTTCACAACTGATTGCAGACAACGGACAGCGTAAATACGAAGTCATCAAAGAAGAGTGTGTCGGCTGTAACTTATGTCAGATTACTTGCCCCGTTGAGAATTGCATTACGATGGTCGCGGAAGAGACAGGTAAACCCTATATGAACTGGACGCAGGACCCGCGCAACCCTAGAGCGGAGAATCTGGTCAAGGCATAAATCAAGCTGTTCTTACTTATTGATTTTAAACATAGCTCTTAGATGTAGCTCTTAGATATAGCATTTTTAATGCAGCTTTTTAATACAGCGTTTAAATACACAGGTCTTAACATATGGATTGCGCTCTTTAAAGGCGCAATCCTTTTGCATTAACAGGCATCCTCAAGATTTTAAGTAAGTCCAACTGAAGGAGAGGTAAACGTGAACAAGACCACCGCAAGCAGCGCACTCTGGAACGAAGATTTGGCACCAACGAGCGAGAGTCAGCGCACCTGGCGCTGGTATCACTTTGCCGCACTCTGGGTTGGCATGGTCATGTGTATTCCAGCCTATACGTTGGCGGCTAGTTTGATTGAAGGCGGTATGTCTGCATCGCAAGCGGTGGTAACGGTTTTTCTTGCTAATGCCATTGTGCTGGTGCCTATGCTGCTGATCGGACATGCCGGTACCAAGTACGGTATTCCTTATGCGGTGCTGGCTCGTTCTTCGTTCGGTACCAAAGGTGCACGCTTGCCAGCATTGATGCGCGCGATTGTGGCATGTGGCTGGTACGGGATTCAAACCTGGTTTGGTGGCATGATGATTTATACCTTGGCAGGTGTCTTGCTCGGTCATCCGCTGGGTGGCTATAAGATCGCTGGCCTTGGTATTAATGCGGCGCAGTTCGCGTGCTTTTTAGCGTTTTGGGCGATCCAGTTCTGGTACATTTTTCACGGTATGGATTCGATTCGTAAATTAGAAACTTATACCGCACCGTTGAAGATCGTCATTTGTTTTGTCCTGCTTGGTTGGGTGTATAACAAGGCTGGTGGTTTTGGGCCGATTCTGGATCAACCTTCACAATTTATTGAGGGTGGTAAAAAAGCCGGACAATTCTGGACTACGTTCTGGCCTTCGCTCACTGCGATGATCGGGTTTTGGGCGACGCTGGCATTGAATATTCCTGACTTCACCCGTTTTGCTAAAACTCAGCGCGATCAGCTTATCGGTCAAAGCGTGGGTTTGCCAGTGCCGATGGCATTGTTAGCCATGCTGGCGGTGATTGTGACTTCTGCCACGGTAGTTTTGTATGGTAAAGCGATTTGGGATCCGGTTGATCTTGCTAGTCGTATGACAGGCGTTGCGGTGTTGATCGCTCTGTTGATTTTGTTGATTGATACCGTCAGCGTTAATTTAGCCGCCAATCTGGTTGGTCCTGCATATGATTTTTCAGCACTCAATCCTAAACTAATTTCCTATAAAACGGGTGGCTACATCACAGCGTTTATCGCGATTGCCATGATGCCATGGAAGATTTTAGAATCAACCCAAGGTTATATTTTTACCTGGTTGATCGGCTACTCGGCGTTGTTGGGGCCAATCGCAGGTATATTAATAATCGACTATTACTTTATTCGTAAAACCAATCTGGATGTAGCTCAGCTCTACCAGGAAAACGGTAAATATTCTTACGGCAACGGCTGGAACATGGCAGCGATTGTCGCCTTTGTCATCGGTGTTGTCCCCAATATTCCCGGATTTTTAAATGCGGCATTTCCCACATCCTTCCCCGAAGTTCCGGGCATATTGAAAACAATTTATACCTACGCTTGGTTTATCGGTCTGGTGTTATCAGGCTTAGTATATTTAGTCATGATGCAGGGTAAATCGGATCAGGTAGTGGCTGTGCTGCAACCTACTAAATAATCAGGAGACAAATATGAGCATATTGATACGCGGCGGTACTGTCGTTAATGCAGACCGTGAATTTCGTGCTGACGTTCTGTGCCAGGATGGCAAAATCATTGCGGTAGGTGAGCATTTATCCGTTCCTGCGGATGCTGAAATTATTGACGCCAGCGGTCAATATGTCATGCCCGGTGGGATTGATCCACACACACATATGAACCTGCCTTTTATGGGCACAGTGACCGCAGACGATTTTTTTACCGGCACTGCCGCAGGTCTGGCCGGCGGAACCACTACCATTATTGATTTCGTTATTCCGGACCCTAAACAGCCTTTAATGGATGCCTATAAAACCTGGCGTGGCTGGGCAGAGAAGTCAGCCGGTGATTATAGTTTTCACGTTGCGGTAACCTGGTGGGACGATACCGTACATGCTGATATGGGCACACTGGTGCGCGACTATGGCGTGAATAGCTTCAAACATTTTATGGCCTATAAAAATGCCATCATGGCCGATGATGAAATTTTGGTAAAAAGCTTCTCACGTGCCTTGGAGCTGGGAGCTATGCCTACTGTGCATGCAGAAAATGGCGAGCTGGTTTTCTTACTCCAACAAGAGTTATT
The DNA here is from genome assembly GCA_025352365.1 of Undibacterium sp. Lineage (GTDB taxonomy): Bacteria > Pseudomonadota > Gammaproteobacteria > Burkholderiales > Burkholderiaceae_D > Undibacterium. The sequence continues at coordinate 1,598 of JANXTO010000033.1, read as the reverse complement.
AAAAAAAGGCATCACCGGACCAGAGGCACATCCTTTATCACGTCCGCCGATGGTAGAAGGTGAGGCTGCCAACCGGGCGATTGCAATTGCCAATGTACTCAATACACCGGTTTATATCGTGCATGTCTCCTGTATAGAATCGTTGGAGGCAATTACCCGCGCCAGAAGTAAAGGCCAAAGGGTATTCGGTGAGGTGTTGGCAGGGCATCTGACGATTGATGATAGCGTCTATCGTCATCCTGACTTTGATTTTGCCGCTGGTCATGTCATGAGTCCGCCGTTCCGTTCAAAAGAACATCAGGCTGCGTTATGGCAAGGGCTGCAAGGAGGTAATTTGCACACCACCGCAACCGATCATTGCACCTTTTGCGATACCCAAAAAGCCGCCGGAAAAAACGACTTTACCAAAATCCCTAATGGGTGCGGTGGTGTCGAAGATCGTATGGCAGTGATCTGGGACGCAGGCGTTAACAGCGGCAAATTAACGCCATCAGAATTCGTCAAAGTGACCTCCACCAACGCCGCACAAATTTTTAATATCTATCCACGTAAAGGGGCAGTTGCAGTTGGTGCAGATGCCGATGTCGTGGTGTGGGATCCGCAAGGCACGCGCACAATTTCCGCCAAGATGCAATTTGCTAAAGGTGGCTTCAACGTATTCGAGGGGCGCACCGTTCGCGGTATTCCTAGCCATACCATCAGTGCCGGCAAGCTGGTATTTAAGCAGGGTGAATTACGTGCGGTTCAGGGGGCAGGACAGCATATCGACAGACCCGCATTTTCTCCAATTTATGATGCAATAGGCCGTATGGCGAGTCAAACTGCTCCTAAAGCAGTGCAGCGATGATGGTCATCATTTGCGTCTCATAGCAGGTACATCAACAGATTAAAAAGGACAAAACAATGGGTGCAGATATCACTAGCGTAAGAATCAACGGCGACCGTTTGTGGAAGTCTTTAATGGAACTGGCGCAAATTGGTGCCACGCCTAAAGGTGGCGTCAAGCGTTTGGCATTGACCGATCTTGATAAGCAAGGCCGCGATTTAGTGACAGGCTGGGCAAAGCAAGCCGGTATGTCGGTCACCATCGACAAAATTGGCAATGTCTTCATGCGCCGCGACGGTACTAATAATAGTCTGCCACCGATTGTATCCGGCAGTCATATCGATACCCAGCCAACCGGCGGTAAGTTTGATGGCAACTATGGCGTGCTAGCAGCGCTAGAAGTTGTCCGAACGCTCAACGATCACAATATCAAGACCGAGGCGCCGATTGAGGTTGCCTTCTGGACAAATGAAGAAGGTTCTCGGTTCGTCCCGGTGATGATGGGCTCAGGCGTTTTTTGCGGCGCATTCACTTTAGAGCATGCGTTTGCAGCAAAAGATGTTGACGGCAAAACAGTGAAAGACGAGTTAGAACGCATCGGTTATCTGGGTACGCAAACTCCCGGTGATCATCCGATTGGCGCCTATTTTGAAACCCATATAGAGCAAGGACCTGTACTAGAAGATGCCGACAAAGTGATTGGCGTTGTACCAGCGGTCATGGGCTTATCCTGGTATGACTGTATCGTCACGGGGATGGAGGCGCACGCAGG
>JANXTO010000356.1 GCA_025352365.1 Undibacterium sp. | reverse complement strand
TCACCGATCTCACCGCAGCGGCCAGCAATGTGGGTAGTTTAGGTGGTTTGGTCACGACGATCTTGCCATCCTTACTGAACACTATTGCAGGTTTGATTGCAGGTGGTTTAGTGTTGTTGGTGGTCAGCGCAGTGCAAGCAGGGTATAAAAAAATCAAACCGCAGACACGTCTGGGATAACGCGCTTTGCATCCCTACTTTATATCCCATCACAGGTAGCGCATCGCTTTTATTGCGGCGTCAAAAAAGCATAAACGACAGCGCAAGGTGCTACCTGCAAGTGCATCAATCAGTCATTAATTTGTTCAGCCAATGCTCTGCGGTACGCTTTCTTTGAGCATTTTATATTGCGCATCCAGTGTCACTTGTCCAGTGTCACTTGATTGGGATCAAGTCCGGCATGCGGCACCAATATAAACACTTTTTTCGGTGCAGTGATGCTGCCAAAATGGTATCGACAGCGATCAATATTGCAATCAAAAATTGCGATCAATTCTCTTCCAAAAAGGTCGCACAATACGGCCATATCGAGCTGCCTGATATAACAAACCGACAGTGACGACGACCACGATGATGAAGGCAATCGCAGAACTTTCAATACCAAAAGCGCCGCCTGTCATCCAGTCCGGTCCATTCATTTTGCTGATCCATAAACCATTGCGTACCGGATGACCAGACACAGCAACCGAAAAAATGCCATCTTGAAAAAAATTCCACGCCGCATGCATCGCCACACACATCCACAATCTGCCAGTCAGCATAAAGGCAGACGCTAGCCATAAACCGGCAGCGGTGATACTAGCAAAGCCAAGTACCGTGATGTTGTCGTTCACCAGATGCATGGCACCAAAGAGCACCGCAGATGCCAGCAAGGCCAGCCAACTTCACAGTGATTGCTGAACGATGCGAAAGAATACGCCACGCAGCAGCATCTCTTCTACCAATCCAATCGTCAGATGCATCAACAGGGGGATCAAAATCACAGTCCACGAGGACGTGGCCGTGATCTGAAAGCCGCCCATCAATGCGATGATGCCCACGGTCGCGCACACCATCAAACTACCGAGCAAAAAGCCACCGCCAAATTCTTGTGTCAACCCACGCAAAGACAACTCGGTCGCGGTACGTTGTTCTATCTTGCGCACGTACATTGCATAGCAAAGATAGCCAATGAGTGCGCCAGTCAATTGTCCGAGTTTGACAAATAATTTGTCGTCAAACAGCTTCGATGAGCCGGCCTGTATTAATAAAAACGGTAACATGAACGCGATCAGCGCCAGCACAATCCGTGTCAGCGGGAAGCGCAAAATACGTTGACCAAGTGGGAGGGCGATGCTAGGTTGCAGGATGATGGAGGACATAGACGTGTCTCTTAAAATAATCGTGGAAGGGATGAACAAAGTGAACAGCCGCGACTCTACCGTTCGCCCCCATGAGCAAACAAGTCTGGTGCGACCAACTGCAGAATACGCGGGATGGGTTGTCGATCGTTGTGATTTATCTGAGAGGAAGCGGCGGCTAGTGCGGAGCGGGTGGGGTATGTGTTGCTGTAATTTTTGGATATTCTGATAAGTATGTGTTGCTCAAGCTTGATGAGTGATCTAAATTTAATTGATTCACATAAATGAAGACCCATTTTGGGGAGCAGATATTTTGTGATTTCTATAAGTTTGAAATTAAGTGCCAGTCAATATTCGTAATATGATGTTAGACACTATAGGGCAGGGTCTTTTCTTGCAGGAATTTTTTCATACTGATCCACGTTAATTTTGAGGAGCTACTAATGATCCAACTATTCGCTCGTGCTGCATTGCTGATGAGCTTGTCCGTTTGTGCTTCAAGTGCTTTCGCGCAGGCTGAAAAAACGGCAGTCAAAGCTGTTCCGGCTAAAGTATCTGGCACCGGATTTAAGACTGTTGCTTCAGCGTTGGAGGCGGTCAATGCAAAGCCTGATGTATCGGTCAATACCACGCCTGACGCATGGACTATCATTACCGAGGCTGATGGGATGACGATCTGGTCGTTCACACCATCAACGTATCCGGCCTATCCCGCAGTAGTAAAGCGGACATTAAGGAATCACTCGAACGGCGATCTTTACGTCGAGATGGGCGTGTTGTGCGAGGCGAAGAAAACTATTTGTAATAAGTTGGTTAAAGACTTCGAGAATCAAAATAAAAAAATGACGAAACAGGTTAAAGAAGGCGTTAAAAATGCTCCGGATCAAAACTGAAACAAGCTGATTATGAATCCTTGAAGATGAAATTGACTAAGAAGAGTTTATAGATAGGACTTACGCAAAACCGCCCCGGCCATGTTGTAGCTCCTAGCTGTACTCAAGTACTATCTTCGTCGCTAAGCCTTCCCGGGACAATTTTTCTTAAGCCCTAATTGATAAATTAAGTAAAACTTCTCTATGCATCTTTAGAGATGATTCGTATTTTTCACTGGAAAATGGCAATTTCTGCATTCGCCTTGCTTTCCTCCCAGTTGTCCACTAGCATCGCAAAGTCTATTTTTACCGCCATCGCTGCCACTACTATCATGCCTGCTCTGCCTGAAATGCAAGAATTAGAACGCATCCTGACCCTTGGTCGGGGGCATCTGGAGGCGTCGGTTGCTTGCGAGGTGAGTGTCAAACATAAGCGTTTTCCTGTCTACAAACTTTGTCTGGGTAATCCTGATCCTGGTGT
>JANXTO010000346.1 GCA_025352365.1 Undibacterium sp. | reverse complement strand
CGTTGATATCAATCCGGCTCGTGAAGCGATGGCGCGCAAATTCGGTATGACACACTTCGTCAATCCGACCGAAGTCGGTAACGTCGTGGATGCAATTATCGGCCTGACCGATGGCGGCTCAGACTACAGCTTCGAATGTATCGGCAACACTACGACGATGCGTCAGTCACTGGAATCCAGTCACAAGGGGTGGGGACAGTCGATCATCATTGGCGTTGCCGCAGCAGGGCAAGAAATCAGCACACGTCCATTCCAGCTAGTCACTGGCCGGGTATGGAAAGGATCTGCTTTCGGTGGTGCCCGTGGCCGCACCGACGTACCAAAAATCGTCGACTGGTACATGGAAGGCAAGCTCAACATCGACGATCTGATCACGCACAAACTGCCGTTAGAACGCATCAACGAAGGCTTTGATCTAATGAAGAGCGGAGAGTCGATTCGTTCTGTTGTCGAATTTTAAGTTAACTGATTTTGAGCTAACTAATTTTAAGCTAATTGAAACAGGAGTCAAGATGACCGCAACCGCATTAGAAATAATCAGCGAGCACGCCTGCTACGGTGGCGTGCAAGGTTTTTATCGGCATGAGTCGAGTGAGATCGGATTGCCTATGCAGTTTTCGGTATTCCAGCCACCACAAGCCAAAGAGAGAGCAGTCCCGGTCTTATTCTATTTGGCGGGGCTCACCTGCAATGAAGAAACCTTCATGATCAAAGCCGGCGCGCAAAGACTGGCGGCGGAACTAGGCATCATGTTAGTCGCGCCAGATACCAGCCCCCGCGGTGCCGAAGTACCTGGCGAAAGCGAGAGCTGGGATTTTGGTTTAGCGGCAGGATTTTATCTGGACGCAATAGAGCTACCGTGGGAAAAACATTACCGCATGTATTCTTACGTAGTACATGAGTTACGCCAAAAAGTACTGAACAATTTTGCTGCACGTGAAGATCGTATCGGCATCTTTGGTCACTCCATGGGCGGTCACGGTGCGCTGACCTTAGCTTTGCGCAACCGTGACATCTACCGCTCGGTCTCCGCCTTTGCACCGATCGCAGCGCCGATCAAATGCCCCTGGGGTCAAAAAGCATTTCGCGGTTATTTAGGATCAGATCAAAGTCACTGGCTGGACTACGATGCGTCGATCTTAATGGCGAACACCAATACACCTTTTCCAAACGGTATATTGATCGATCAGGGCTTAAGCGACAAATTTTTAGCTGAGCAACTACTGCCAGAAGAATTTGAAACTGCCTGCAAAATGGCAAACCAGCCATTAACCCTGCGACGTCATGCGGGCTATGACCACGGCTACTATTTCATCACTAGTTTTATTGAAGATCATTTGCGGTTTCATGCTGGGACTTTGAACGCCGCATAAAGAAAAATCGTATCGAAGTTCGTACTTCAATACGGTTTTTTCGATGACTAATTGCTAGATATCGAACATTCAAAATTCAGCAGTACGATATCATCAAAGATGATTTATTTTTTCTTCAAAATAGATCCGAGCACACCGCGAATAATCTCACGACCAACCTGTGATCCTATCGTCCGCACGGCTGATTTAACCATCGTCTCTGCGACGTTATCGCGACGACGTATTCCACCGCTACCGCCCAGCAGATTACCAAAGACGCTTTTCAGCGTATCACTAATACCGCCTTCTTCCTGGGACTGCTGCTGTGTTGTCGCTTGTCTTTGTGAAGGTATGCCCGGTGCAGAATCTTGCGCCGGACGAGTTGGCGCACTGGTGCCGACACTCCCGCCAGAGTTGCCCCAACCGTCACTCATACCGCCAGAATTACCAGAGGATGGTGCACTATGCGCTTGCGTATTGGCGACTCTGCCTTTGAGTTTTTCATAAGCAGAATCACGGTCTATCGTCTTTTCATATACGCCTGCAACAATCGAATTAGCCATGATCTGTTGACGCTCTTCTACCGAAATAGGCCCGATCTGCGAGGCTGGCGGCAATACAAATCCGCGCTGTACGATATTCGGTCTACCTTTTTCATCAAGGAAAGATATCAGTGCTTCACCAACACCGAGTTCACCAATCACTTGCGCGGTATTTAAGTCGGGATTGGGGCGGAAAGTTTCTGCCGCTGCCTGCACTGCTTTCTGGTCGCGCGGTGTATAAGCACGCAAAGCATGCTGGACGCGATTGCCGAGCTGTCCTAACACCGTATCGGGAATATCGAGCGGATTTTGCGTGACAAAATACACACCTACACCTTTAGACCGAATCAGGCGCACAACCTGCTCAATTTTTTGCAATAACACCTTGGGAGCTTCATCGAACAATAAATGCGCTTCATCGAAAAAGAACACCATCTTAGGCTGATCCAGATCACCGACTTCTGGCAAATGTTCATACAACTCAGATAGCATCCATAGCAAGAAAGTCGAATACAAACGCGGTGATTGTAGTAATTGGTCCGCCGCCAGAATATTAATAATGCCTTTACCGCTGGCATCGGTTTGCAGCATATCGTCCAGGTTCAACATTGGCTCGCCAAAAAATTGCTCACCACCCTGCTCTGAAATCGCTAACAAACCACGTTGTATCGCACCTATGCTGGCAGCAGAAATATTGTCGTATTCGGTCTGAAACTCGCTGGCGTTATCGCCCAGATGCTGCAACATTGCGCGCAGGTCTTTGGTATCGAGCAGCAGCAAGCCATTGTCGTCAGCAATTTTAAAGGCGAGTTGTAATACGCCTTCTTGGGTTTCGTTCAGATTCAGCATGCGTCCCAGCATCAGCGGCCCCAGATCAGAAATTGTGGCGCGCACTGGATGTCCTTGTTTACCAAACACATCCCAAAAAGTGACAGGACATGCTTGCCAGATTGGTATATCAGCGCCGATCTGTTCACACCGTTGCTGCATCTTCGGACTGATTTGACCGCGATTTGCCATGCCGGACAGGTCCCCTTTAACGTCTGCCATAAACACAGGTACGCCAATACTGGAAAAAGCTTGTGCCATTACTTGCAAGGTCACCGTCTTGCCAGTACCCGTGGCACCGGTAATACAGCCGTGGCGATTCGCCCAATCAGACAATAAATATAGCTCTTGTGACGATGTTTTTGCGATCAGCAGTGGTTTGGACATGATTTAGGTCGTTCTATAGGGGGATTTGAATAAAATCACTATGTTAAAATGCCGGACTTCATTATAGAACCAGAGTTGGGCGAATTTCCTCAGCATTTGGTACGGGAACTTCTAAAAATCCTTTAATCGAGCGCACCACGTCGTTGCAAAGCCTCGCAATACCGACGTATTGCTGCGTTTTGCGCCTAGTGCTACATCTCGATTAAAGGTTTTTTAGAAGCCCCTATTAAACAATTGCCAATTCAAGAGAGAGCAATCATGGCAGGACATAGTAAATGGGCCAATATTAAGCACAAAAAAGCGGCCACTGACGCAAAACGCGGCAAAGTCTGGACGCGCTTAATCAAAGAAATTACGGTCGCATCGCGCATGGGCGGCGAAGACATCGCCTCCAACCCACGCTTACGTCTCGCGGTAGACAAAGCAGCTGATGCCAATATGCCGAAAGAGAACGTCACGCGCGCGATTCAACGCGGCAGCGGCACCTTGGAAGGCGCAAATTATGAAGAAATCCGCTACGAAGGTTACGGCATTGGCGGTGCGGCGATCATTGTTGACTGCATGACCGACAACAAGGTACGCACTGTGGCTGAGGTACGCCATGCTTTCAGTAAATTTGGCGGCAATATGGGAACCGAAGGTTCGGTCGCATTTTTATTCACGCATTGTGGACAAATGTTATTTGCACCGGGCACCAATGAAGATGCTTTGATGGAAGCCGCTTTAGAGGCTGGTGCGGATGATGTGATTACCGACGACGAAGGCGGTATTGAAGTGTTGTGCCAGCCTTACGATATGTCCGGCATTAAAGATAGTTTAGAAAAATCAGGCTTTGTACCCGAGGTCGCAGAGGTGATTATGAAGCCAGGCACAGAGACCATTTTTGCTGGCGATGACGCGATCAAAATGCAAAAATTATTGGATGCGCTAGAAAATCTGGATGATGTGCAGGAAGTCTTTACCAACGCCATCATTGAAGACTAATTCTGAATTCAAGTCGGAATATTAAAATAGAAAACTGATATGAAAATTCTCGTCGTAGGCTCTGGTGGTCGTGAACATGCATTGGCCTGGAAACTGGCCCAATCCGAGCGTGTGCAAACAATCTTTGTCGCTCCGGGTAATGGCGGTACAGTGCAGGATCCCCGCCTGAAAAATATCGCTTTAACCGACTCTGTTGCCTTGGCTGATTTTGTCGAAAAAGAGCAAATCAGTTTGACCGTAGTGGGTCCTGAGGTACCGCTGGCCGCTGGCATCGTCAATGTATTCCGTGAACGCGGACTAAAGATTTTTGGCCCAAGTAAAGAAGCAGCACAATTGGAAAGCTCTAAGGATTTTGCAAAATCCTTTATGCAACGTCATGCCATCCCGACAGCAGAATACAAAACCTTTTCTGACCTGGCTGCGGCGCATGAATATATCGCACAAAAAGGTGCGCCAATCGTCATCAAAGCCGACGGACTGGCTGCCGGTAAAGGCGTCGTCGTCGCGATGAGTCTGGAAGAAGCGCATGGCGCTGTCGACATGATGTTATCCGACAACAAACTAGGTGACGCTGGCGCCCGTGTCGTGATTGAAGAGTTTTTAGCAGGTGAAGAAGCGAGTTTCATCGTGATGGTTGATGGCAAAAATATCTTGCCGCTGGCAACAAGCCAGGATCACAAACGCTTAATGGACAATGATGAAGGCCCGAATACTGGCGGTATGGGTGCCTATTCTCCTGCCCCTATCGTGACACCGCAATTGCACGCCCGTGTGATGCGCGAGATCATCGTCCCGACGGTACAAGGCATGGCCAAAGACGGTATTGTTTTCACTGGCTTTCTTTACGCTGGCTTGATGATTGATGATCACGGTAATCCTAAGACACTAGAATTTAACTGCCGCATGGGTGATCCAGAAACGCAGCCGATTATGGCGCGACTGAAAACCGATCTGGTACACGTGATGGAGCACGCGGTCAACGGCACACTGGATACCGTAGAACTAGAGTGGGACAGACGCACGGCAATGGGCGTGGTAATGGCAGCGGCAGGCTATCCAGACACACCGCGTAAAGGTGATGTGATCACAGGCATCCCTCCAGAGACGCCAGAGAGTGTGACTTTTCATGCGGGAACTGCGCTGGCCGATGGCAAGCTGACGGTGACCGGTGGCCGCGTTCTCTGCGTGGTTGGTTTGGGTGATACTGTCAAGCTAGCGCAAAAACATGCCTATGAAGTAGTCGAAAAAATTCATTTCAATGGTGCGCAGTATCGCCGCGATATTGGCTGGCGCGCTATGAATAAAAAACATTAATCACGAGATAAGCTAAACGCATGACTGATTCCAGCGCCGTAAAAACCTATCTGCTTGATCTGCAAACACGCATCGTGGCAGCGATGGAGCAAATTGACGGTAAGCAGTTCATGACTGATAGCTGGGACAGGCCAGAAGGTGGCGGCGGTATCTCACGGGTGATTGAAGAAGGTCGAGTCTTTGAGCGCGGCGGGGTAAATTTCTCGCATGTAATGGGCAGTAATTTACCGCCCTCTGCTGCAGCGCACCGGCCAGAACTGGCAGGTCGTAGATGGGAAGCGATGGGCGTGTCCTTGGTCATGCATCCACGTAATCCTTATGCACCGACGGTACATATGAACGTGCGCTTTTTTACCACTTATGCCGAAGGTCAGCCTAACGTCTGGTGGTTCGGCGGTGGCATGGATTTAACACCGTATTATGGTTTTATCGAAGATGCGCAGCATTTTCACCAAAGCTGCAAAGATGCTGTCAGTCCGTTTGGCGCTGACTTGCATCCGCGTTTTAAGAAATGGTGTGACGAGTACTTTTACCTCAAGCATCGCAAAGAAGCACGCGGCGTCGGTGGTATTTTCTTTGATGATTTTAACCAGCTTGATTTCGCCAGCAGCTTTGCGATGACACAAGAGGTAGGTAACTCCTTCGTACCCGCTTATAGCGCCATCCTTGAAAAGCGCAAGGATATGTCCTATGGTGAACGCGAGCGTGACTTTCAGGCTTACCGCCGTGGTCGCTATGTCGAATTTAATCTGGTGTTTGATCGTGGCACTCTGTTTGGGCTGCAATCCGGCGGTCGTACTGAATCGATACTGATGTCGATGCCGCCGATCGTCAAATGGCGTTACGACTGGCAGCCAAAAGATAATAGTCCTGAGGCGGCGCTGGCGAAAGACTTTTTGCCACATAGGGACTGGGTTTAAATGAATGTGAATTTGGATTCAACTCCAGATTCATCGGATATGCTCAATGAACAGACACACGTGAAATGTGTTGTGGTATTAGGCGGCAGTTTTGATCCGGTGCATCTTGGACATGTGGCACTGGCCCGTCGTTTCGTGGATTTATTACAGCCACAAGAGTTACGGATTATTCCTACCGGAAATCCTTGGCAGAAAAATGGCTTAACTGCCAATGCCGCGCAGCGATGTGCGATGTTGGAATTGGCGTTTGCAGACCAAGTTAATTGTCCGGTGGTGATTGATCGTCAGGAAATCCTAGCGGCAGAACGACAGCAAACTAATTACACCATCGATACCTTGCGGCATTTGCGCGCAGAGTACGGTGATACTACTTCAATCGTTTTTTTAATCGGTGCCGACCAGTTGCAGAATTTGTCTAGCTGGCACCAATGGCAACACTTGTTTGATCTGGCGCATATCTGCGCGGCCTCACGACCCGGCTTCCAACTGGATCAAACAAACTTGCCACAGGCAGCAGCAAAGGAAGCACAGCAGAAAGATATAGATATAAATACCGGTACAGAAACACAGCAAGTCAATCAAGTAGTCAATCAAGTAGTCAATCAAGTACTAAGCAAGTTCAGGCAAGCAGCGGCGACACCCGAACAGATTCGCACCACCCCCGCTGGGCTGACCTATCTGGCAGATGATCTGCAAGTGGATATTTCAGCCACCCAGATTCGAGAACAACTGGAGCGTGGCGCAGCAAGCACCTTGGTCTCGGGGTTTGTTCCGAGGTTAGTCCCAATTAAGGTGCTAGACTACATACAACAACATCATTTATACGAAAATACGAAAAAATAATGGATATCAAAAAACTACAAGCCCTCGTCATTGACGCTCTGGAAGACGTCAAGGCACAAGACATTCAACTGTTCGACACGATGCATCTGACCAGCCTGTTTGATCGCGTTGTGATCGCATCAGGTACTTCAAACCGCCAGACCAAAGCCTTAGCGGCATCGGTACGTGACAAAGTTAAAGAAAACGGCGGCACCGTCGTCAGTATGGAAGGTGAAGGAACTGGTGAGTGGGTACTGGTGGATCTGGGCGATCTGATCGTCCACATCATGCAACCCGCGATCCGTGCTTACTATCGTCTGGAAGAGTTATGGGGCGATAAAGAAATTAAATTTGGCGCGGCAAAACGCAGCACCAAACTAGCGACGGCATCGGTTGAAGAAGAAGACAAACCTAAACGTAGCCGTAGCAAAGCGGCACCCGTCGAAGTAACGCACGACATGATGGCAAGTCAGACTACCTTGGATGATGAGCCTAAAAAGCCAGCCCGCAAACCGCGTGCCACCAAAGCAGCGACGGATGATGCGGCGGCTATATCAACACTGAAACCAACACGAAAACCAGCAACACGTAAAACTGCCCCCGGTGCAGCAGCAACTGACGCAGCACCAAAAAAACGTGCTCCAAAAACACCAAGTGGTGCGCGCGTAAAAGTCGCGTCAACTAAAACATCGGTTGCTTCTGCTAAAAAAGCCGCTGATAAAAAAGCGACGACCCGCCGTAAAACTGCTGAGTAATTCCTTGTCTACGGTGCTGTTAAGCGCTTCAACGCATTGACTTTTAAGTGATGACTAATTGGCTCCTGTACAAAACAGGAGCCAATTTTTTTGTAATGACTGAACAAGGATGGCATCCTGACGATACTGAATCTATCACTAACTGGCATGGGGGAATAAAAATATACTCCCCATTATTTTATAAAAATATACCTTATTGTCCATATATTATATGGACTATTAAAATATACATACTAGGAGTATATTTTATGTATATTACGTTGTTTCCCGTTTAATCACGACGTTATTTTTCAATCCTATGCAACTCATCATCGCCGCCGTCGGTCACAAAATGCCAGCCTGGATAGAAACTGGTTTTAACGAATACAGCAAGCGTATGCCTGCCGATTGTCGTATCGTGCTGAAAGAAATCAAACCGGTCGAGCGCTCCGGCAGCAAAACCGCCGAGACCGTCATGGCATTAGAACGCGCTAAAATTGAAGCTGTGCTTCCGAAAAATACACGCATCATTGCACTCGATGAGCGCGGCAAAGATCTAAGCAGCGTTGGCCTGTCGCAGCAGCTCACCCAATGGCAACAAGCCGGTGGTGACGTAGCTTTTGTGATTGGTGGTGCAGACGGTCTGGATGCAGAATTTAAAGCGAAAGCCGATATGCTGATCCGCATTTCTAGCCTGACATTGCCGCATGGCATGGTGCGCGTACTATTAGCCGAGCAGTTGTACCGCGCCTGGTCGATTACGCAAAATCATCCTTACCATCGGGTCTAACAAGATAAAAGGACACACTATGCCCATCATCGACAACAAAATCTATCTTGCCTCCAAAAGTCCGCGCCGTCGTGAGTTACTGCGCCAGGTTGGTATCGATTTTGATCTGCTCTTATTGCGTGATACCGCGCCACGCGGTCCCGATGTCACTGAAATCGTCTTGCCTGGCGAATTACCGACGGATTACGTCAAACGCGTGACCGAGGAAAAAGCCCAAGTTGCCTGGAACATGATGCAACAACGCCGATTAACGCTACGTCCAGTGTTAGCGGCGGATACGACTGTCGTCATCCATGACCGCATTCTCGGCAAGCCCGCAGATCAGGCTGAAGCCTGCGACATGTTACGTGCTTTATCGGGTCAAACTCATGCGGTGTTGACTAGCCTTGCGGTAGTTGGCATGCATGGGCATGAACACTGGCATATAACACAGCGTTCTGAAGTGACTTTTTCAGAGCTAAGCGAAGAACAAATTCTGGCCTATTGCATCACCGCAGAACCCTACGACAAAGCGGGCGGGTATGGTATCCAAGGTGCTGCGGCGCGCTTTATTTCCCACATCAGCGGCAGTTATTCTGGCATCATGGGATTGCCCTTATTTGAGACCGCCACGCTGCTACGTCAAGCTGGTATTCACATCCCCTAATTGCTTATTTATTGTATCGAATATTTTATTAAACTATGAGCGAAAATCTCCTCATCAACATCACACCGCAAGAAACCCGTGTTGCTCTGATTTTTCAGGGTGCGGTACAAGAATTGCATATCGAACGCACCCTGTCCCGCGGTCTGGTCGGCAATGTTTACCTCGGCAAAGTGGTACGCGTGTTACCCGGCATGCAATCTGCATTTATCGATATTGGTTTAGAACGTGCTGCATTTTTACATGTCGCCGATATCTGGGATGCGCGCTCACAAGAAAGTGGCAATAATGCGCTGACACCGATAGAAAAGCTGCTGTATGACGGTCAATCCGTGACAGTACAAGTGATCAAAGATCCTATCGGTACCAAGGGCGCCAGACTCTCTACCCAAATCTCTATCGCTGGCCGCATGCTGGTATATCTGCCGCAAGATTCACATATCGGCATTTCACAAAGAATAGAAAACGAAGCCGAGCGCGAAGCTCTACGCGCCAAGGTATTGAGCTTGCAACAGACGGGCGAAAAAGGGGGATTCATCGTGCGTACCATGGCAGAAGATGCCTCAGATCAGGATCTGAAAGCCGATGTCGATTATTTGCGTCGCACCTGGGCCAATATCACGCAAATGGCAAAGACCCAACCGCCAGCCACTTTATTGCATCAAGATTTAAATTTGGCGCAGCGCGTATTACGTGATTTCGTCAATGAAGAAACGGCTACGATACAGATTGACTCGCGTGAAAATTATGTGATGCTGCATGAATTTGGTACTACTTACACGCCCTCTGTTTTACCTAAACTACAGCACTATACGGGCGAGCGTCCGCTGTTTGATTTATATGGCGTAGAGGAAGAAATTCAGCGCGCATTAGGACGCCGGGTCGATCTTAAATCGGGTGGTTATCTGATCATCGATCAAACTGAGGCCATGACCACCATCGATGTCAATACCGGCAGTTTTGTCGCTGGTCGTAACTTTGACGACACCATCTTTAAAACCAATCTGGAAGCAGCCCACGCAATTGCCCGCCAGCTACGCCTGCGCAATTTGGGTGGCATCATTATTCTCGATATTATTGATATGGAGAATGAGGAACACAAAACCGCCGTACTGGCAGAATTGAACAAAGCACTGTCACGTGACCGTACCAAATTATCGGTATCCAATTTCTCTGCTTTAGGCTTAGTGGAAGTAACCCGCAAACGCACGCGCGAATCGCTGGCGCACATTTTATGTGAACCCTGCCCAGCCTGTAGCGGCAAAGGTCAAGTCAAAACGGCGCGCACCATCTGCTACGAAATCCTGCGCGAACTGCTGCGCGAAGCTAAACAATTCAACCCGCGAGAATTCCGCGTGATGGCCTCGCAAGTCGTCGTCGATATGTTTTTAGAAGAAGAGTCGCAACACTTAGCCATGCTAGGAGACTTCAT